>JAHFAO010000170.1 GCA_023250515.1 Deltaproteobacteria bacterium | reverse complement strand
TGGCTTGACAACCAATAGGCTTGACAGGCGTGACCACGATTGTATATTTGAATCAAAAAACTCAAAGGAGGAAACCATGAAGCTCTTAGATGTAAACGAGGCGTCCAAAGAAAGGAAGAAAGGGCAAAGAAGGGTCGACCTGTTCAGAAGGGAGAACCTGCACACATGGTTGCTCTATTTTCCCCCTGGAGATGTCCAAACGATGCACAACCATCCTTCGGACCGCACGTACTACGTTATAACGGGACGAGGAGTTATGAAAGGACCCAATGAAACCCATGAACTCTCTCCAGGGATGGTCCTCAGCATTCCGGCCCATGAGTACTATGAGGGATCGAATCCTTATGATGAACCCATGGTTCTTTTAGGCAACAGTAACAAAGCGACACCGGAAGATCTCGCCAAGGCAGGTGGACAGCGGTCTGAAATCGATGAAGCGACAGGGAAAAGGATTGTTTATCAGCATGGTGGAGGCAGGGACGAAGGAAGGCTTGTCGACGACTAGGCCCGAAAAAACATATTCAAGATTATTTTCTTCTGCCCTCTCCCGCGGCGCCCGCGGCGGGAGAGGGAAAGGGTGAGGGACAAACGGCAAATGCCACCCTCACCTTCCATCCTCTCCCTCCACGGAGGGAGAGGAAACCATGGAGGTACAATGGAAAAAGTAGGAATGGTAGGCGTGGGGGCCATGGGAAGCGCGCTGCTAGAGCGCTTGAAGCTGGCTGGCGTGCAGGCGACCGTGTACGATTCCTACCCGCCGTCACTAGAAACGGCGCGATCCATAGGAGCCGCCATTGCAGCATCGGCTGCGGCAGTCGCACGAGCATCAACCATCGTCGATGTGGTCGTGCGCACGGACCAGGATGTGCTTGATTGCGTGATGGGCAAAAACGGGCTGCTAGAGGGAGCTGAGGCCGGTACTCTCGTTCTTCTCCATAGCACAATCCTTCCGCAAACCACGAGGAAGGTGGCCGATGCCGCCCGCCAGCGGGACGTTTATGTTATGGATGCTTGTATGCTCGGAGTGCCGAGCGTTGTCCGCGAAGGCAACCTGGACTTTGTGGTTGGCGGACCTGCTGAGCTCATTGATCGTGCGAGACCGCACTTGCTCCAGATGGGCAAGCGGGTGTTGCACGTGGGACCGCTAAGCGCTGGTAACGTGGCCAAGATCATTAAAAACCTGACAAGCGGAGCTGAAACGCTCATCATCCAGGAGGCGATCCAGATCGGAGAGGCCGCAGGGTTCCCATATCGTGAGGCCCTGGAGATGTTGCGGCAGGCGTATACCGGCACTGTCTTGGACCACTGGGAGAGAACGTTTGACCCCTCAGGGGCAGGTTCCACGCCCCGCCCCGGCAGAAACATCTTCGGCAAGGATATTCCACTGGCCGCCGAGCTTGGACGGCAGCTTGGCCTTAATCTTCCGATCACCGATCAGCTCGCGGCAGCAGGCCTGCGAATACTCAGCGCGAAACCCTCTCCCTAAGCGGCCGCTGCCCGTGCTCGGTTCACCCCTCCATTTCCATCCAAGGTATCGGCATGATTCGGCCGGAGTATAGAAAGACGCTGGAGAGCCAGCATAAAGTCCTTGTTGTGTTGTGGATGGCCTTTATCATTGCCATCCTCCTTTATCTTTGGATCGCAAAACTCATTCTGGCAAACCCGAAATTTCCAGCAAGGTACTCCTTTTCTGAGACTGCAAGAATGGTTTTATGGCTGCTTGCAATTCTTGACCTGGGTTATCTCATATGGTGGAAAAAGCGCTTCCTTGCCAAAGAGGCAATCTTTGGAGGGGCTAAGAAGTTTAAGCTCCTTCAGGTCTTGCAAGAACACAAGTCTCCACTTGAAGAGCAGGCTGCGGGAGTTATCTCTTCCTATATCACAGGTAAAATCGTAGCCTTTGCCATCGTGGAAGCCATCGCAGTTTACGGGTTGATTTTAGCCTTGATCGGAGGTTACGCCTGGGATCAATATCTGTTCTCCATTGCCAGCGGCGCGCTGTTACTCTTTGAATTTCCCTCTAAGCCCTACTTGGAAGAACTCCTTAGAGATGTTGAAGTACGGGGGAGTTAGATTGGGTTAGACAATATATTCCAGGAGCCGTAGAGAGCCATGAGCAGAGACAGCTAGTTATTGACAGCGGCACGTGACACAGGCTCATCAAGCCACTTGAGGCCAATTCAACCTTGACAGGGCAGGCAATATCGCATAGCCTCCTCGACAAAACAAGGCCCTCCGCCGTTTCTCAAAAGGAATTTCCTAACATTCTATGAAGGGCGCGCCTTTACCGCCGATAGGTCTCTCAAATACCGCAATCGTTTTGCATGACATGCAGAACGACTTCATTAGAGCGTCGCTCTCCAAGCCAGAGATGGTGGAGACAGTAAAACGAACAAGGGCCCTCGTTGACCTTGGCCACTCGCTTCGGCTCTCCGTTATCTATACGCGGGTGGAGAACGATCCGGCGATGCCTTATCCGCCAGAGCGCGCTCCCTTTCTGCAACGTAGCGGACCTAGGCTCTGTGTCAAGGGAACCCCGGGTGCGGAAATCATAGACGAACTTAAACCCCAACCTAATGATTTCGTTATCACCAAGCTGAGGTCGAGTGCATTTCACGATAACAAGATGGAGGCGCTGCTGAGGATCAAAGGAGCCTGGATCCTCATAGTAGCCGGAGGTAGCACCAACTGGGGCGTTGAGTGGCTGGCAAGGGACGCCAAGGCTCGCGATCTTGTCACCGTGGTATTGAGAGACTGCACCTACTCGGCGACACCTGAGGCTCAAGCTGCCAGCCTGGCGAATATCGACGACTTCCTTGGCTACGTCATGAACTCTGATGAGGTCATGCAGATCTTGTCAAAGGCGAAATGAAATTATCTCTGTGCGTGGTTACATCAACCTTGACGGCACCGGAAGTATAGTATTAGCATCAAGTCATGGGAATGGTCTCAAAGAGGATACGCATTCGCGGGGATCGAGGCATTGTCGTAGTCAATGCTCTTTTTGACACCGGTGCTTCCAAATCGCTCATTCGCCGGGACATTGCTTTAAAGGTTGGAAGGCTGCTCAAGGCGCCCACGGGATGGACATTCCAACTGGGAGATGGCAAGGGAAGACTCAAGACCAACGAGATGGTGGGCCTCCTTTTTCAATTGAAAGGGGTTTCTATCATCCATCCTTTCGTTGTGGCCCGCAATCTTTCTGAAGAGGTCATTATAGGCACCGATCTTATGCAGCTTTGGAAAATTAGGCCAGATGCCGTTAGTGAAGACGTTGTCATCGACAAAAAACTCATCCAGCTCAAACTCGTTTAGACTTTTCGTTCTTAGCGGGATGGTCGATAACGACACCCAGAGATTCTTAGATAGCAGAAGGAGGCTCATCATGGCTGCATTGACGCAAGAGAAGTGTGTGGCGTGCCGGGCTGATGCCCCGCATGTGACCGAGGGTGATATCGCTGAACTCCATCCCGAGGTGTCCGAATGGAAATTGATTACCGAGGAGGGAATCAGAAAGTTGGACCGTGTATTCCGCTTCCCCAACTTCGTCCAGGCGTTGGCCTTTACCCATTCTGTTGGAGACCTGGCCGAAGCCGAGGGTCATCATCCTCGCCTTGTAACCGAGTGGGGTAGGGTGGCGGTCACTTGGTGGACGCATAAGATTCGCGATCTGCACAGGAACGACTTCATCATGGCCGCCAAGACAGACCAGCTCTATCAAGAGCATTCACAGGCTAAAGGTTAGCTGAAAGGAGGTCATTATGTTTAACATAAGTACATCCTTCATTCTTCTTCTCTTATCCTCATATTTCTTTCTCCCTTTATCTTTTAACGTATCCGTGTTTGCACAGGAACCATTCTATAAAGGCAAGACCATCCGAATCATTGTAGGCCTCGCGCCAGGCGGCGGCTATGATACCTACTCTCGGCTCATTGCCCGGCATATGAGTAAACATATTCCCGGTAATCCTACGGTTATCGTCGAGAATATGGAGGGAGCAGGGAGCTTAATCGCAGCCAACCATCTTTACAGAGTGACCAAACCTGACGGTCTTACGATTGGTCATATTCTCGGCGGCTTGTTTTTGCAGCAGCTCCTGGGGAAGCAAGGGATCGAGTTTGACGGCCGGAAGTTTGAGTACATAGGTGTCCCGGCTCAGGACAACTTCATGATCGGCTTATCCAAGGCGACAGGGATTACATCCGTAGAAAAGTGGATGGCCTCGAAGACACCGGTTAAACTTGGGGGAGTTACTCCAGGCGGGGCTACGGACGACATTCCCAAAGTCCTCGCTCTTACTTTGGGTCTCCCGATCCAGCTTGTCACGGGCTATAAAGGGACTGCTCCCATTAGGCTCGCCTTTAATAGCGGTGAGGTTCAAGGGGTTTGCAACGCCTGGGAGTCGTTCAAGGCTACTTGGCGTACGGAGGTGGAGTCGGGAGATGTGGTGATTGTCCTCCAGGCCACCGTCAAAGCGCATCCGGAACTCCCGAATGTCCCTGTCGCATTTGATCTCGCGAAAACCGAGGAGGCGCGAAAATTAATCCAAGTGGTCACTCGGGTCCATGGACCTTCGACCCGTCCTTATCTCCTCCCTCCGGGAACGCCCAAAGATCGCGTGCAAATTCTGCGCAAGGCCTATATGGATACCACGAAGGACCCAGAGTTCCTGGCTGAGGCCAAAAAAGCCAGGTTGGATATCAACCCAGATGACGGCGCGGGGCTGGAAAGGAACGTTAGGGAGATCTTTAATCTGGAGCCTTCGCTGGTGGCAAAGCTGAAGGAGGTTCTAAAGTAGCCGTCCTTGTTGGACAAGCTGCAAGGAGGACTGTGATGGTTAGAAGAATTTGCCTGATCGTAGCGATCGTTGCTTTTGCCCTCGCTGCGGCTGCGGCATATGCAACGACGCACGAATTTTTTAAGGGCAAGACCATCCGTATCGTCGTGGGCGCGGCGCCGGGAGGGGGCTTTGATACTTACTCCAGAACGCTCGCGCGCCACATGGCCAAACACATCCCCGGCAACCCGACGATCATCGTTGAGAACATGCCGGGTGCCGGCTTCGTGATAGCTGTCAATCATCTGTATAAGGTGGCCAAGCCTGATGGCCTGACGATTGGTAACTGGATCGGTACCCTGGTCGTCGCGCAGGTCGTCGGTCGAAAAGGGCTGGAATTTGATGTGACGAAATTCGAATACGTCGGGTCTCCTGTGAGAAATCATGATCTTTGCGTTTTAACCCGAAAGAGCGGTATCACAAGCGTTGAAAAGTGGTTTGCTTCCAAGACGCCCGTTAAATTGGGGTCAACTCCGCCTGGCGCGTCCACTTATGAAAACTCCATCGTTCTAAAGGAAGCGCTTGGTCTACCCATCCAGGTGGTCGTAGGGTATAAGGGGACGTCGGAGGTTCGACTGGCGGCAGAGGCTGGCGAAGTGGACGGCTTGTGCGGCCTATCCTGGGCGTCAGCAAAATCGACTTGGCGGAAAGGGTTGGAGTCAGGAGAAGCGATTGTCGTATTGCAGAATACCCCCAGACCCCACTCTGAGCTTCCCAACGTCCCCTTGGCCATCAACCTGGCCAAGACCGATGAGGCGCGTAGGCTAATCCAGGTAGGCATTCATGACACCAGCGCCATTACCTACCTTTACTCTTTGCCACCTGGCACACTTAAGGAGCGTGTACAGCTCTTACGCCGGGCATTCCAGGATACTATGAAGGACGCGGAATTCCTGGCGGAAGCCAGGAAGGCAAATTTGGATGTCGATCCCGCGGCCGGCGAAGAGCTGGAGAAGTTGGTGAACGGATTCTTTAAGCTGGACACGGCAGTGGCTAACAAACTCAAGGAGATTCTCAAGTAAGTTCTCACTAAAAAAATGGTTCTTATGCTTCGACAGGCCTGTCCTGAGTAGCAGGCCGTTTCCTTCGAGAGCCTTAGGACGAACGGCCTGCCTATCGAAGGGCTCAGCATGAACGGAAACATCATCCACGATTGCAACAATGTTTTCCGTTCGCCCTGAGCTTTTGTCGAAGGGTGAACGTTACTTTTTCAGCGAGAACTAAATAGGAGGTTCCCCTGAAAATGCCTAAAGGAATGCGTGTGAGCCTTTCATTTGCGATCCTTTTCTTAGTAATTAATGTAGTCCTGTCTTTTTCTACAGTAAAAGCGGAGGTCATCCATATAGGGATCTCAACGCCTGGCCTCTATGAGATCCCGACTGAGATCGCCAAGAGAAAGGGATTCTATAAAGAGGAGGGTCTGGAAGTTCGTAAGGTGGTAATGAGAACAGGCTTACACCCCGCATCTTTATTGTCCGGAGAGCTGGATTACTCAACTGTAGGGGGCGTAGTCACACGGTCCGCTATACAAGGGATGCCGGTTAAGGTGGTCATGGGGTTTTTCGATCGGCCGCTCCACATGTTGATTGGCAGACCTGGTATCCAGAGGATCACGGACTTGAAGGGAAAAAAGGTAGCCATCAGCTCTTTTGGATCGACGCCGCACATCCTGCTTAGGGAGGCCATGAGAAAAGAAGGTATGAATCCAGATAAGGATGCAACGATCCTTACTGTTGGTGGTTCTAGCGACCGGTTGGCTGCTCTAATAGCGGGGTTCGTCGACGCTACCCCGCTGGACCTGGCCTATATTGACAGGACCGAAAAGCTAGGCTTCAGCAATATCCTCTATTTCGGCGATGTCGTGGATTTGCCTCTGGGGGGATTAGCAACCACAAGGGAAAAGATTGAAAAAGGGCCAGAGCAGATAAGAAGAGTCATCCGAGCAACACTGAAAGGGACTAGGTTTTACAAAAACAACAGACAGGAGACCCTCGACATCATGAAGAGCTACCTGAATATTAGTCACGAATATGCAGGTAAGGTCTATCAGTTCGCTCTTAGATCTTTAAATGAGGACGGAGGTATCATTTCAACCAGTCTCAACAATGACATAAGGCTCGCTAAAGAGTTTCTAAAGGTAAAGGAGGAGATCCCCCACACCCAGCTCATCGAGTTAAAGTTTGTTAAGGAAGTCCTGCCCAAGATGTAACAGCTAGTTTGGAGGAGACCTCATGCAAGTTAGTCTGTTTACGGAGATCCAGTGTCCTCCAGAGGCATCGCCCGTACATCGCTTAGATGAGTTTCTTGAGCAGGCAGAGCTGGCTGACCGGCTCGGGTACAGAGGGTATTGGATCGCCGAGATTCATTGCCAACCCCGATTCTCGCTGCTCTCTGCGCCTTATGCCGTCCTCGGCGCCGCATCGCAGAGGACAAAGAAGCTGCGTCTCGGCGTCGCCGTGAACACGCTACCGGTTCATCACCCGGTTCAACTAGCCGAACAAGCAGCGATGCTCGACCTGTTAAGCCACGGACGGATGGATTTTGCCGCT
>JAHFAO010000169.1 GCA_023250515.1 Deltaproteobacteria bacterium | reverse complement strand
TCCGCGATTGCGCTCAAGGCCACGCGCTGTCCCCACTGTACATCCCAACTGGCATCAACAAGGAGTTGAAGCGGAGGCGCGGAAATAAGGAACTCTCAAGAAAGCGGCATGCGGCTACTTACTGGGAAAGCCGACCTGCCTGTGCCGACACGGCAGACAGGGATCGGGCTAAGACACTTCGGTGTCCCGAGATAACGTCCCAGGAGCCATATTCTATCTCTCAATTGCAGCATACTGCCCCGGAAATCCAGATATCTAGACCGGCCCCCGTAGGCCTATCCGGTTTGACTGCGTCTTTTAGGCAACTCTGCGGAACGGATCATCTTTAATTTCAGACGGCGAGCGATCGCCCCCGCCTCTGGCGATAGCCGGGGAGTAAGCTTCGTCAACGGTCGCCTCTTTTCCGCCTCATAGATTTGAGCACGGGCCCGATGGATCCACTCCAAAGAGTCATAGTCCCATTTTTCTTTTCGCTGGCGCTTCTTATTCACGCGGTACCTCCAACGGCGAAATGATGTCAATCAGCCGGTAGCCGAATCTTGCATTCACTGAGTGGACAATACTCTTCTTTTTCAAGTTGACCATATCACGGAAGTTCCACGAGACAATCGCGTCAAGATCGGCGACCGTTGCAAGGGCAATATGCCTCGCGTCATTGCGCTTCGGTGGCGGGACAAGCCGGGCGGCCATGTACGCCTCGGCTAGCCTAAGCGACACCGGTCCTTCTTCGATAAGTCGGCGACAGACTCCTGACTTGCCTTTCAAGGGCCAATCGAAGCCTCGGCGGTGCAATACTGATCTCCTCCAAAACTGGTGTTCCGATAAACGCCTCAAAGGGCGTGTGCCTTATCCTCCGAAGAACTATCCTGGTCAGTTTAATCCGCTCCTGATCCTCTTCATCGAAAAGAGCACCGAAGACCGAGGTGTCAACGTAAAGCCGATAGGACATTCAAACGTTTCTAGTGCAACTGCGGTAATGTTCCCTTGCAAATATAGCGGCGTTGCCTGCCTAAAACCAAGGGATCTCAGTGACAATGAGATCGCGCCAAACTGGATTCGTCAGGCAGCTGCCGTCGCTTAAAGGAGTCGAGAAATGGAAGCGCTATGATGACCCGCAGAGCCCAGCCTAGCTCCACAATTCCCGGCCGAACGATATTTTCTTATTTTCGCAATTCCGAAAACGTGAAAGTGACGGGCAATGAGTTGGAGCGGAGGCTCGGAAATAAGGATCTCTCAAAAAAAGTGGCACGCGGTTCGACCGTGAACTCACCGCCGAACGGTTACTTCCTGGGAAAGCCGAGATCGGGCTAACCCACTCCGGCGGCCCAAGATTAGGCCAATAAAAGACTCCCGACCCCTTTCCTGTTGCTGCGGAGCAAAAATTCTGGTGGAGGCGGGGGGAATCGAACCCCCGTCCGAAGGTGCTCCGCCAAAAGCGACTACATGCTTAGCCGATGCTTTAATCTCATCCTTCAAGCCCCCAACGGCAGGGTCTCTCAGGACCAGCCGGTTTAGATCTCGGCCTCATCCCCTCCGGCAGGAGAATCAGCCCATCCCACTAAATGACGCCTTATCCAACCCCGTGGGAGAAAGTCGGTAAGACGCTAGCTGCGATTAGGCAGCCAGTTTGTACTCGAAGTTATCTGCGTTTAAATTTGCAGACCTGTTTGTTTAACGGGCCAACAGGACCCCGGCATGCCGCTTTGACTTCCTACCCCCGTCGAACCCAGATCGCCCCCAAGTTAGCAATGAGTTTAAAGGAAATGAGTGCTGAGTCTAAGTTGACAAAATCAAGCTCCCAGCTCAGTCCTCAGCACTCATTACTCATCACTAAGTTCGTGATTTCAAAGAGCGCTCCACTTCCCGTTGAGCCGCTTTTCTTCGCAGGGTCTCCCGCTTATCGTAAAGCTTCTTCCCCCGCGCCAGACCCAGCTCTATCTTCGCCTTTCCACTCTTAAAGTATAGTCTTAATGGGATTAGGGTCAACCCCCGCTCCATAACTTTGCCTGTGAGACGCCGGATCTCTTGTTTGTGAAGAAGGAGCTTTCGGGTGCGTGTGGGCTCGTGATTGAACTGATTGGCGGCCGAATAAGGACTGATGTGAGCATTGAGGAGAAAGGCCTCGCCCTTAAGGATACGGGCATAACTGTCTTTGAGATTCGCCTTTCCATCACGCAGGGACTTAACCTCACTTCCCCTTAATACCAGGCCTGCTTCGTAGGTCTCCTCAATAAAGTAGTCGTGCCTCGCCCTACGGTTGACGCAAACAATCTTTTCCTCTGGTTCGGCCATTAAAATTCAATCCCAAGTCAAAGCTGTAAGCCTTCAGCGGTCTGTGGCTTTGACCTTCTCTTCTGGGGTAATCATCCCCCCGGACACAATGAGCTTGAAGGCCTCCTCAGGTGTCATCTCAAGAGGGACTACTTCCTTTTCCGGCACCAGGAGGTAAAATCCCGCTGTCGGGTTCGGCGTGGTCGGAACAAACACATTGACAAGACGATCTTCTCCCCTCTTCTCTAGCTCGCCTTCCGCGAGTCCCGTCGCGAAGCCTACAGTGTAGATCCCTTTACGAGGATACTCGATCAAGACTACCTGTCTTCCACCCTGCTCCTGGCTAAAAATCGATTCCACGAGTTTCTGCACTGAGGTGTAAATCCCTCGGAAGATCGGGATACGCATTAAGAAGTTGTCCCAGAGCGCAAGCAATCTGCGCGTGACCACGCTCGTCGCAAGAAAACCGAGGAGAAGGATTAGACCTAGAGTGAAAAGCGTGCCCAGTCCGGGGATAGCAAACGGGAGATAGGTACTAGGATGAAGAGAGGAAGGGAGAACGTTGAGGAGGCCGTCCATAAGGCCGATAACCCAACCGAGAAACCAAACCGTAATGACTAAGGGGAGAAGCACCAAGAGACCAGCAAAAAAGTAACGCCTGAGATTTTCCCGGACTCTTCCCCTGATTCCCTTTTTCGCCTCTACCACCAAGATGATTTCCTCCTCTATGCCTTGAGAATCGTGTTGTCAATGAGACGGGCCTTGCCGATCCAAACTGCCAGGGCAAGAAGCGCTTCATCATGAATTTTCTCTACCTTCTCTAAACTAGCAGGGTGGCATAAACTGACATATTCAACCCGAGCCAGGGGCCCTTTTTCAATTTCAGCCCTGACCGCATGGATGATTCGCCCACTTTCCCTCTCCCCTTGGCGCACCAGAGACTCCGCCTTCCTAAGTGAGCGAGAGAGGCTGAGCGCCGCCTGTCTCTCCTCCTGGCTGAGATAGGCATTACGCGAGCTCATCGCCAGGCCGTCTTTTCCCCGCACGATGGGACTACCCACCACTTCCACATCAAAGTTCAAGTCCTCTACCATCCGGCGGATGATCTGGAGTTGTTGATAATCCTTGGATCCAAAAATCGCCACATGGGGCCGCACAATATTAAAGAGCTTTAGTACCACGGTAGCCACACCGCGGAAGTGACCAAGACGAAAGGCTCCGCAGAGGAGTGGGCTGAGTCTTTCCACCTCCACGGTGGTCTGGGAGCCCTTGGGAAACATCTTTTCAACGGGTGGGTGGAAGAGAACGTCGACCCCCTCCTTCTCGAGCAGCCCTCGATCACGCTCGAGGTCGCGCGGATAGGCCGTATAATCCTCATTGAGAGCAAACTGTGTCGGGTTCACGAAGACCGAGACAACAAGCCGGTCCCCTCTCTTTCTTCCTTCCCGTACCAGGCTCAGATGACCTTCGTGGAGGAACCCCATCGTAGGGACGAGAACGATGTGGTTGCTCTCGCGCCGCCCAGCTTCACTCCAACACCGCATCTCTCGGATTTGGTCAATAATACGCATAGCCATCACGTCCAATTGGAGGTTTCGGGTCAATGAAATGAATGCTCTTCATCCGGGAATTTGCCCTCCCTGACCTCCAGAATGAAATTCTTGACGGCATCCGCCATGACTCCCCTCAGATCGGCATACCTTTTCACAAACTTTGGCGTATACATATCAAAGAGACCCAGCATGTCGTGGACCACTAGAATCTGGCCGTCGCAGTGCACGCCTGCGCCGATGCCGATGGTGGGAATCGAAAGACGTCGAGTGATCTCCTGGGCCAGATCCATAGGAATCCCCTCCAAGACAACAGAGAAGGCACCGCCCTCCTCCACCGCCAAGGCATCATGCACGATGAGCTCTCTCTGTTCTTTCTCTTTCCCTTGGACCTTGTAACCACCGAATCGATGAATCGACTGCGGGGTTAGGCCCACATGGCCCATGACGGGGATACCCATCTGGACGATAGCCTCGATGGTCTCGAGCATCAGCACGCCCCCCTCGATCTTAACCGCTTCTGCCCCCCCCTCCTGCAGGAATCTTCCCGCATTCCGCTTCGCTTCATCTATAGTCACCTGAAAGGAGAGAAAGGGCATATCCGCCACAACCAGGGCTCTCTTCCTTCCACGGACGACGGCCTTCGTATGATAGATCATCTCCTCCAAGGTAACGGGCAAAGTGCTTTCTTGCCCTTGAATAACGGAGCCAAGAGAATCCCCTACGAGGAGTATATCCACACCCGCCTCATCGAGGATGCGGGCAAAGGAGTAATCGTACGCAGTCAGCGCGGTTATTTTTTCTCCCCGCTGCTTCATTTTTCTGATTTCCGGTACCGTAGCCTTTTCTGCCATCACCCTATCCTCCAAAAATAAAAAAGCCCTCCGGACAAAGCCGGAAGGCCATCTCTGCCCGAGACATGGCCCAAAACCATCCCCCTGGGCAGACCTCTCTTGGCATCCGTCTCAGTCCAGGCTACCTGGATCCAAGCGGTATGTAGTGCTGTGTCCCCGAACCCATGTTGTTGATTTCCTTGACCAAGTCAGCCAAGTCCTTGCTGCTTGCAACGAAATCGATCTCAGAGGTATTCACTACCAAAAGTGCGCTCTCGTCGTAGTGAAAGAAGAATCGGTTATAGGCTTGAGCCACCTCTGTCAGGTATTCGAGGGTCAGCGCTCTCTCATAAACTTTATCTCTCTTTTTTATCCTTTTGTAAAGGACCTCAGGCCTGGCTTGGAGATAAACTACCAGATCGGGCCTCGGGACCCTGGGGTCCAGAAGCTGGTAGATCTGTTCGTAGAGGCCTAGCTCTTCGCTGCCCAGAGTCAAAGTAGCGAAGATTTTGTCCTTGGCAAAAAGGTAATCGGCAACCGTATTTTGACTAAAGAGCTCTTGTTGGCTGAGCTCCCTTTGCTGCCGATACCGGTTAAGGAGAAAAAATAGCTGGTTTTGAAAAGCGTAAGTCTCCCGATCTTCGTAAAATTTAGGTAAAAAGGGGTTGTCTTCCACCTTCTCAAACACGGAACGGGCATTAAACTCGGAGGCGAGAATCTTCGCCAGGCTCGTTTTCCCCACCCCAATCGGTCCCTCGACCACAATATATTTTGTCTTCGCCATCTCTCCCGGCGAATTTACACAAACGGTAAAATATTGTCCAGCTTATGTTATAGTTGGTCTTATGCGGACGTTGAGAGAAAAGATCGGGCAGATGATAATGATCGGCCTGCAAGGCGAGGAGCTGACGCCAGAGGAGGAGCGTCTTCTTAAGCAATACCCCTTTGGTGGATTTATACTTTTTGGTCATAACCTCAAAGAACCAAAACAGATCCTATCTCTGTGCCGCTCGCTTTGGGAAAAGAAAAGGGACCTTCCGCCGTTCATTGCCATCGATCAGGAAGGTGGTAGGGTGCATCGTCTACCCGCCCCTTTTACCCATTTTCCGACTGCGGCTCTTCTGGGCCGAAGAGATAATGCCGATCTCTCCTATAAGGTCGGCCTGGCAACGGCCCGCGAGCTGTCCGCCGTTGGAATCAACCTCAATTTTGCCCCGGTCTTGGATGTCCATTCTAACCCCAACAACCCAGTCATCGGAGATCGGTCCCTGAGTTCCGAGCCGAGCCAAGTGCTCACGCTAGGTTGGTCAATGATACAGGGTTTAAGAAAGGGCGGAATCATCCCTTGCGGGAAACACTTTCCCGGGCATGGGGATACCTCCCAAGACTCACATCTGGAGCTTCCCGTTGTAGAAAAGGATTTGGCCGCTCTAAAGGCGGTTGAGCTTCCGCCCTTTGTCTACGCCTGCCGGAATCAGATTGAGTCCATTATGACGGCTCATGTACTCTATCCCTCTCTGGATTCTCGCGACCCGGCCACACTGTCCAGCACCATCATCACTGATCTATTGCGCGAGGAATTACGCTACCAAGGGGTGATCTTCGGAGACGATCTGGAAATGAAGGCGATCGCCAAGGCTCACTCGCCTGAGGAGGCAGCCCATCTCGGCGTTCAGGCCGGACTGGACGTGCTTATGTTCTGCCACAGTCAGGCAAGCGCCACTCGTGCTTTTGACTTCCTCCACCGCCAGGCAGAGAGAGATCCGACGCTCAAAGATAGAATCGAGGAAAGCTATCAAAGAATTAAAAAGCTCAAGCAGCGGTACCTTAAATCCTTTAAAGGGATGGGCGAACATCTACTAACAGAACACATAGGGATAACTAGCCATCAGAAACTAGCGGAGGAGATTATCAAGGCAGGAGAACATTAAGGGGTAACGGCGGCGCACCTTACCTTGTTCCTACCGTTGCTGCGCGAAAAAAAATTCCAGAGCTTGCGTGGCGTTCTGTGTTAGGGGTAAACCTCAACTCCCTGAATTTTTGTGACTTCCCTTCGTCTATATCAGGCGATAGGTAGGGCAGAAGGGAACATGGAAGCTGCCTCTTAGATGGGGCAAAGGATCTGCCCGAGTATAGGTCGGACTGAGGACGGGAGCCCGATTCTCTATCAGATGGATTCGTGCGTCTGAGAAGGGAATCGGGCCTTTGTCTTTTTAAAGAACCCCCATCTGATAGAGCCTTTAGGGTTCTCGATCCTCAGCCTCAGGCTGATGGTCGAGCCTGTCTACAAGCCAAGAAAGCCTAAGACTTCTTCACTCTACCAGTCTATCTCTGACCACTTCTCCGAGTTCGAGTCAGTCTACGAGGAGCGATATCAGAAGAGATTTGGGTCTTAAAAGATGTCGTCCGCGAGGTGGTCTACAAGTACCTAGGCTGTGGAGATTTAAGAAAAGGCTTTGCCCGCATCAAGTGTAAGAGCTGCCACCACGAGGTCCTTCTCGCCTTTTCCTGCAAAGGCCGCTACTTCTGCCCTTCCTGTCATCAGAAAAGGGTATTGATGTTCGGGGAGTGGATCACGAAGGAGATCCTCTATGCCCTACCTCACAGGCAGTATGTCTTTACTGTCCCCAAGATGATCAGGCCCCATTTCAGATTTGATAGAAAGCTGCTGGGAAAGCTCAGCCAGTGTGCCTACCAGTGTCTCAAGGAGTTCTTCCAAACGACCCTGAACATA
>JAHFAO010000034.1:8905-22036 GCA_023250515.1 Deltaproteobacteria bacterium | reverse complement strand
GAGAGAAGCAACCTCAACCATGCCTACCGCTTTCTCCGTGACGTGGAAAACAAGATCCAAATGGTTCAGGAAGCCCATGCCCACTCGATTCCGGAGGGAGAAGAGGAGGAACGAGCCCTGGCTCGCCGTCTCGGTTACTCCAGGAGGAAAGGAGCTAGCGAGAGAAATCTCTTCTGGCAAGATTATCGCAAACAGACCGCCTCTGTGCGCCGCGCCTTCAATAGACTTTTTTACGGAGCCCAAAAGGAGATCTCGTCGAAGAGCACCTCTGGCTTGGGAGAGATATGGAATGATTTGGACCAGGAAGAACTGATGCTAGAAGAGCTTGGGGGGCTCGGTTTCTCCGATCCGCAAAGGGCGTACGACAACCTGCTCGCTGTCCGCGATGGAGAATCCTATTCTCCTCCAAGCCCAAGAAGATTAAAGGTTATGCGCATCCTTGGGCCGGCGTTGATGGCGGAGATCGTAAGATCCGCTGCCCCGGACCGCGCCCTTTTTAATCTGGCCGAGTTCAGCCACCGAGTAGGAGGGCGCACCGGCTTTCTTTCTCTGCTTGCAGAAAATCCCAAGACCCTGCGTCTCCTGATAACCCTCTTTGCCAACAGTCAATTTTTGACCGACCTCTTCCTCAAGCGTCCCGAGCTACTCGACAGCGTGATCCGCGTCGATCTCTCTCAACTGCGAAAGACAAGGGAAGAGATGCTAAAAGAATTCCTAACCGCCCTTGCAGAGACAGAAGATCTGGAAGAGAAGCTCAACTCTATGCGACGCCACAGGGCAGATGAGTTTATTCGCATAGGCCTTCATGATCTAGGAGGGACTCTAGAGCTAGAGGAGGCCATCGGCCAGCTTTCGGACCTTGCCGAGGCCTGTCTCGAAGGGGCCTTGATACAATCCATCGGAGAGATGGAAAAGAATTTCGGTAAGATCCACGAAGGAAAATTCGCGGTGCTGGGGATGGGGAAACTAGGGGGACGGGAGATCGACTACAACTCGGACCTGGACCTCATCTTCATCTACGATGCCCCTGAGGAGGCCAAAAGTGGAGGAGGGAGACCGGGCTCTCTGGGCGCACATGAATACTATGTGAGACTCGGACAGAAGCTCATCACTTTTCTTTCAGCTCCTACCGAGGAGGGAGTCGCCTATAAAATCGATATGCGGCTTCGCCCTTCAGGGAAGGCAGGCCCTCTGGTCTCGTCCTTGGAGGCATTCCGCCATTATCACCAGACCAGTTCTCTACTATGGGAAAGGCAGGCGCTCATCAAGGCTCGTTGTGTGGCCGGCGACCGGCGTCTCGGCGTCGATGCCGAGAGGGTAGCAGAGTCCTTTGCCTATGGCGAAGGTCTCACACAAGATGGCATAGCGGAGATCGATCATCTGCGCATGCGAATGGAAAAAGAGCTCGCGCGGGAAGATCTTTCCCAGTTTAACTTGAAAAAAGGAAGGGGAGGGCTGGTTGATATTGAGTTCCTCACCCAGATGCTCCAGCTATCTCACGGCTACCGTTGCCACGTGCTTCGGCGGAGGGGTACCCTAGAAGCCTTGAAAGCGCTAAGGAACGAAAAGATCATCAAGCAGGTCGAATACCGCTTGCTCTCGGAAGGCTATCTCTTTTTGCGTCAACTGGATCATCGACTACGGCTGGAGCGCGACCAGTCGATCGATATCTTGGAACGAGAAGCAGATAAACTCCAGGGAGTGGCGCAGGCCCTAGACTATAAGGACCGTGATAAACCGGGCAAAGGCAAGAAAGGCGCGGGGGATCTCCTGCTTAAAGATTACGAGATTCAACGTGAACGTATTCGTGCCTGCTACGAGCGCTTCTTTAAAACAGAAAACAAAAACCTCTCGGCTTCGCGAACCAGTTGATCGCTAATCAGGCGAGCTGTAATCGAAGGGGCTATGTTACCCTATCACAACGATTTCTGCTGCCTTCATCCCTTTTTCGCTCCCATCCTTTTACCTGAATTTGCCCTCTTCAGAACATCCTCTACCCAAGTCATGGCTGGTGCCCGCTCCCTTTGTTGACCGCCTGCGTGGGTTGATAACTAGCCCTTTTTTGACCAACGACTTGAACTGGCTATAGGTGACATTTTCTAAATGAGGGCTCTGAAGAAAATTCTGAACGATGAGAATAACAACGAGGGCCACTACGAAGTACCAGACGAAAAACGGCTGCTGTTTTTTTCCCATAGCCTCCCTCCCTTCATCCGACGAATCCTCGTAGAAGATGTCCAACGACAAAGGCGCACGCGGCCGCCAGCCCACCCACCCCCAGAATCTCTAGGCCGCTCTGCCACCATGAGCGTCGGGTCATAAATCTGCGCGCCGCCCCTACACCGAACAGAGCCATAGCAGTCAGTCCTACAGAAACAGCGAATGCACTGGGCGCGAGGGACGGGTTCCAGAAGGCCAGGACGTAGGACAAGAGCGGGAGGAGGCCCGCAAAGGCAAAAGCAACAAAGGTTACCAGCCCGCTCATCAATGGAGCGATTCTTTCTTCCTGAATGCCAAGCTCTTCACGCATCATCTCATCGAGCCAGCGCTCTTTGTCCGATGTGATGGTTCTTACAATCTGCTCTAGGATCTCACCTTCGAAGCCTTTACGTTGGTAGAGCCGTTTAATTTCCTCGCGCTCTGCTTGAGGTATGTGTTCGATTTCCCAAATCTCTCGTTTCCGCTCCTCTACCCAGAAATCCTGCTGTGAGCAGGCACCTAAGTAATTGCCGACTGCCATAGAGAAACCATCAGCTAAGAGATTTGCAAAACCCATAATGAGCACGATGCCCGAAGATAAACTTGCTCCCGCAGCTCCGGCCACAACGGCAAAGGTGGTGACGATCCCATCTGTCGCCCCAAGGACAGCATCGGCCAAATGCTGACCGCGCCTTCCGGTTTCGCAAAGCGAGTTTTCCAGATGTTCGTGGGCGTGGGCAGCCTCCGCCATATCCACATCCCGCCGGCGGTAGGCCAATCGCGCCAGGGAAAAACGGCCAGAGAAAGGGGCAGCGCTCACTTCCTTGCCCTTTCCTCGGCGGTCCCTTCACCCTTGGCCATAAGCCCTTCGATGAAAGAGGCCAGAGGGCTACGTGATACCTTCTTCAAGATCCCCTCCAACTCCCCCTTATCCAACCAGATCCCACCACAGCTCTGGCAGCGGTCTAAAATGAACTCCATGAAAGTGTATGTCTCCAGCTTGCCGGAACACTTAGGACAGATGAGCGCTTGACCTTCTGTTCCCTCGCCTTCAACTTTCCGTAAACGGGCTTTTAGCTTCTCACAATCAACTCCCTGTCTTTAGCGGCAAAGAAGATATCCTCCTTGGCCCGCTCTACCAGCTTCATCTTTTCCCCGAAGCGATCCTTTTCGTTTTCCACGGCTCTACCCTCCAAGCTAGGCTGTTTCTTTTATGGATAAAACGCACGTTCCGTGCCAATGCAGCCAGGGTAAAAGTCTCGAAAAAGACTCAGTTTGTTATGCTGTTGACACCCCCTCGCGATCTGGTCCCTATACCCGCTTCTCATAAATGAGAAAAAACAGAAGGCCAAAATCCCAAAGATGCGAAGCGTAATTTGCGAGCCATAGAAACAAGCCCGACCTTTGAGCATGTCGGTAGAGGATTTTTTTGCTGAGCAGAAATTGGCAGGATGACGTAATGTTGGTCGGGAAACGGATGAGTAAAAGTTCATTCCACTTTTACCTTGATCTCTTTTTACGCGGTCTCGCCCTCTTTAGAACATCCTCAACCCAGCTCAGAGCAGCTATGGTTGGAGGAAAACCCAGAGTCGTAAGACCGAGCAAAACAAGGTGACGAATCTCCATTGGAGTGGCACCGGCTTCCAGAGCCCTCCGAGTATGGGAATGCACCGCTCCCTCCAGCTTTGCCCCTATGGATAATGCCAGTTTCACCAACTCCCTGGTCTTATCATCCAATGGGCCGGCCCTGTGCGACAGGCTACCGAGCCGATCATAGGCCAGCCAGATTTGCGAGTACCTGCGCTTAAAGGCTTCATAACTCCTAGGTAACTTTGGCATTTTTCCTCCTGATAATTGAAAACTTCGGGAACTCGCTGCAAAAAAGCGTGTTCACCTGACTCGCGTGGCAGAGCCAAGAACGTTACGGTCGTGGTCGGCACGTAACTCGAACACGGTAAACAACTGCTACTTCTTAGGCTCCTGACTAGATGATGACGTGGTGCCCATCATCTGGGCGCACGCATCCATCATCTTCATCATCCCCTCCATCATCGGCATCATGGGACCCATCTGACCGCCCTGACCCATCATTCCCTTACCCATCATCGAACCCATGCCTTGCATCTCCGTTACTGTGGGCTGAGGGGTTGTCTCCTGGGCTGTAACCATGGCCCCCACAACCATTAAGCTACTCAACAGCAATGCAGCCCAAAACATTTTTCTCATTGTCTCTCACCTCCTTTCCTTCAGAGATTCAGGCTAGAAATACTCCTTCTCACCAGGGCCGCAGAACGCTCCATAAATCCCCTCTCTTCCTCCGTAAGCTCTACCTCAATTACTTTCTCCACTCCGCACGCCCCTAACTTGGCCGGAACACCGAAATAGATGTCTTTGAGTCCATACTCTCCATCCAGATAAGCGGAGCAGGGCATGATCCGCTTCTTGTCTCTAAGAATGGCCTCAACCATCTCTGCCACCGCAGCCCCAGGAGAGACGTAGGCGCTTCCGGTCTTTAACAACTTTACGATTTCTCCGCCAGCATTGACAGTTCGGTCAATGATCTTTTGAATCCTGTCGCAGGCGAGAAGCTGTGTGATCGGAATGCCGGAAACGGTGCAGTAGCGAGGTAAAGGCACCATCTCATCGCCATGCCCTCCTAGGACCAGCGCTTGGGTATCCTCCACTGAAATTCCTAACTCCTCGGCCACAAAGGCACGGAAGCGAGAAGAGTCGAGCACCCCCGCCTGCCCCACCACCCGGTTTTTGGGAAATCCGCTCACCTTCCAAGCGAGGTAAGACATGGTGTCCAGCGGATTGGTTACCATGATAAGGGTGCAGTCGGGCGACCAACGGACCACCTCTCCGACCACCGACTCCACGATATTTTGGTTAACCCGGAGGAGATCCTCCCGACTCATCCCCGGCTTTCGTGCTACGCCTGAAGTGATAATCACAATTTCCGAGTCGGCTGTTGCCTCGTAGCCTTGACTGCCCCTAATCTTAAGATCGAAGCCGCAAATAGGACCTGATTCCCAAAGGTCCAACGCCCTTCCTTCCGGCAAGCCCTCAATGATGTCGACTAGGACAATATCTCCCAGCTCCTTCGCCGCAGCCCACTGAGCTACAGACGCGCCGACATTTCCTGCCCCAACTATCGCGACTTTTGCTCGCGCCATAACATCCTCTTTTCGATCACTGATCGGATCTACCTTCTCTTAAACTGAGATTCCCGAAGATGCGGCAATCGGGACAGAACTCACCCAGACCTGATGGAGTGGCAGCCTTTTTCCCTGCAAGTTGATCTTGGATCTTACGCATCATGGTAAGCGGAGCGATCCCCTTTCCGCACCTTTGACAACGTGCCATCCGGTCTTCGGCGAGGACCGTTGTCTCTCCGAGGCGAGAAAAATCCAACGTTCTTTCCATCCGTAAAACCTGCTCCGGGCAAACCTTGATGCATGCTTCGCAGGCAATGCAGCGGCTATGGTCAAAGAGCAACTGAGATAGATCTGCTCCTTCCCACAGGGTGATAGCACCGGTCGGACATCGATCCGGGCAGGCGCCACAGAGGGTGCATGCTTTATCACCCGGACGAACCCTCACAATCCCGAATGGGATCTCAGCGCCGGAGAGACCGCTTCCATTGATGTTGAATCGCTTTCCAAGATCATGAAGCAGAGCCACAAGGGAAAGCTTTTCCTCTTTTCCCCTCCCATTGCAAAGCTTGCTCGGACCTATTTCCTTGACCTTCTCTAGGAAAGCCCCAAAAAGGTTTGCTAGTGGCTCTGCCCCTTCGCCGACAACGGGAAATACCCGGATTCTTATAGAGTCCATCCCAAGCTTAACGAGGAGAGCTTGGACAAAACGAACAGTCTGTTTCCAGCGCTCTACCTCGCAACGATGGCGACAGCTAGGGCTGCAAGGAACAATGGCAACTCCATCTGCTCCTAAGTCGAAAGATCGGAGCAGGAGCCAAGGCGAGAGCGCCCCGATACAAGGGAGCCTAAGCTCTAGAAGCTGGAGGGGTAGAGATCCTCTCTCCCTTGTAAGCAAAGGTTCTGTATCTTCTGAGTAAATAAGAACGACCCTGGGTTCGTGCTCCGTTTCGCCACGGGGCAATAACGATTCCAGTGAAAGGTCTAAGACTGCGGGATCTAGCAGAGGCGAAGAGATAGCCCCTGCAGGACAGGAGGGGAGACAAGCGCCGCAGGCTGTGCATTTATCTTTGTCGATAAACGCACTCCCTTCTTTCAAAGAGACGGCCTCTTGGGGACAGGACGAAACACAAAGGGAGCAACCGCGCCAGGCGGCGCAGCGGTCCTTCTCGACTGCCGGGACAATCTCATAGTGCGGTCTCAGGAACCCAAGAAGAAGATCGCGCCGGCTCATCTCGTCTCGCGGTGGCAGAAAAGAGATTTTAAGATGCTTTGGGTCTATCTTCGCCAAGTCAATCTCCATATCTTGTTCCCTCTTCCACAGGTGTCGCTGACCCTTCAGCATCCAAGAGTCTACGCAATGCACGAACACAATCCAGGTCGAACGAAACATAACCCCTGGCAAGGGATGCGAGGGCACGATAAAACCGTAACCCGGTAGAGAAGAGAATCTTCGAAGTGAAACTAGGTATCCACCTAAGCAGATGGTCCCGCAAGAAACTCTCCTGGTGACAAAGCAGCCTGGTGGTCTCACAGAGATCATCCCTCTGCCAAGCTTTTGCCTCCTCCTCGCAAAGCAGTGCCATGAACTCAAGCTCGGCTGCGATGTGGTCTGGCAGATCCTTAAAGGATGGGGAGAGAAGAAATCCAGCCTCCTCATAAATCCTCGAGACATCCAGAGTGGAGGGGCCCATGATGGTCGGCTCAGATTCGAGATAGACCGAGGCATAAGGCGGCGCGGGAAGCTTATGCGGCCCGACGAAAAGCCGATGGTATTCTGCCATGAGAGAGGTTCTGTCAGCGGCGTTCACACAGGACTCAAAAATCTTTAACTCATCTTCTAAGACTGGCCCAACAGGAAGAGACTTTGCTTTCTGCAAGACCTCAAGGATCCATCCTGAAATCTCCCTTAGGTCCCGTGCAGTAGGAGTACTAAAGCCTAACGCAAGAGCGCAATACAGCGCGGCCCTAGCTTCTGCCAAGCTGGAAAGCTGAGTCTGTTCTTCCCTCACGCTTTCTCCTCCATCTCCACCAGAGGAAAAAGTTTGGCGCAGACAGCAAAGAAGAGGGCCCCGAGGGCGTAAATCCCCGCGATGATGAACAATTCCACCGCCGTTGGCGTATAACTCCCATGGGGGTAAAAGGGAAAGAGGAGCCGGTGGAGCTGGGGGAGGATGACGATGTTGGACCTTTCCAAGAATACCCCGATGAAGACAAACAGTGAAGCAGTGCCAATGCCTGTTAGTGTCTTCCGCCAAGGGGAAATGAGGATTAACAGAGGAACAACAAGCCCAAGAATTAGATTGATCCAGAAGGAAAAGGCGAAATGACCCCAGATCATCTGACCGAAGACATGCATCTGAGCCGGCTCCTTGCCAAAAGTGACCGTCAGTAGCTCGGCAAAAAGGAAATACCCCAGAACTGGGATCGAGAAGGCTAGGAGCTTCCCCAGATCCACGATCGTTTCCCGTGCAATCCTAAAGCCCAGAAGGAATCTTGCGACGATTGCCGAGAGAATGACGAGAGCCAAACCCGAAACAATCGCCGACACAACGAAAAGGGGCCCCAAAAGGCTCGTATGCCAAGTGACCCTGGCCTTTACCAGCCCCAAGATCCAGGCGGTGATAGAATGGAGAAGGATGGCAGCGGGAATCGAGATGATCGCCAGGACTCTGAGGATTTTTTTGTCCCTCTCCACGGCCCTTGGTGAGAGATCCGTATAGCCGAGGGCGAGCAGCCGGTACAACCACTGCCGTTTAGGAAATGCATTCATGCAGCGGACAAGATCCGCCCGCGTTCCGAAATAACCAAGGGCCATGGCCAGGGCCAGGTAAGCCAAGATGATGATCACGTCCCAGATGAGAGGTGAACCCAGTCGCCCATAAAGGAAGAGGAAGTAAAACCGATCCGGTGCTCCTATGGAAACAAAGATAAAGAGCGTTGCCAAAATCAGGCAACTGATGGCCATCAACTCGGCAAGCCGGGCGACAGGCCGGAACCGCTCGATCTCCGCGCCGTAGGCGAGAGCGCCAACGATGATTCCTCCAGCGCTGACGCCGATGAGAAAGACAAAGTTCACGATATAAAAGCCCCAGTAAATAGAGACGTTTAGCCCGGTTACCTCCAAGCCATGCGTCCACTGCTGGAAAATAAGGTTGTAAGCTCCCCAACCAAAGAGCAGAAGGAGTGGCACAACCGAGGCAATCCATAGCCAACCGATCCGCAATGAATCAAAGGCAGCCTCTTTGAAAGATCCTTCAATGACCTCATTCCGAGTTTCCATGACCTACCCCTCCTTGAGATAGTAGACCCGCGGTTCAGTTCCCAGCTCTTCCAACAATCTAAATACTCGTTTGTCCCGGGAGAGCCTGTAGACTTCGCTCTTGGGATCGTCCAGATCGCCGAACCTGATGGCCGCGCCGGTGCAGGTCTGGGCGCAGGCTGTCACGTAATCACCATCCTTGACCTCCCGTCCTTCAGCCTTTGCTTTCTCTTTAGCCTTCTCCAGTCGATGGACGCAGAAGGTGCACTTCTCCACAATACCAAGCCGCCTCGCAGGGACATCCGGATTAGTGTACTGGGTCATGATCTCTGGCGGTCTAAACCTGCGAGCGTTTATAGTGCGTACGCCATACGGGCAGGCTACCATGCAGTACTTGCAACCGATGCAGCGTTCGTTGTTCTGCATCACAAGACCATCCTCACGTTTGTAAGTGGCCTCTACTGGGCAGACCTGAACGCAGGGAGGCTCGTCGCAGTGCATGCAGGGCCTGGGGATAAAGCGGGCCTTTACATTGGGGTACTCTCCTTCAACATGCGCCAAGACTTGCATCCAGAACATGGTATGCTGGCGCTGGGCCTGTTCCTTCTCGGCGAAAGGCACGTTATTTTCTTCCTTACAGGCCACGGTGCAGGCCTGGCAGGCGGTGCATTTATCTAGATCAATCACCATTCCCCATCGTGCCATCTCTCATCACCTCCTTAGACCTTGTAGACCTTGACTCGGGTGGAGAAGAAGGCAGCCAGGCCACCCAGCCGGTCGTTCTCATGAACCAAAATCTCGTTGGGGTTGACACCCCGGCCTTTAGCCCATCTACCATAGGCCCTGTGCCCAAGCTCGAAGGGGATGTTCACTACATGAGGCATAGCCCCCGGATAGAGCTTCGCGCGCGTCTTGATTTTGCCCACCACCGACTCTACCCAAACCTCATCCCCATCTCTGATTCCAAGCTTCTTTGCTGTTTCGGGATTAATCTCTGCCCAGGAGTCCCATCGCATACCCACATGAAGTCCAAGTATCTCCTGCATCCAAGGGCTATTGGTGCTGCGGCCCTCGGCATGGGTCATGAGCTTGTAGGTATTGAGGAGAAGCGGATATTCTTTTTCTTTACCGACATAACGGATTGGCTCATAGTGGGGCAGGAAAACCTCATCGCGCCTGGCCTTGAGCTTAAGACCGCGCAGAATCTCCTCAAGGGCCTGCTCATCAGTAAGGGTTTTCCCTTTCTCCTTGGCCTTATCCAGCTCCTTCTTAGTCAGCTCCTCTAGCTTGTGCTCCAGGTTCTGGGAGAAAAACTCAAAGCGCTTGGAAGGGGTTTGAAAGCTATGTTCCCAATCACGGAATTTATATGGTGGATTCGCCCAGAACCCTTTCTTTTTAAATTCCTCCCAGAAGTTGGTGAATGTCGGAGCTACGATATTGCCCTTTTGCGCTTCGTGAAGCCCCTTGACCTTCTCCTTGATCAACTCCTCATAACTCTTCCACGGGAAGGATTGAGCCACAGTCCCCCCAATCCTTTTCGCCAGCTCGATGATCACATCGCCTGTACTTCTGGTATCAAACAGAGGCTTGACCACCGGCTGCCTGAGGCTAATCACTGGATAGCCCAAACTCGGATAGATCACATCATCGTGCCAGCGCTCTAGGTAGGTATGGTCCGGGAGAATGAGGTCGGCGTAATCAGAAGTCTCGTCCAAGAACGGGGAAAAAGTAACAACAAAGGGAACCTTTTCGATCGCCTTATACCAACGACTTACGTCAGGCGTGGAGAATAGCGGGTTCGTATAGTAGAGCATAATGGTATCGACCGGGTATGGCCCCTCCCCCAGGATCATCTCCGGAAGATCTTGATAGACCTTTCCCGCCAGCGGGTATTTTTTTGTTCCTGCATAGTCGATCCTGGGCTCCTTCACTCCCTTTTTGGCGATCTCATCTCCCATGACATCCGGCCATTTGGTAAGAGGCGGCCCATGCTGAACGATCACACCACCGGGCACCTCCAGGCTCCCTACTAAAGCGTTAAGAGCATGAATGGCAAAGCGGTTGTAGACACCGTTGGTCTGCATGCTCGCACCCCGTTCACCGGCGGCAATGGCTGGCTGCGTCGCAGCAAATTCCCTGGCGATCCTGACAATGGTCACCTCCGACACACCTGTGATCTTCGAAACTTTCGCCGGAGAATAGTCTCTAAGAACCAGGCTCTTAAAGCCCATATGCTTCTTGCCAGTCTTCTCGTTAGTCCAATCTTCGAAGCCGAAAGTGTGCTCGGCGACAAATGTCTTGTCGTAGAGTTCCTCCTTTACAATCACGTGGGCAATTCCCAGAGCTAGAGCGGCGTCAGTCCCTGGATTGATGGGTATCCACTCGTCTGCCTTCGCTGCGGTGACCGAAAAGCGAGTTTCCACCTGAACAATCTTCGCCCTGATCGGCCGCTCGCGCCGCATGTGGCCAAAGGCACGCAAGAGGCGAGTCGTAGGTCGCCATGCCTCTATGAAGCCACCACCAAAGCAGAGAAGATAGTTGGTATTGTCCCAGTCATAACCAGCGTAGGCTTTAAAACCCTGCGTAAGATAGTGCGCCTGGGGAGACCCGTCTGCACAGATGCTGGAGTGGCCCACGTCGTTCGGGGAGCCGTACGCAGCTAGGAAGCGACCTATCAGGCCACCCATTTGCCCCCGGTTTCGACCGCTCATGAAAACAAGGCGGTGAGATTCACCCTTCTGCCTTAACGCCCTAAGCCGCTTAGCAACGAGCCCCAAGGCTTCGTCCCAACTGATCTTCTCCCACTTTCCCTCACCGCGCTTGCCGATCCTTCTCATCGGCCCTTTGATCCGATCAGGATCGTACAAGATCTGGAGGCCGATATGACCCTTGGGGCAAAGCCTTCCTAAGTTAATAGGATGCTCAGGGAGACCTTCGATTTTCACCGCCCGGCCATTAACCACCCGAACCATGATGCCACAGCCTGCCGGACACTGGAGGCAAACACTCGGCACCCACTTCTCATCAATGCTGACCCCTGAGTTTTTCTGCGGCGGAGAGATCGTCGAAAGGGGCATCTGGCTTGCGAGTGCTGCCCCAGCCCCACCCACCGCCGAGACCTTCAAGAACGCTCGCCTCGAAACTTTCATCTGCTCCCCCTTTCACCTGATATGGTCTGATGGAACCCGCACTCCTGTTGCGGAGCAAGACTTATGCCACGTCCTGAGCGATAAGAAATTCTAATAAGGCTGAAGTAAGATCTTATGGACGGAACAGTAGAGGCAGAAAATCTGTAAAGAAAACCAATGGATTTTGTGGCCTGACTCGCCTGAGAAGCAAAAGGATTCAGCAAAGAGAATGAAATGCGGATGATAAAGAAACCTGGCTTCTTCCCAAATCTAAGAAAACTTAGAGGCGTAGTTGCACGGCTAAGAATTTAAAGGACAGGAAAGGCTAAACACTAGCGGGAAAGATAGCATCTAACAACCCTTGGCCTTCTTTTTGCTCTAAAAACCAAAGGGAAAGAAGAGATGTGGATATAGAGACCCTCAAACTTTTCTGCGATGTGATCAAACTTAAAGGCTTCACCAAGGCAGCGGCGGCAAACTCCATTACCCAGTCAGCAGTAAGCCAGCGCCTTAAAGCCTTGGAGAAGACATTCGGCATCCCTCTCATCGAGCGGCACGGCACCGAGCTCCACTTAACCAAGGCCGGAGAGGTGGTTTACAAGGGTGCTAGACGTGTTCTGGCAGAGCTCCGCGAGGTCGAGGAGCGTCTGCAAGAAATAGGTGGTAAAGCTGGAGGGTGCGTCAGGGTAGCAGCCATTTACAGTGTTGGCCTGTATGAGCTGGATCCTTTCGTCAAGAAATTCCTCAAAAGCCATCCTGGAATAGAGGTCCAGGTTGAATACAGCAGGGCGAGTAAGATTTATCAAGACGTCGCCAGTGGTTCCGTAGACCTGGGAATTGTTGCTTATCCTCCCAATAGACCACAGCTCCGCTCGATCCCATTCCGTGAGGATGAACTGGTGCTTATCTGCTCACCAGAGCACCCTTTTTCGCAATACGAATCGATAAGTCTTAAAAAACTCGCCTCCCAGCCTTTTGTGACCTTCCAGCGCGACATCCCCACGCGCAAGGCCCTTGATGAAATACTTAGAAAACATGAGGTTTCTGTCATCACCAAAGCTGAGTTTGACAATATCGAGCTGATCAAGCGCGCCGTGGAGATAGGTATGGGCATCTCTGTGGTTCCATCCATGACGGTAAAGTCTGAGATTCATGCAGGCCTGCTCAAGGCGGTTTCTCTTACAGAAGGCCCCTTTATGCGCTCGATTGCTATTCTTTACCGACGTGGGAGATCCCTATCGCCAGCGGTCAAGAAATTTATCGCCGTGCTAACTGGAAATGATTAGAAGCGTTCCCCTTGGGGCGGAGTCCAGAGTCAGCAGGGCTTTCTTCCAAAAGTTAGGAAAGATGAGTGATTTTTTACCAATTTTGAAAAAAACAGAGGATA
>JAHFAO010000034.1:7542-8805 GCA_023250515.1 Deltaproteobacteria bacterium | reverse complement strand
TCGGCCGATAAGCTTGTGCCACCTCCTGTGAATCCTAAAGACCTCTCGAAGGGGTATGAGTTCAAGCCTCCCCGGGAAGCTGACAAGAATGACCCGAAAAGGTGGGAGGTGTCAAGTTACATGTTCAATCCGGCCTTTATGACCGTGCGCCAGGGCGATAAGGTGGATCTCACGGTCTTTGTCGTCAATGGTGATAAGCACGAGAGCTGGATAACTGACCCTGACGGACGTGAGGTTGTTACCAAGACCATCTGGAACCGCGGCCGAGAGTACAAGGTCTCCTTCATTGCGGAAAAAGTTGGCCCCTATCAACTCATATGTTCGGAGCACGCGCCGACCATGGCCGCAACATTCCTGGTGCTGCCGCGGAAATGACGGGCAGCACCTCTTAAAGGGGCTCGGCCTGGCTGAGATAAGCTAGTAAAAACAGTCGTCTCTTTAGGGAGGATCCCATGAATACTCCATTGATCACCATGGCCGCTATCGTCGCTCTCGGGGTGCTGTTTGTCTTGCTTCCCTTGGTTGTGCATACATTCCAGCGTTATCGCAACAGGAAGGTCCTGAGATGTCCCGAAACCCAAGGGTTAGCAGAGGTCGATATCGACGCCTCTCGCGCCGCCTTCTCTTCGGCCTTCGGCAAGGCGATTCTAAGGGTCAAGAATTGCTCGCTATGGCCTAAAAGGAAGGGCTGTGGCGAGGGTTGCCTCAGGCAATGAGAGTGGAGTTAGTTAAAGAGTTTACGTTCGAGGCAACTCATAAGTTACCCCGAGCGCCCGCAGAACATCAATGCACTCGTCTGCACGGCCATAGATTCCGTGTTGCCGTCACGGTCGAAAGCGAAGTTGATCTCCGATCACAAAGGGGCTGCTTGACCGACTACGGGGATATCCAACGCGCAATGGTCTGGCCCTGCTTTTCTCCTACTGGTAGAACCATGCGTCCCCCTTCGCCGAGCTGTTCGATCAGAGGCTCTGGAATATCGGGTGCTGCTGCGGTGACAATGATAGCGTCAAACGGGGCCACTTCAGGTAACCCCAGGGTTCCGTCCCCATGGATGACGATCACGTTGAAAATTCCTTGCTCAAGTAATCTCTTTCTGGCCCTGCGAGCTAGCTCCCCGATACGCTCAATAGAGTAAACCCGCTTTGCCAGTCGAGATAAGACAGCAGCCTGGTAGCCAGAGCCGGTTCCTATCTCCAGCACTTTCTCTTCTCCTGTAAGTGCAAGGGCCTCGGTCATTAAGGCAACCATATAGGGTTGAGA
>JAHFAO010000034.1:0-7442 GCA_023250515.1 Deltaproteobacteria bacterium | reverse complement strand
AGCCGAGAGAGATGGGCTAACGAGGCAAAATTCGACATGAAAGAAAAAGTTTCCTCTCTGTTTCAGCCGGACACGCTACTCGCCGAACAGTTTCTTGAGACCTTTCGAAGGAAGGACCACTTAGAGCCAGAAAAGAGGCTCATGTTTGCGGTCTTGGAAGACGCCATTGCCAGTTTTCAAAAGTATGTCCTTGCACGGGACTCTGGGGGAAAAGCCCTATTCCATGAGGCAGAGGATTGGATTCTCGAAGAGAGTAGCGACTGGCTCTTTTCCTTTGAGAATATCTGCGAAGTCTTAGGGTTGAACCCAAGCTATGTTCGTCAGGGGTTGATGAGCTGGAAAGAGATGAAGCTGTCAAAGCCAAAAGCCAAAATTTACCATTTGAACGACAAGAGGGAGAAAGAAGAGAACGGGCTTCTAAGAGCGGCCGTTCGTTAGATCCTTTTCATTTAGCCCCAGGCCCTCCTCTGTCGTGAAGCCGAATCGTTGACATACTTTGTCTTCCTCCAGAGAAACGCGCTATCACGATAGCTCATGGCCTCGCGGACGCGCTCCAGGGCCAAACGCGTAGCCGCCTCTCGCGGCGGTAACTTGTCACGAACCAGACGCCTGAGAAGCCCTTCTGTGTAAACCTCGCCCATGGAAACCCCCTTATGCCACCTTCTTTAGAGGTTCCTTCTGCCAGAGCACACGAACAAATTTGTTATTGTGAGACTTGTAAACGACCTTTCCACCGCGCGCTTTCTCCAGGCAACGTCCAAGACGTTGAGCCAGCTTTTCGGTGGTCGTTTCAACTTTCCATAGCCCACCAAGGTGAAGTTCACCAGAGGGGTAGTGGTCGCGAATCTTCCGGCAGGCTGGGCAAAGGGTGAAACTAACGCCGTTAAAGGACTCAAGCCGTTCCTTTATCTCCTGAGGTGGGGTGATGGTCCAGTGCTGCCGATAGTAGACCGCTCCACAGTCGGTGCACCAGAGTAACCCCTTGGGCGACTGCCGGGGGAGGTAGGTATCCCTCTCGACATCCACCCTTTTTTTGTAAGCGAGGGTATAAGCTTTCCTGCTTCGACACATTTCTTTCTCCTTCCTGTGGAGTTCCTTCACGTCCAGCGATAAGCCGACCGAACAACGGAAGCAGTTCTGTTCATGCGATCAACTACAAATGGCACAGTCTCCACCCTCATTCAGCCAGACCGCACCGCATCCCTGACAACGGTCAAAAGGAAGTCCCCTAAGGCTATAGCTTTCCAGCCTTCCCCCACACTTCAGACAGCCCAACGGCTGATTCTCCGCCTCGCGTCTTTTGCTTTTTTCTAAACTCACCTTAAGCTTTTCGATCAGTTCCCGATCCTTGGCGACGAAATAGATATCCTCCCTGGCCCGCTCCACCAACCTCATCATTTCTCCAAAACGATCCTTTTCGTCTTCCATAGGGGAGGCTCCTCCCTCGGACTTTCCCCGTACTATTTTAGAGCAGATTCCGTGCCAACTAAGGGGCGAGGAGAGCTGAGAAAGCTGCTTGATTTTCTGAGCAGTTAGCTTTCTTTCCTGACTACCCAATTCCTATAAATGAGAAGGAAGAAGAACTATTGTCCCAAAGTTGCAAAAAAACACCTCCCCACCGCCTCAAAAATGGCAGCCTTCAAGCGGATAATTGCCCATCTGACTGGGGGCATAATTTTTGCTTATTTTCGTGGATGGAATAGGCCCTATCGTCGAAAAGGAGAAATCCTAATGGACACGATCAAGCTGAGGAAATACCAGGAGAGACTGTTAAGGCGGAGGGAGCAGATCCTCACCACTGTGAGGCATCTGGAAGAAGAGAGCCAGGAAGTTGCAGGGAAAAGGCATTTTGATTGGCTCGATCAGGCCTGGGACGAGAACGAGATCCGGCTCCTGGACCGGCTCAGCGACGCCTACCTACGGGAGATGGGGAGAATCGAAATGGCGCTAGGCAGGATGTTGGCTGGGACCTATGGGCTCTGTCTGGCATGTCATCGGCCGATAGAATACAGGAGGCTAGATATCTTTCCCGAGATAGAGTTCTGTCTAGGGTGCCAAGATCTGAGAGAGAGCTTTGAAAGGGCATCAAGGGCATCATAGGAGGCATTTATGGACAAGATTAAAAAAATTCTCGCTCCGACCGACCTTTCCGAGTTGTCCCAGGCAGGGGTGCGTCATGCCCTGGAGATAGCTAGGTCCCAGGAGGCAGAGGTAATCGTCTATCACGTTATCAGCTATGAAGAGGCGAACCCGCATGATGAGGGGTTTCGTGGTGAATTCTCATCTTCTCGTGGGTTTCATCTAGTCAAATGGCTGCTTCAGGAGCGGCAAAGACTCCTAGCCGAGTACCTGATGGAAAACTTTGCGGATATTATTCCTCAGTGTACGATTCGCCAGGAAGTGGAAGTAGGCCTCCCTTATAAACGGATCGTGGAAAAGGCGGTGGAGGAGGGGGTGGGCATGATCGTGATGTCTACCCATGGAAGAACAGGTCTCCTCCATATGCTGATTGGCAGCGTGACCGAAAAGGTCGTGCGGCGGTCCACCTGCCCTGTCCTCTCCATCCGTCCAACGAAGGAGACAAAGCTGGCCGAAGCTTCGGCTGGTTGAGGACCGGAACCACCTTCTTATTCCAAGATATCGATCGGCCATGACAAGAAAAGCGCGGGGGATCTCCACGCTGCAGGATTACTAACGGTGGCGTGAGCGCATCCGCACCTGCTACGAGCGCTTCTTTAAAACAGAAAACAAAAACCTCTCGGCTCCGCGAACCAGTTGATCGCTCGGGGCTCCCGTGTCCGGAGCGAAAAAACTTTCCCTGGGGATTTCCCGGATCGGTTCAAAGGCAACCTTCTGCCTAAGATAGATTTCCCACCGTCCGTCAGAGAGATCGCGTCCTTCCTCCGCCCTTTTTCTCAACCTTTCCCTAACGACCTCTTCCGAACTCTGGCAATGAATTAAGGCCAAGGGAATCCTATGTCTTGCAGCTAAATTAAGGACCAGTTCTCGCTGAGTTTTGCGGTGAAAGGTGGCATCTAAAATAGCACCCTTCCCTTCTAAAATGAGCTTCTCTGCCCCTTCAGCCATCTTGGCATAGGTCCTTTCAGTCATGGAGGGGCTGTAGATTCCTTCTTCGTAGTGAACTTCATCGTGCCGCTCTAAGGCCCCGGCAAGACCCTTGCGAACGGCATCGGAGTTAATCACCGGTAATCCTAACCGCCGGCTTAGCTCGCGTGCCAAAGTAGACTTCCCGCTTCCTGTGAGGCCGCAAACCAAAACGAGAAATGGCCTAAATGGCTCCCAGGTGACGCGGTAAGCATAATCGAAGTATCGGCAGGCTTCTGCAGAAGCCCCATCTGAGCGCAGCCCTGCCACTTTTCCCCGGACTAGCGCACGGTGGCATTTATAAAATGGGAGAAGCAGTGGAAGTTCAGGATCGTCTATCAACTCCAGGTAGCGGCTGAGAAAATCGCGAGCCAGTTCATCTGCACCACGGAACTCCATATCCATCATTAAAAACGCAATCTCAGAGGCGATATCGCAGTAACGCAGCTCAGGGCTGAATTCAATGCAGTCAAATATCTGAATCCCTTCCGGCGCAAAGCAGATATGCTCGCAGTGAAGATCTCCATGAAGATCCCCTATGTGGCCCTCGCGGATCCGGCGGATGAGTAGATCTTTATGATTCATCACGAAGCTTCGACCAAAGTCTTCCAGCATCTCAAAAGTTTCAGCATCCAGAAGTTTCCCGATAAAAGCTTTGATGTCGCTTAAGTTCTCATCCCAGAGCTTCTGAATAGCCTTAGGATCGCCGCTGGCATTGATTTTTTCTCCCCTTGTCGCCTGGTCATGAAACGCGGCTAGGGCTTCCGCCAGAGAGCGCATCATCTGGGGGGTAACTTGACTCCGCTCCAAGAGAAAAGGAAGCATTCGCCTCTCCGGTAGGCGGCGCATGACCAGAGTATATTCAAGGGGATTCGTATCGCTTCCTAGCTGCCAACCATTGGGACCATAAGAGACAGGCAGTACTCCCAGGTAAACCGATGGGGCGAGCCTGCGGTTCAGGCGCAACTCCTCATGAAGAAAGAATCTTCTTTTTCTTAGGGTCGAGTAATCAAGAAAAGAAAAACGGACGTCTTTTTTGATCTTGTAGACCAGATCACCAGCGAAAAAGAGATGCGAGATGTGGGTCTCCAGATGGGCTACTTCGGAAGGTCTCCGGGCATAAAAGGCGGGGTCCAGCATGGCCGCTAAAAGGGACTCCCGGGAGCTTGCTGTAGATGTGCTCAAGTCCTTTACTCTTCTTGCAGGCAGTGAATGCAAAGTTCTTCCCTCCACAAAGATCGAAAGCAAAAACAGTGCCACAAAAGTTTGGCCTGGAATGTTCGGAAGGAAATAGACGATACGGGGAGATCCAGGGAGTTTGCGATCTAACCTTTCTTAAATTCTGGAAAAGATGGGCTGCGGTTTCCCAAAACAGAAAAAATTAAGAGATCCCAAACTCTTCGATCTTGCGATAAAGGGAGGAAAGACTGATATCCAACAAGCGTGCGGCTTCTCTGCGATCCTGGTCAACCTGTCCTAAGACCCGGATGATATGCTGCTTTTCGAATTGTCTTAAAGCTTCCTTCAGATTGTCCGTATAGAGAGGGAGGACCTCTTTTCCGCCCATTATGGAGGGAGGGAGGTTCTTTAGCGTGATCCACTCTCCATCAGCCAAGATCATAGTATGCTCTATGACGTTGTCGAGCTCACGTACGTTCCCCTTCCAGGGAAGGGACATGAGGAGATGGATCACCGCTCCCTCTGCCCCTTTGAAATTTTTCTTTAGCTCTGGGTTATGCTTTTGAACCAGGTGGTCCACAAGGAGAGGGATGTCCTCAGGTCTTTCTCTCAAAGGGGGAATATGAATCTCCATAACATTCAAACGAAAATAGAGGTCATCACGAAAACGGCCGTCCTCAACTTCCTTCTTTAAATTCCGATTGGTCGCAGCTAAAACTCTTACGTCGATCCGGCGAGGGTTTGTGCTCCCGATAGGAAGGATCTCTTTGGCCTCAAGGGCCCGTAGGAGTTTGACCTGGAGGTGTTGCGGGATCTCACCGATTTCATCCAAGAAGATAGTTCCGCCTCGGGCCCTCTCAAAAAGCCCCTCTTGATTGGCAAAGGCGCCAGTAAAGGAGCCCTTTACATGGCCAAAGAGAAGACTTTCTAGCAGAGTTTCCGGCAAAGCCCCGCAGTTGACCGGCAGAAAGAGCTTATCCTTGCGGTCACTATGGGCATGGATGGCACGGGCGATCAGCTCTTTCCCAGTACCACTCCCTCCGGAGATCAGGACCGTAGTCTGAGTCGGCGCCACCTTCTTGACCATCTCCAGGACATCTCTCAAAGCCTTGCTCTTGCCAATAATCTCCCCAAAGTCATAATCCCTATTCACCCTGCGCCTTAGAAATTGAACCTCTTCAGCCTGATGACGGCGCTCTACGAGCTGGATAACTCTATTCACAACCTCGTTGGCGGATATCGGTTTCAGGAGATAGTCATGTGCCCCATGGCGTATCGCCTCAATGGCGGTCTCGAGAGAGCCTCGGGCTGCTATAAGTAGCCCCAAAGTCCGAGGGGAAAGCTCCTGCGCCTGTTTCAAAAGCTCAAGCCCACTCACTCCCGACAGATCAACCTCACTTAAGACGAGATCCAGATCGCCCCTTTTAACGGCCCTCAGCGCCGCAAGCCCGTCCTTCACCCATTCCACCTCATACCCTTCTTTCAGGAGAAGCTGACGGAGGGGCTCAAATAATGACTCGTCGTTGTCAGCAATCAAGACGCGCGGCACTTGCTTTAGTCTTTCACTTTGAACTATAGCAACGGATGATTTGATTTTTACATCAACCTTGGAGGAACTTACAAGAGCAAGGAGGCTAAGAGAAAGGCGGGGACCTTATTTAGAAGGGGTAAGCCTAAAACTGCTGGGCCGCTGCAAGAAGCTCTGGATCCTTGCAGAATCGTCTGAGGGCTGACTTGAGCTTTTGCCTTTGGACACTGGCGGGGACACCAAGGTTCTCCATGGTCTTGGCTATCTTCGGACCTCCCAATTGGAGAAGTTTGCTGTAAATCGTATCTATTTCTGAGGTCTCAATTTCCAGGGCAGTTTTAAAGGCTTCCTCAATAGTGATTGAGGGGGTACCCTTGCTGAGGTAGGCAGTGATTTGCGCCTTAAGCTGATCGGCCTTCTCCCGGCTTATACTAGGATCTACTGCTTCATCCGTGTAGTTTTCGATCATCTCTTTACAAGCGAGAAGGATAGATGCGTGTTGCTCCTCGTCCATGGCCATCTGCCACCAGAAGTCCCTCAGCTCGGGATGATGGAGAAAGAGATGGGAGAAACGAAAATAGACCTTGGAGACAAGCCGCTCGATCTCGGCAAAGCCCTCCAGGGGATCAAAAGGAGTCTCGAAAGCCATCCTCTGTTAAGCCGCTTTCAGTCTGTTGCGGAGAAACTCAAGGATCTCAGCGTGCTTCTCCGAGTCATGGATCATGGACTGCAAGAGGAGGACAAAGAGACCTTGATAGTAGCCTTTACTCTCCTTAATCAGCTTCTTATATTCTTTGATCCCTTCTTTTTCAAGTTCGATGAATTCCTCGGTGAGCTTGACCAGTTCGGCTTTTTCCTCCCCCAAACTACTGATCCCGCCGATGGCATCCTCGGGCTTGGTCCAGGTGAGACCTCCCTTCAGAGTCGAGACGATGGCGTGGGTCACCGCATGGTGCTTCTCCTCATCGGAGACGATGAGTTGGAGGAGGAACTTGAAGATAGGATTCTTGGACTTCTCGGCGATCTCCTTATAGCGTTGAGTGATCTTTCCCTCTTGCCCCTCATGGGCCTCGAACTCGTTCATCAATCGTTCTACTTCGGAGATCTCCGGAGATTCCGGCACGCCCAACTCCGGCCCATACATCGTATAGAATTCAGGGATTCTTTCCATGACGTTTCTCCTTTCCATTAAAGATATTTTCTTCCTTTCCTTTCATCTGGAACATCCAAACCCAGCTCCAAAATCAGCGGTGTTACCTCCTGAATATAAGCCCTTCTCGCCTCAGCATTGATCCGCCGTTTGAGTCCCCACTCGACATAGCGTTCACTACGCCGAGACTCCGATCGACCAAACATATCCAGGGCCATAGGATACCAGCGGTTGAGAGCCTGCCGAGCTTCTTCTTTTCCCTTACCGTTGCCACAAAGCTCCTTCATCTTAATGTGCCCATAGGCGATATGCTCTACCTCCTCGCTGATGATGCCTGGAAGGATTTCATTCAGCGGAAGGTAAGTGCTATCAATAAATTCCTCCACTTGGTATTTCCCCACCCGGTCGATGAGAAAACAGAAAGTCGCTACATCCCCCCAGGTAGGGACATCGGTTACCTTAAAGGCGTCTAAATAGCGT
>JAHFAO010000168.1 GCA_023250515.1 Deltaproteobacteria bacterium | reverse complement strand
CCCAATAGCACCGACCGTCATCATCAACAAACCTAGGTTCGAGTAGTTTTGCTGCGTGACGTCGAACGCGGTGTTGAGATAGCGGGTGAAGAGTTCGCTCGCAGACAGGGCCAGGTTCATAAGCGAGGCCATGATGGCAAACATCGTTGCCTCGGCTCCTGGCGGCGCCGACTTCGCGATGAGGATCAGCATCGGCACCATGGTGAGCTGAGCCAGCGGCGCCGAGATTGTAGTGTCTATGAAGGCAAACATCCGCGGGCTAACGCCTAACCATTCGTTGGCGCTGTAGAAGAGGCCGACGCTTGGCAGGTATAAAATAGTGCCGACCAAAACCACCCAGAAGAAGGTAAAGCTTACGGGTCGCGTGACAATAGTCTTACGGAACACGAGAAGGCCTACTAAGCTAAGCACTGAGCTTACTTGCGCAAGGATACCGAGGAACTCCTGGTCGAAGCCCAGCCGGTCGATGGCCCAATAGTTGTATCCCTGTCCCACGCCAGGCACTGCTCGGAATAAAAAAATCACGAAAGCCGCCACGGCCACCCCACGTGAGATGCCGAGGCGGCCCAGAAGGAACCCGATGAGCACACCTGAAACTATCAGCACGATCTCCTGGGCTAATGGCACATCGAATGTCTCTAGCAGGATGCCGAGGACTGCATAGCTAAAACCAACGCCCATAACGATGCGTGCCTTCCCGCCAACCAGCGGTCCTTCCTCCGCCGGGCTTTGATGCTCCCTGGGGACCGTACGGACTAAAGCCGCGCTTGCGCCGACAATTACGGGCAAGACCATCGCGATCCCAAACACCCCTCGCGCCCCGATCCTACCAGCCAGCCAACCGCTGAGATAGCCAACGCTGATAGTGCCCGCCAGCAAGGCCATCCGTCCGAGCGTCTGGATCTGGCCGATCTCCTCGTCGTTCGCCGCCACCTCCACGCTCAAGGCATCGGCAACCACATCCTGGATCATGAATCCTACCGTCACCAACAACATCGCCACCAGAAAAGCGCCCTTGGTCTCGATCATGGTGGCAAGCATCCCATATCCGATCACCGAGCAGAGCACGCCGAGCAGGAGATAGCCGGTTCGGCGGCTCCCAAAGATCGGGTAAACGTCGGACGCGACGCCAACGACCATCTTCATACTCCATGGGAGACCTAACCAAAAAGCAATCTCCGCACCCTCTGCCGGCGTGAGGCGGAGCGTGTCCTTTTCGAAGAAGAGAAGGGCAACGCCCGTGATGGCGCTCGCTCCGTAGCAGAAGTATGTGAGGAGCACCGGCAGGTACTGGAAGCGGAACTGACCTAATAGCTGTTGGGCTAGAGTCACGGGTGTTTTGCTAGTTGGGGATGCAGCTTTAGAAAACTCTCATTCCTTTTTCTCCTCCAGGCTTTCGGTGCCGTGGTTGTCTGAAAGCCTCTTTTTTTCCTTAAGGCTATCAATGCTTCTCACCTTCAGAATGGACTGCAACTGCGGCCTCTCAATAACCTCCTTCTCCAGGAGAAGTTTGGCCAACTCCTCTAGCGCCGGCCGATGTGAGGCAAGAATTTCCCTTACTTTTGCGTGTGCTTCTGTAAGTATCTTCTTGACCTCCTCGTCAATCATTCGAGCAGTCTCCTCGCTATATTCTTTGGGAGCAGGTGTTGGCACAGGCAAGAACAGCGGCGTCCTGGGTCCTTCGAGAGAAACTAGACCTAGCTTCTCGCTCATGCCAAATTGTGTGACCATAGTCCGAGCTATCTCGGTGGCCTTCTGGAGATCATTTTGAGCCCCGGTTGAGACATCTCCAAAGACCATTTCCTCCGCCACCCGCCCGCCTAAAAGGACATAGACTCGAGTGAGTAGCTCTGACCGAGTCATCAGATAACGGTCTTCGGTGGGAAGCTGCTGTGTGTAGCCCAAAGCGGCCACGCCCCGCGGAATGATGGAGATCTTCGACACCGGGTCAGCCCCAGGCGCCAGCTCCGCCACCAGGGCGTGACCGGACTCGTGATAGGCAACGGTTTTCTTTTCCCGTGGGCTCATGACACGGCTTTTTTTCTGCAGACCCGCAATCACGCGCTCGATGGCTTCATCGAAGTCCGTCATCTCCACCGCATTTTTCCCCTGACGTGCGGCCAGCAGGGCCGCCTCATTGACGATATTAGCCAAGTCTGCTCCGACAAAACCGGGCGTCTTGGCCGCTACCACGCTGAGATCGACAGCAGGTGAAAGCTGGATCTTTTTCGCGTGCAATTGGAGGATTTTTTCCCGTCCTTTGATGTCAGGCCGGTCCACCAAAACTTGCCGATCAAATCTGCCCGGACGTAGCAGCGCAGGATCTAGAATCTCCGGCCGGTTGGTGGCCGCCATAATAATGACACCTTTGTTCGGATCAAACCCATCCATCTCTGCCAAGAGTTGATTGAGGGTCTGTTCACGCTCATCGTGACTGGCAAGGACATTCATCCCTCTGGCCTTCCCCAAGGCATCCAGCTCGTCGATGAAGATGATGCTGGGGGCACGTTCTGCGGCTTGGGCAAAGAGATCTCTCACGCGTGCCGCTCCTACCCCCACGAACATTTCCACAAAGTCAGAACCGGAGATGCTAAAGAAGGGAACTCCCGCCTCACCGGCGACAGCTCGGGCGAGCAGGGTCTTGCCCGTGCCCGGCGGACCTAATAGCAACACACCCTTGGGGATGTGTCCCCCCAATCTCTGGTATTTTTCCGGGTGTTTTAGGAACTCTACCACTTCTACAAGCTCCTCTTCCGCCTCATCGATGCCCTCGACGTCGTCAAAAGTCACGCCTGTCTCTTTCTCGATATAGACCTTGGCCTTGCTTTTTCCGATCTGCATCAGGCCGCTCCCGGCTCCGATCCTTTTGAAGAGATAGCTCCACAAAAGGAAAAAAAGGGCAACTGGGACCACCCAGGAGAGAATGGTCGGGAGCCAGTTGCTGGACACCTCCCCGCTGAAACGGATTCCCGCTTGCTCGAGCTCAGCGGTCAAACCAGGATCTTCAACCTTCACGGTAATAAACGGATGTACTTTCTTTCCGTCATGTCCGATTTCTTTCAGTTTCTCCGGAGGAAGGATATCTTTGACCCCCTCGCCTTTGATGTTACCCCGAATGACTTTATCGCCGATGACAAGATCGACAACCACGCCCTTCTTAACCAAGGATTTAAATTGGCTGTAGGTAATCGTCTCCACATGGGGACTAGCCAGGAAGTTCTGGATCGCCACTACAATGATCAGGGCCACAATGAAGTACCAGATGGAGAACTGCTGTTGTTTCTTTTCCATAGCCTCTATCCTTTCACCCTACGAATCCTCTGTGAGGGCAGCCTGCTCGCTGAGATAGTTTTCTCTATAGCGCTCTAGGTCTTCCTGCGCAGGCTTTGGTCCGGCCTCCACTCCTTCTGCACTCCCCCTCACTTTGCGATCCCTAGTTTCCTAATATCTACATTTCATCATTACAAAAACAAGTAGGATCCCTTAAAAATCGATTCTAATCCGCTAGTCCCTCTAACGAAAGGGCCAAAGCTGCCTAAAGTTGCGGCTGAGTGAGAATCCGTTCCGAAGGGAGAAGTCTCTCCTGATTACTTTCTAAAAAAACTTTTGACTTGGATGAAGAACTATGATAGGTTGCGAACCATGAAAACACAATTTCCGAAGAGTTTGGTTGTAGGCCTCGTCTTTTTCTTGATCGTATCTCCTCTAACCCTTAGCGCAGCAGACGCTCCTTCTCAACCTGTAGAGCAGGCACCCGCAGAGGAGGCGGGATACGGATTTGGCTCCGTGGTTGCCAATATCTTCTACATACCTGCCAAGGTCACTTACGCGGGGCTCGGCCTCATTACCGGCGGGCTCGGTTATGTGCTAAGCGCGGGGAGAGCAGACGTAGCCAATAATATTATCTACCCGGCTGTGCGGGGTGACTACGTAATCACGCCTAGCCATCTTAAAGGGGAAAAGCCTGTCGTCTTTATAGGGGCGCCTCCACCTGATCCTCAACCCCAACAGATCTCCGCGGCCGCTCCACCCCAGCCCTAAGCTCCGAAGCAGACTCCCCGCTGCGAAGATTTGATAAACCCAAGGAGGGCTGCCACGTCCGAAGAGACCCTTCCATGGGTCTCGACCTCCTTAATCGCCAAGGAAAGATTTCGACCCTTGCGGAACAAAATGCGGAACGCCTCTTTGACCTCTCGGATTCTTGTCCCATCAAAGCCAGCCCGCTTGAGCCCAAGAACATTCACTCCACGTACCCTGTGCTGCCAGTCCACAATGCTATAGGGAGGGACATCTCGACTCGTACCGCTAAGTCCGCGCATCAGGGAAAGCTCTCCCACACGGACGAACTGATGCACGACGCAATTGCCGGAGATAAAGGCAAGATTCCCTACTTCTACATAGCCGCCTAGAAGGGCGCCGTTGGCGATGACGATATGATCTCCGAGCTTACAGTTGTGCCCCACGTGAGCGCTGGCCATCAAAAAATTGTGGTTCCCGACCACCGTTGACGATCCAGGTACTGTGCCCCGGTGAACCTGAACATACTCCCGAAAAATATTGTGGTCTCCAATTCTGAGGTAGCTCTCTTCTCCATGGTAGGCCTTATCTTGTGGGGCATCGCCCAGTACCGCCCCTGCATGAATTTCGTTGTTCTCCCCTAGCTCGGTCCAACCGGCAATGTAGGCGTGGGCCATCACTCGCGTGCCGCGTCCTATCCGAACCGGCCCATCAACTACCACATAGGGACCAATCTCAGCCTCCCCGTGGATCTCCGCATGGGGATCAATGACAGCAGTAGGATGAATGCTCATCAGGGAGATCCCTCTTTGTCATCCCCGTTTTCTTTCTTGGGCTCCTGCCTTAATTTCTGTCCCGGGATACGATAACTGCCTTCGGCCCACGCCCCAAGATCGATGAGCTGACAACGTTCGGAACAAAACGGGCGGTGGGGATTTCCTTCCCAAGAAACCTCGACTCCACAAATCGGGCAGCGAACGACACGCGGCATAGAAACAGCCCTTACGTATCCAGAGCCGTAGCTGTAAAGAGATCCTCCACGGTCAGTCTCTTTTCCATTAGGCCTTGATCTAGGGAGTATCCCATGAAGCGCTCAAGGTTCGCCCGGTTTCTATTCACACCATAGGGCCAAGGATCCTCGCCCAGGAGTTTTCTCTCTTCTTCGAAGAGATGGCGACCCCAAGCTAAGCGGGACCAATTCGGATCATCGTAATAGTGTTGACAGACCTCCTTCGCCTTCTCAAAAGCCTCCATGACGCTCCGCACAACCCAGGGATGCTGTCTAAGCACCTCATCCCTAAAGGCCACGACGTGCATAATGGGATAGAAGCCATTTTTGCGAAAGTACTGAAGTTCTTCCTGCCTGGGATCGGAAAAGAGCCGCGCAATCTTGTCCGAGCCGCGCACCACCTCCTGAGGTGGATGGGGCATGAACAACGCGTCAATCTCGCCCTGTTCCAGCATGGTCCCAATCTTTTTCCCTGGAGGAACAAGCTGGATGCTGACCCCCTCTTGTGGCTTAAAGGGAAGCGTCTCCTCTTTGGACACAACCCACTGAATCTTTCGCCACGCGACACCGTATTCGGACTGCAAATCCCCTTTCGCCAACACGGAAAGGGTTGTCTGGAAGGTGCTAAGTCCTATCTTCCGCCCGATTAAGTCCTTCGGGGATTTGATTCCCGCGCCGACATGAACCCACATCTGCGACTGGCTGAAAAGCCGGCGGGGAAAGATCGGAATGGCCGTGAATGGCATGTTCCGGCTTCTTGCCATAAGATAGGAGGACAGGGAGAGCTCGCAAATGTCGAATTCCCCCTTCTGCAGCATCCGCTCGTGGCGGTCCACGCCGTGCCTTAATGGGTTAGACTGCCCCACTTCTAGCACTGTAAGATCAATTCCTTCGGCTTGGACTGAGCCGTCAAAGAAAGGAATGTGGCGGTCATAATGAGAAAGCGCCATCGTGAGTTTGACATTTGCCATTATTTTACCTCCACTTTTCGCTAATATCACTCCTCACTACCCTATTTTCTCTGTCCTTGTCTACTCTAAGTTGTTGATAATCAACGCGAGGAGCTGGCCAGCAATCGAGCCATGATTGGGGGGAAATTTTGGAGCGGGCGACCGGGATCGAACCGGCGACGTCCAGCTTGGCAATTTTCTATCGAATTTGATGGTTTCTTCTTTTGTAGCAAGAGCTTAGTCGATATTTTCTGCCCTAAAATCTTTTTCTGATCTCCAGTAATTTCAATTGGTTTCACACGTTCTACTTTTGTCTTGGGAACGTTTTGGGAACGCGGATCGCAGAGCATTGCGAGACGCGATATTGCACGTATCAACCAACAACTCCAAACCCCGTTTACGACGCCGTGTTGTTGAAAGTCAGCTAGCGTTGCGCAGATGACGATTTGGCGGGGCGCTACGGCGCGCATTATTTCAGTCCTACGTGCTCCCTTAGAATTCGGCGCACTTCCTCGATCGTCTCGGGGTGCGATTGAGTGGAATGGCTTGAGCGAACCACAAGCTCCGATGCGACGCCTTCGATATGGGCGCTCTCATAAGCGACTACTCCGTCGGTCTTGCCGGTGATCGGCCCTTCACCGAGCACCGCGATAATCGAGTGCGCGGTAATCCGGGAATCCACCGACGTGTCGGCCAGCGCCCGAAGGAAAGGGTGGCCGGGGCTCATGTTTTCCACTGCGGTCGGAAGCTGGCTCATATTTAAGTGCGCGAATGCTTGTCCTTTCAACAGATCCTGAAATTGCGAAACCAGTGTGCCCGGTAGCGTAACGATCCTCCTGATCAGATTGAGCACCAAACCTGTGGCCCGGAAGCTGCCGCGGTGGGGCGTCGCAATGAAAACAACGCGCTCCACAGTGGGCACGGGCTCGAAGAATGTCGCCTCGCGCAAAAGCTCGCGCGTCGCGGGTGCCATCTCCACCTGGTCGAAGGGTACATTGGTTACGTTGTCCCAGAACCGCGTGCCGCTGCTCACAGTCATGAGCTTGGTGAGGAGCCCTCCCTGGCTGTGGCCGATGATTATCATCCGTCCCAGGGCGGGATCCTTCCCCGTTGGGTCTAGCTCCTTAACAATATTGTGGAGCGCGCGGCGCAGCAACATTGCGGAGTAGAGAATGGGCTGGCCGGTGTTATATTGAAAGATCCAGAACTGAAAGCGCCGTTCTATCAAGGGATCATGCATCAGCTCGTTGTACATCTCGGCCCACCGTGCCGGACTCGACGCTGTTCCGTGCACCAGCACGACCGGAATGCGCCCTGGCCGATACGGATGCATCATGATGAGACCATCCCCCAATATTTGTCCCGGCTCGGCGAATCGAAAGCCCGCGATCTCGAAGTCCCATACCGGAGCGCCTTCGAGCTGGTAAGCAAGCGTTGCCGTGGGCTCTAGTTCCAGCGGCACGTCAACCCCGCCGATTTTTACTGTGGATGCCTGGTCAGCGGCGTATAGTTCCAGCCGTCCCCGCAGTTTACCCGCAACGACGCCACGTCGCGGCTCCTCGATGCGGACAAACGCCGT
>JAHFAO010000308.1 GCA_023250515.1 Deltaproteobacteria bacterium | reverse complement strand
TCGCACCGGGATCCGATGCCGATCTCGTCGTGGTGGATTTAAACCGCAAGGTCACTGTTACCAATGAGATGGTTCACAGCTCGGCAGGCTGGACCCTATGGGAGGGAAAGGAAATGAAGGGCTGGCCCGTTATGACCATGCTCCGCGGGAAGATGATTGCTGAGTGGGCAGACGGAGGAAAACGACCGGAGATCGTCTCCAAACCGTTCGGCCGCTACCTGCCACGCTCTCTGGGATAGCTGGAAGGGAAATCCATGTTAAGGCGGTCTATGTTGGCGCTTATCATCTTGGCTTTGCTTGTCATCCCGTGGGCCGGTCACGCACAGACGGTTCGAATCAGTTACGCGGGAACCTCCGGATACAATGTGCCCCTCTGGGTTACCCACGAGGCTGGTCTGTTTAAAAAGCAGGGATTAACTGCGGATCTCATCCTCATCGGAGGCGGTTCGACGAATATCCAGGCTTTGGTATCCAATGAGCTTCGATTTGCCAACGTCTCAGGGTCAGCCCCAATCCAGGCGGCGTTTCAGGGTGCCGACGTGGTCATTATAGCCTCATCTTACAACCTGATGCCTTATAGTTTTGTGGTTCATAGAGATATTCGCTCCCCTGCTGATCTCAGAGGGAAGAGAATAGCGATCTCTCGTCTGGGAGGCATTACCGAAGTGGCTGGTCGGCTGGCCTTCGAGAAGTTTGGCTTGGGCCCCAAGGATATGACCTTTGTCCAAGCTGGTCCTGACTCCCCAAGGATTGCGGCCGTTCAGTCGGGTGAGGTGGCAGCCACAGTGATCGCTCCACCAGGACTTTTTGCGGCCACCTCTTTAGGCCTCAAGGTGCTGGCGGATCTTGGTGACTTGGGGGTCAAATACCCTACGGCAGTCATGGTGAGCACGCGTTCCTATTTGGCTCAGAATCGGTCCGCGGTGAAGAAGTTTCTTATAGCATTTGTCGAGGGGCTCCATCTCTATGTGCAAAAGAAGGACTTTTCAAATGGGGTCATGCAGAAGTATACCAAGCTCAGCAACCAAGAAGTATTGTCTAAGTCCCATGATTATTTTGTGAAAAATACGATGTTGGTTCCTCTGACAGACCCGATCGCTATAAAGAATGCCCTGCCAGCCGATAAGGCAAGCGGCCGAGGGGTTGAGGAATTCTATGACAATTCGCTGCTCCAGGAGTTGGTCAACGAAGGATTCGTAGAAGGGATTGCCAAAAAGCTGAGATAGGTAGGAAAGCCAGAATAAACTGTCTTTGCCCATGATTTTCAAAGTGCCGTCGTAAATTTTCTATGAGGACTCTACTGAAAAGCGGTACTATCGTTACGATGAATCCTAGAAAGGAGATTCTGGAGGACACCGACTTGCTTATAGAGGATGATCGGATCGTTAGGATTGCCCCTGCAGGGTCTCTGGGTGAGAGGGATACCGATGGAGTCCTTGAATGTAAGGGTAAAATCATTATTCCGGGGCTCGTCAGCGCCCACTCGCATCTTACCGGAATGTTTCAGAGAGGGCTATGGGACGAGAACTCTTTCGAATCATGGTCTCGCAAGTCAACAGCTACGGAAAACCTGCTCAACCCTACAGCCGAAGAAATCTGTGCCATTCATAGCGCAGCCTGTATTGAGCTTATTCGACACGGCGTCACAACCGTCCTCAATATGTTTACTCCCCGCCCTAATCTCTTATTTGAGAGCGTGAACTCGGCCTGTCAGGCCTTTTTGGAAACTGGCATCAGGGGCATCTTAGCGCTTTCACTGAAGGATCAGTCTCCGGACAATGAAGCGACTGCACCTGAACCGACAACCCCTGACTCTTGGATCCCCCTCGTCAGGGAAGTGGCCAAACGGGTGAGCACTCTGAATTCAAGGGTTACTTTCATGTTGGCCCCCTCGGCTCCGCAGAGATGCAGTGACCGGCTCCTGATTTCTTGCAGGGAGCTTGCGGGGGAACTCAAAGTTGGGATTCATACCCATCTGGCAGAGACGAAGAGGCATGCGGATGTAGGCCGGAGGCTCTACGGAGAGCCCATGGTGAAGCATTTGGAAAAAATTGGCTTCCTCAGTTCCAGACTCTCTGTGGCCCATTCCATCTGGTTGGATGATGAAGAGATCGATCTCCTCAAAAGATACGGTGTCAAGATCGTCCATAACCCCGCAAGCAACATGAAGCTGGGCAGTGGGGCCGCCTGGGTAAGAAAAATGCTTGATAAGGGACTTGTGGTGGGCTTGGGTGCGGATAGCGTCAACGCGGGAACGGTATACTCCGTCTTTGAACAAATGAAGCTGTCCGTGCTGTTGCCAAGAAGTGTGTGGGGGCCCGAAAATTGGATTCTTCCCGATGAAGCCTTTGAGATGGGAATCAAGGGCGGTGCCAAAGCGGTGCTTCTGGATGGGATCATTGGATCGATCGAGGGAGGGAAAAAAGCGGATTTGGTCATTTTGAATCCTTCAACCTCACTCCTGCCGTTGAATGATTTAATGAACCAACTGGCGCTGTGTGAGAATGGCGAGTCGGTGGAAAGCGTCTTGGTCGATGGAAAACCTGTTATGCTGAAAAAAAGTCTTACTACGATAGATGAGGAAGCTATTCTTGCAAAGCTCTCCTCGTTAAGGCCGAAAATTGCCAAAGCGCAAGCTGCTGT
>JAHFAO010000307.1 GCA_023250515.1 Deltaproteobacteria bacterium | reverse complement strand
CGGAGTAGAAGGGCTAATTAGAAGGACTGCCGCCGCTAAGGCGGAGGAAGGAGGGGGCTACGGCAGGTCAGTATGCCCCGAAACCCTCGGGCCACACGCGGGCTGCAATGGTAAGTACAATAGGTTCCGATTCCGAAAGGAGGAGGCAATCCCGTAAAACTTACCACAGTTATGATTGAGGGCTGAAACTCGTCCTCATGAATATGGAATCCCTAGTAATCGCGTGTCATCATCGCGCGGTGAATACGTCCCTGCTCCTTGCACACACCGCCCGTCGCTTCATCGAAGTTGGTTTTAGGCGAGGTGGTGCGATTTGGCATTATCGAACCTGAGATCAGCAACGAGGGAGAAGTCGTAACAAGGTGGCCGTAGGGGAACCTGCGGCCGGATCACCTCCTTAACTTCGAGGTCGGACAATCCTGTGTAAAATATTGTGTAACTATAACAATATGCAATTTCTTCATAATTTGAAGAAATGAAGGATGAAACAAGCACATGGCTTGTAATGATCGTCATACAAAAGAACAAAAAAATCCACTGACAGAAACGTGGCAAATTGATCATATGGGAAATTCCGTAAGATAGAATGAATTGAAGTACATGGACATCTGGTAATAATGCTGGTGCAAAGACGCCGGTTGGAGGATGACTCGGCTTGATAAGTGATGAAGGACGTGGCAAGCTGCGATAAGCCTAGGGTAGGTGCATGCGACCGTTGATCCTAGGATCTCCGAATGAGGTCTCTCAATAACTCCCATGCTTACGCTTGGGAGGTCGAACTGTCCGAAGTGAAGCATCTGAGTAGGACGAGGAAGAGAAATCAACGAGATTCCGTAAGTAGCGGCGAGCGAAATCGGAAGAGCCCAAACTGAACCTGTTACTGTAAAGTAGTAGGGATGTGGTGTGCTATAGATCTAGATCCTGTATTTATAGTCGAAATATGCTGGAACGTATTGGCATAGATGGTGATACCCCAGTAGACGAATGAATATTGGATTTTTCTATGGCGAGAGTAATTGGCCTTGGCAGTGGCCAACGAAAATAGGTGAAAGTAGCATCTAAGGCTAAATATTCATCAAGACCGATAGCATACTAGTACCGTGAGGGAAAGTTGAAAAGTACCCCGGAAGGGGGGTCAAAAGCGCCTGAAACCAACCGGTTACAGACGTGTACAGCTTGAAAGGATTTAGGTGGAGGTTCCGCAAGGGACTGAAGCCTTCTAGGGTTGTACGTTCCGTCTAGAAACACGGGCCAGGGAGCTTACTGTTATGGCGAGCTTAACCCGTTAAGGGGTAGGCGAAGGGAAACCAAATTCGCGCAGCATTAGCAAGGCGAAGGATCTGAAAGGGTCTTGAGTCATAGCAATAAGGCTAGAAACCGGACGATCTATTCCTGGACAAGATGAAGGTGGGCGAAAGCTCGCTGGAAGTCTGAAGGGGTCCTGACGTGCAAATCGGTCCTCAGATCTGGGATTAGGGGTCAAAAACCAATCTAGTCCGGTGATCGCTAGTTCCCACCGAATCGGATCGCAGTCCTACCTTAGTTGAGATGGCCTGTGCTGTAGAGCACCGATCGGATAGTAAGGGTTCGAAAGAGCTCGCTATCCATTCGAACTCCGAATGTACAGGCGTCGTAGAAACTAGGAGACGGGTTTATGTGGGGTAAGCCTCATAACCGAGAGGGGGACAACCCAGACTAAAGTTAAGGTCCCCAAATGTTTGCTAAGTGTCAAACAAAAGGGTGTCTTAGAGCAGAGACAGCAGGAAGGTAGGCTCAGAAGCAGCCATCCTTTAAAGAGTGCGTAACAGCTCATCTGCCGAGCTCTGAGGCCCCGAAAATGGACGGGGCTCAAGTAAACTACCGATACTTTAGATCACCAACAAAGTTGGTGTATGGTAGGTGGGCGTAGTGATTGGGTAGAAGCTGGGTTGTGAAATCCAGTGGACCGATCGACTAGTGCAGATCCTGGCGGCAGTAACAGCATAGCCGGGTGAGAATCTCGGCGACCGAATGGGCAAGGGTTTCCCGGCAATGCGTCGTCAGCCGGGAGTTAGCCGGTCCTAAGAACAACCTCAACAGAGTTGTCCGAATGGGAAACTGGTTAATATTCCAGTGCCTTGAAAGATCGTTACCACCCATCTTGCTGCTTCAGGATAGGGCAAGCAGAATCGTCGTTCTGTCCAAGTTTTCGAGTTTTGGGGAGTGTCATAATGACGAGATCCAAAACGAGAGATGAATGGTCCTCCGCAAGGAGGATTTGCTCAAATCCAGGAGACAATGAAAACAAGAATGGGAAGATTCTTTCAAGTCCGTACCGAGATCCGACACTGGTGCCCTAGATTAGAAGTCTAAGGTCTATCGGGTATACCGTATGGCGAGGGAACTCGGCAAAATAGCTCCGTACCTATGGTATAAGGAGTGCCTGCGGTTTTCATGAAGAATGGGAACCGCAGGTCGCAGTGACAAGGGGGTCCCGACTGTTTAATAAAAACACAGGTGGTCGCTAGTCCGAAAGGATGTGTACGGCCTCTGTATCCTGGCCAGTGGCGGTACCTAAAACCTGGGTTCAACTGGGCTAAGGGCCGCTAAACGCCGGGAGTAACTCTGACTCTCTTAAGGTAGCCAAATGCCTTGTCGGGTAAGT
>JAHFAO010000167.1 GCA_023250515.1 Deltaproteobacteria bacterium | reverse complement strand
GGGCAAGCTTTGAGAATTATCGATCTTCATTGCTATCCCAATACGGAGCCCTGGATCAAGGCTCAGGGCCCGTACGTGGAAGCGCTGGCTAAATACTGGAACCGCTCCTGGACGGCCAAGACTGAGGAAGAGGTAGTGCAGGAATTCCGAAATGCGGGGGTTGAGGCTGTGCTGGTTGCTTTCGACATCGAGACGGTCTCGGGTACACCGCCGTGCTCGAATGAGTACGTCGCGAAGATGCGGGACGCCAATCCAGGCGTGATCTTGCAGGCATGGGCGGCCGTCGACCCGCTTAAAGGCGAAGCCGCCATACAAGAAGCCAAAAAAGCAATCGGTAAACTCGGCATGCTCGGTTTTCACTTTCACCCCATCATGGGCCATTTCTCCGTCGACGACCGGCGGCTTTACCCCTTATGGGAAACGATTAACGAATTACGGGCTCCCGTCATGATCGATGTCGGCACCACAGGAATGGGCGCCGGTACGCCCGGGGGCTTGGGCGCGATCATAAGGCACGCGCACCCATCCGCGATCGATCAGCTCGCTGCTGATTTCCCAAACCTCAGCATCATCGCCGGGCATCCGGGATGGCCCTGGACGGAGGAGATGATTGCGGTAGCCCTTCACAAGGGCAATGTCTCGTGGGAGCTATCGGGCTGGGCGCCCAAATACTTCCCCGACGCGTTGAAGCGGGACATTAAGGGCCGGCTACAGGACAAGATCATGTTCGGCAGCGATTATCCGAGCATTGCCTACGAACGCTTGTTCCGGGAGTGGCAAGAACTGGGTTATTCGGATAAGGTGATGGAGAAAATCTTTCACGGCAATGCGGAGCGAATTTTAGGCTTATAGCTACAGTTAAGGGAGAGTGAACTATGCACATTGATTTTCATTGCCATCTTTACCCCGAGGAATACTTAAAGAGACTTGAAGATTCCAAAGGGGACGTGAGAATCGAAAAAAATGAAAAGGGGGAGAAGATCATTTTGAGCATGGGGTCCAGAGCCGGACCTGTTACCGAGGACTTCTTTGATATTGAGGTCAGGTTAGATAGGATCAAGGATAACAACATAGACATGCAGATTTTGACGACTCCTCACCCGGGCATTGACCGTTTTTCTCCGGGTGAAAGTGCTGAGATGAGCAGGATCATCAACGATGGTCTCTCTAAGGTAGTGAAGAAGTACCCCAATCATTTTCAGGCTCTCGCCATGCTTCCCCTTATCGACACCCAGTTGGCCTTAAAGGAGCTTGAAAGGGCCATTTTCGATCTTGGGCTAAAAGGGATTTGTATGCTTACCAATGTGGCGGGTAAGACTCCGGATTCGGACTTTCTCCTTCCAGTCTATGAAAGAGCCCAATCGCTAGGCGTCCCGATATTTATTCACCCGACAACCCCTGCGGGTGCCGAGGTCATGAAGGAGTGGAGGCTTGCTATTATCCTTGGGTTTGAATTCGACGTCATGCTTTCTGCGACCAGGCTCGCCTATTCTGGAGTCTTCGACAGGTTTCCGGAGCTTAACTTTGTTATCGCTCACCTCGGAGCTGGAATACCGTTCCTCGCTGGAAGAATTGACAGGGGATACAACGATCCAACCTGTGGTGTTAGAACGAAGAAGCCCACCTCTGAGTATTTAAAGGAACTTCATTGTGACACGGTCTCTTTTTACAAGCCGGCTCTCATGCTCGCTTATGATTTTTTTGGTGCCGACAGGATGGTTTTAGGAAGTGACTTCCCCCTCCCTATCGGCGACCTGCAAGCTGCCGTTCCCAGTATAGAGGACATGGATATATCCAGGGAGGAGAAGGAAAAAATTTTGGGAAAGAATGTTGAAAGACTCCTAGGGCTTAAACTCTAGTCAAGCAAGATTAACTATCAACTATTCTAACTTGAAGCCGATCTCTCTTTGACATTCACTGCGCGAACTTTGCCGTAGCCGTCATGGCGAGTTTGCCATCTGCACCGGCTGCCCAAAGCGCAGCCTCGCGGCCGTCGGCGGCGGGTGCTCCGGCGATAGTGAAGGGACCTGTGTCATAGATCTGGCGTACCGTCTGATAGCCGAAGTAGGTCATCTTACGCGTGGGCAGTTCGCCACGGCACATCTCCATGAGCAACTGCGACACGAGAGTACCCTGCACCACTAGTCCGGGAAGGCCCTCGACTTTGGTCGTATAATCGCGGCCGTGCGACGCAGGGAAAAACGCTCCATGCCAGCCGGGCGGGATCGGGTCGCCTTTGGCGGAAGCCGGCCCCTCCACGCCCAGCGTGGCAGCGAGCTTAGCCATCGCTGACCCGGTGACCACATCGGTGGCTGTTTCACTTCTGCCTATATAACGCTTAAAACTCTCTAACGACTCGGTCATAGCGGCATCTCCTTGTAAACTCGTGAACGGCTTGGCCATCTGAAATGGCCTCCGCCCCAGAGAACTCACAGGCGAGTTAGGGAATCCCCGGTGGCTTGTTGGTCTTTTGGTAGTAGGTGGCGCTAAACTCTGGACTGCGCTTCTCGGCAAAGGCAGCAGATCCCTCATCGTAGTCCTTGCTCTGGCGAAGGCGAGCGTAATATTCGCGGTGCAATTTGTATCCTTCCTCCCACCCCTGGATCTCGTACAACAGCTTGTAGATGTACTCTTTCGTATGGGCCGCGACCAACCTTCCGTTCCGGTTGATAATCTCGCATAATTCTAGGCAGTCGTCGATGAGCTTATCCGGTTCGCAGATCTTCTGCACCAGCCCCAGCCGGAAAGCCGTCTCCGCGTCCACCATCTGGCCGGTGAGTGCAAACCAAAAAGCCCAACCCGGGGGCAGAGTAGTCACGTATGAGGGCCAGGCGGCCATGTGGGACCAACGGACCTCGGAGCAACCGAACTTCGCCGTCGGGACGCAATAGCGGATGTCACAGTGCAGGGCCAGACCGAAACCACCGCCTACTGCATAACCATTTATGGCTGCGATGATCGGTTTATTCATCTCCAGGTCGCGGAGATTCGAATAGTTCCGAGTTCCAAAGCGAGGCCCCTGGAGTTCGCCACGAGCCGACGCCAGATTCTCCTTTAGGTCACCACCCGCGCAAAAGGAGTCACCGGAACCGGTGAGGATAATAGTCCAAACGTCCTCATCGGCCTTTGCCTCTTGCCAGGCCTCGTCCAGCGCCCAGTGCAGCTCGCGACTGATCGAGTTCTTTTTCTCCGGGCGGTTGAGCCGAATAATGGCTGTGTGAGGTTCTCTTTTCTCGTAGATGACAACAGGTTCTGGTTCTGCCATGGTAATCCCCCTCTCTCAAATTAATGCAAAATGAAAATTGCAAAATGCAGAATGAAAATTTTTTAAAAGCCAAAATTTGGATCGCGCCAAGACGCCAAGACCGCAAAGATGAGGTCGTCTTTCCTTGGCGACCTTTGCGCCTTTGCGCGGGTCACAGTTTTTGCATTTTTCAATTTGCACTTTGCCTTTTGCATTGAGCGCGGTTCAATACCCTGATGCCGGATATTGTCTGCAACATGTGAAGCTCCATATTTGCCCGTATTTAAGTCAGGACACCCTCTTCTTCTAGGGCCTTGATCTGTTCGTCGCTCAGGTCAAGCAGCTCGCGGGCTATCTCGTGTGTATGCTCGCCCATGAGCGGAGCCGGCCCCCGCACCCTTCCCGGCGTCTCCGATAGTCGAACAGGGATACCCTCCGTGACCACCTCCCCAGCCTCAGGCTCCTTAAGCTTCACGAGGAAGCCTCGCGCAGCATACTGCGGGTCGCGCTTGAATTGGTCTTCCACGTCCTGGACGACAGCGGCGCAAACGTCGATCCCTTGCAACGTCTCCATCACCTCGTAGGCATCGCGCTGGCCGGTCCACGCCTCAACCCACCGGTCCAACTCCTCCCTGTGACGCACGCGCTCCAGGTGGGTCGCGAACTTCCCGTTGCGGTCCAAGCCCGATTTCTCCAGCACGCTGCAGAAGCGCTCCCACTCATCTTGAGTGTAAACGGCGATGACGCACCATCGGTCGTCGCCCTTGCACCTGTAGGCGCCGTAAGGCGCTGCCACCAAGCTCCGGTTGCCCTGAGACTGCGGATCTCGACCGTTGACGGAATACTCCAGGTACCTTGGTCCCAGGAGAGATGCACCGATCTCGAGCTGCGCATTATCGATCCATTGGCCGCGGCCGGTTTTCTTCCGATGGATCAAGGCCAGCACCACTGAAAAGGCACCGGTGACCCCGCCCATGAAATCGGGGTGCTGAGTCCTGGGCTCCGCTGTTGCGGTGGACGCTCCAGGGTAATTCCACAAGTACGTGCTCCCCATGACGTTCCCCACGTTGGGACCCCAGGTCAGATCTGCGGCGTGGGGGCCCGTACAGCCCAGCCCCTTAACGCGCACGAGAATGCAGGATGGGTTCAGTTCCTTCAGTTGGGGATAGTCGAGCCCCCATTTCTCCACAACGCCCAGGCCGTAGTTCTCAACCAACACGTCGCACTTCTTGGCTAGCTCCTTGACAAGCTCGCGGCCTTTCTCCGTCTTCATGTTTACGGTGAATGACTTCTTTCCCCTGTGGAGCTTGACGAAGTCCGGTTTCTGGTTCCATTTCTCCGGATCCTCACCCCTGTGGCCGTCTCCTCGGAGGCGGGTCTCTATCCGGATGACCTCAGCCCCAAACTCACCTAGCACCCGCGCACACGTGGGACCAGCCGCCCCGGTGGTTAGCTCTAGGACTCGAATCCCCTCCAGTGGAAGCTGCTTCATAGTTTCTTCTCCCGTTCTCCCCTCACCCTTCCCTCTCCCCCTCGCAGGGGGAGAGGATAAAAGGTGAGGGGGTGGTCGGTTCAATCTAGATCACGTCGGCTCCTGTTAATGCGAGCAGATCTTCTTTCGAAAAACCAAGCTCGCCACAATAGATCTCTTCGTTGTGCTCGCCGATCAGCGGCGCCGTTCTGGTCACCCGACCCGGTGTTTCGCTGAGCCGAGGCACCGGGCCGTAGTGCAGGTATTTGCCGACGACGGGGTGCTCCATCTCAATGAAAATCCGCCGGGCCTTCGTATGGGCGCTCTCCATGAACTCCCGCACCGTGTTGATGGGAGTTACGCTAATGCGGCGCCGTTGTCCTTCCTCGTAAAGCTCCTCCTTGGTGTGCCGCCTGCAGAAGTCGGCGACGACGCTGTGAACAACCTCGGGGTGCTTCCGACGATACTCCATTTTCTCAAAGGCCGGACCCGCAATCGCTTCGGGACGGCCCATCCAGTCTACCAGCCGGCGCCACTGCTCTACTGGGATAATGAATATCCGCACATACCCATTCTTTGTTTCGTACGGGTCGTAAAGATCTGTCTCTTCCCCTTTCCGCGAGGCGCGGCTGGGCTTAACCCCGCTGGAGCCGTATTGAGGGATAAAGTAGCCGGCGATGTGCGCTCCACACTCGTGCATCGACACGTCGATGTGCTGACCTCTCCCGGTGCTCAGGCGATGATAGAGGGCGATGGCCACGCCGAATGCCCCGTAGGTCGAGGCCATGCCGTACGCCACCTCGCCTGGGGCCTGCAGCGGAGGCTCTCCGGGTTCGCCTGCCAAGATCATCAAATTACTGAGCGCCAGGCCAGCAATGTCCGTGGCCTTGTAATCTCGCCACGGACCTGTCTGTCCAAAGGGGGTAATAGATGCCATAATCAGGCCGGGGTTCCCAGTATTCAACACACTGTACCCCAGACCCAACTCATCCATTCGCCCAGGACGGAAGGTTTCGACCACCACATCGGCGGAACGAGCAAGCTCCAAAAAAATGGCTTGCCCGTCGCGTGAGTCTAGACTCAGTGTAATGCCGCGCTTATTAGTGTTGTAGTGAAGGAAGTAGAGGCTTTTCTCTGGATGGGGCAGGTCGCCCTTGAATGGTGGGATCCGGCGTGCCTGATCGCCGTCCGGCGGCTCTAGCTTCACCACATCCGCACCCATGTCGGCCAGGAGTTTCACGCAATGAAAAGCCAGCGGTCCGGCCAGGTCCAACACGCGGTACCCGGACAGTGGCGAGCTTTCATCGACTTTCACCATGAAGGTACCTCTTCGGAGAATGATCCAGAAGTGATTTGGCCAGTACTGTTACTCGGATGCGGGCATTATGTCAAGCCGCTCTTGACACACGCGATTGGCAGACGTATAAGCCCTACCACCGACCAGCCGGCACTGGTCTCACGTGCGCAGGTAGGAGGACGGATTCAGCAGACTCCATTGGGCAGTTCAAGCCAGGGTGAATGAGGACTTCGGTAAGTCGGCCCTGGGTTATGAGGTCAAGAACAGATAGAAAAGGAGGGAGTTACAATGCAGCGCAAAACATTTGGTCTTTTGGTGTTGTCTGTTTTCTTACTGTTAACGCTGGCTTTACAAGTGCAAGCACAAGTAGATGGTAGTGGCACAACTGACTTTATCCCTAAATGGACGGGCCCCACCACTCTCGGGGATTCGGCCATTTTTGAAACCGGCGGCAACGTCGGCATTGGCACGACGACGCCGGGCTTTAGCCTTGAGGTCGCTGGTCCTTCGGATAATCAGACGGCTGTGTTTAGGAGTGATCCGGACCCTACAAATCCTTTTGTGAATCAGTTAACTCTCATTGGTTCTGGTCCCAACTCTGAGGCCAGATTAGGTTTTGTGACAACCCATGCCGATGGTTTCACTCATCACATGGGGATTATCAAGAGTGTTGAGACGCCAGACGCTGGAGGAGATCTCGTATTTCAGACAAGGGAGCCAGGTCTTCTGGGTATCCCAGAGCGTATGAGAATTACCAGTACTGGCAACGTCGGCATCGGGACAACGAATCCAATTCAGAAATTACATGTGGAAGGGGTCTTTCCGCAAGTGCGATTGAGCACGCCGGATTTTATTGTCTCTCATGCAGAAATCGGTGTTGCACTTGATAATTTTGTTATCAGAGTGTTGGGAAGAGATACGTTAATCATAAGTGATGGCTTTGCGGGTCTTGGAGTTCCGTCTGCACAGATCAGTCACCGGCTTACCCTTCCGAATATTGCTAGTTCTGCTGGAAGAGGTCTAGCCAATGGGTGGTTTCTCTACAGTTCCAGGAGATGGAAGACAAACATCGAGACCATCAACGGGGCGGTAGACAAGGTACAGCGCCTCCGCGGCGTCTATTTTGATTGGAAGGAAGACGGCAAGCGGGACCTCGGAATGATCGCAGAAGAGGTGGGTGAGGTGGTGCCAGAAGTGGTGGCCTACGAGGAGAACGGAAAGGATGCGACTTCCGTGGACTACGCTCGACTGACCGCGCTCTTGGTAGAGGCAGTCAAAGAACAGCAATCCCAGATCAGGGAGCTGAAGGCGGAGATTGAAGGATTAAAGGCAAAGCAAACCGGGGGAAGAAAAATCGTAATGTCGGCATCCCCCCTAGACGGCGAGGTCTCGCCTGCGGGAACGCGATGAACGCACTGACCGTAGCCGGATGCTAGGTGCCGTTGTGGGCAAGGCGTTGGAGTCGCTCGGTGAGGGCAAGGGTATTATTCAGGTCCTGGTGACGTTGCAGTAAAAGCTGGTAGGTGGCCAGACTGGTTGTTGAATTAGTACCCGCATTATGGACTCTGTGG
>JAHFAO010000306.1 GCA_023250515.1 Deltaproteobacteria bacterium | reverse complement strand
TGCAGTTGGCTTAAGTCGATGCCTTCCTCATGGGCCTTTTTTAAGGCAGGTGTCACTCTCTCGCTTCGTTCCATAATTCGAATTCTAGCACTACACGGCAAAAACAAAAAGGCCCGTCCGCTTATCAATGTGGCGGATCGGGCCGGACAAGTGCCATAACATTCCGAACGGTTTTATCTTAAAACAAGCAAGTGTCAAAGCATCCCGAACGCTTATGCTTTTATGCCTAACCATGGAACAATACTTAGGTGCTCGATGCACCTGTAAATGGTTTCCTGGGCAGGCGGTATTCAACCGTTGTGAGAAGACGCTGCCCTTTTGGCTCTCTTCGTCGCAGCGCGTAGAAGGAGATCAAGCTGGCATCAAGATCCACCTCGGCTCGGACCAAGCGATGCGGCCAGTTTTTGTCTACCGGGAAAGTATGACCCAAAAGGCTCACCTGCCCCTGCTCACTGGTTCTGCGAAGGAAGACCATGCGGCCACACGGATGCGCCTGAAGGTCAAGCTGCCACTGCTGGGAAAAGGGCCGTCGCTCTGGGGCCCGCTCAACACGGCTCATCAAGCGACCGCGATAAGCGGCGACATACCTGGCCGACTGAGCTTGCAAGCCAGCCAAGGACTCGTAATGGAAGCGCTGCCAGACTTTGGCTTGCCAGCGTCCGTTAAAGCTCTCGATGGCAGCTTGAAAGCCGGTCTCCCGGGGTGGGGTGAAGACTGGCGTGACGTTCAAGCTCAGACACAGACGCATCACGCGGCCAATCGAATCCGGAAATCGATGTGTCCCTTGGAAACGGCTGTCGTTATCAAACTGGGCGTAGGCAGGAAGCCCAAAGGTGCGCCAATGCTGGACCAGGGCTTCGACGCTCTTAGTGGCAGTAATCGCAGTGTCCGGCCACGAGGCAATCAGGCCGCCATGGAGCGAGATCCCATTAAGAATGTCCACGGCAATGCCTCCTTCGATCACCAGGCCTTCGACAACGTCAAAGCTGTCCAGTTCGCTTCGCCCCTCTGCCACATCGGGCAGGTACCAGCCGAGGGGCGGTGGCCGATGGCGAAGCCGGCGGCGACCATCAAGAGCCCCACGACGTTCAAGAATGCGCCCAATGGTTCGCAAGGAGGGAACGCTGGCTATGCTGCGCTCAAGCAGCTCGCGATGGATAGCAACAGCACCAAACTCGCCCAGATCGCTGGTTTCTTTAAGCTCACGGCGCACCATCAGTACAAGATCCTCCAGGGCCGTGTCAGTACGCCGAGTCCTGTGTGGAACGCGTGGCCGATTGCTCCAGTCCACTTGGTTAAGGGGTTTGTCTCCAGCACGCTGAACCCAGTAATGGACCGTGGCAGGACCGACTCGGAAAAGTCGGGCGACAGCGCGCAGAGATGCGCCACGGCCCACAGCAAAAGCCATCGCCTTTCGTCTATCGGCCAGAGAAGTTTTTTAGCCATGCTAACTCTCCTAGCTATTCCGTTTTTGAAGACAATAATTAAACTGAAACCCAAAGCAAAGTGTTCGGGATGTTATGGCACTCAGGTGTTCGGGATGTTATGACACTTGTCCAATTAAGCGTTGATTCGTTGTTGCAAATGAAGCTGAAGGCCGTACCGGATAAACAGGCCGCCTATGTGGAGCTTTACAAAGCCCATTATGGGCGAGTGGTACGATTGAGTCGCCTTCTGCTGTCAGACCCCGGCGAAGCTGAGGAGATTGGCCAAGAGGTTTTTCTTAAGGTTTTTAAGGAGTACCAGACCCGGAACGGGCCCATGGCATGGGAGCCGTGGCTTATACGGGTCACGATCAATGCTTGTCGTGACCGGCAGCGTTCAGGGTGGTGGAAGTGGCTGCGACCGTCCAAGGAAGAATTTCAGGAAGCCGATCATCCAAGTCATGGCCAGACACTGGAAGAAGTAGTCCTCGGCCGGGAAGTCCGTACGCGTGTCTGGCGCTCCCTTCGGGAGCTATCTCCTCGTCAGCAAGAGGTTTTTATCCTCCGCCACGTCGAGGGGTGGTCCACAGTAGAGGTTGCGGAAAATCTAGGACTTACAACGGGCAGTGTGAAGCGTCATCTTTTTCGGGCCGTCTGCCACCTGCGCAAAGCGTTACGAGGGCGCTTATGAGAAAGTGCTTGCGGGATCAAGCACTGCTTTTGTTGTATGAAGGTGAAGGGACCGAACCAGAACGGGCCCATCTGAAGGCCTGTGAAGCTTGTTCTAAGCGGTATCGGCGGTTGATGCACAACTTGGAAGCGATCGGGCGAGTGCTTCGAGAGGAGCCTCCTCCCCAGGCTCTTTATCACCCTCCCCGCTCTTTTTACGTACGTTGGGTACCCCTGGCCGCTACGCTCGCAGTAACGGTCGCGTTGTTCTGGGGAGGTATGTGGGTGCGGCGAGTGTCTCCTCCTCTTCAAGAGGAATCACGCAACGAGGAAGTCTCGCACTTCCTGGATGAGGTATTCTCCGCTATCTTATCGGCAGTTAACGATAATGCCGACGAGACACCGTCACCTGGTTTTAACTTTGCCTATCTGCATGAGGCCCTAGGGGAAGAGTAGGGGTAGTGATCTAAGAGAGGACGCCGGATAATAACAAAAATTTCTTTTTCCAGTAAAAATCATAGGGAGACATTATGAGAAGGAATTTTTTTCGCCTTTCATGG
>JAHFAO010000305.1 GCA_023250515.1 Deltaproteobacteria bacterium | reverse complement strand
AGACAGCAGGTTGAGGGTCAGGCTGAAGACCTTACCTGACGAGCTGAGAGGAGGTGCATGGCCGTCGCCAGCTCGTGCCGTGAGGCGTCCTGTTAAGTCAGGCAACGAGCGAGACCCCTACCGGTAATTGCTAGCTGGCGTCGAAAGATGCCAGAGGCTAGTTACTGGGACTGCCGTCGCTAAGACGGAGGAAGGCAGGGGCCACGGCAGGTCAGTATGCCCCGAAACTCCTGGGCCACACGCGGGCTGCAATGGTAGGGACAATGAGTTCCGACCTCGAAAGAGGAAGGCAATCTTCAAACCCTACCTCAGTTGTGATTGAGGATTGAAACCCGTCCTCATGAATATGGAATCCCTAGTAACTGCGTGTCATCACCGCGCGGTGAATACGTCCCTGCTCCTTGCACACACCGCCCGTCGCTTCACCCGAGTTGGGCTTTGACGAGGTCATCTCTCATTGGGGTGATCGAATCTGAGTTCGGCAAGGGGGGAGAAGTCGTAACAAGGTGGCTGTAGGGGAACCTGCAGCCGGATCACCTCCTTAGATTAAGCGGGATGCGATTACGCACTGAAAAGAGGTTGAACACGAGTCATGGAGATGCAGTATCTCACTGGAAGAGGTGAGATACGAAGGGCTAGCGGCCAGCCTCTTCAGCTGGCTGCAATGTTGCCGTGCATAGGGTTCGCGATAACGTCCGCCGGGACGTTTATCTCATCCGACGCAACGACGCCGTATGGTGGATGGCTTGGCTTGGGAAGGCGAAGAAGGGCGTAGCAAGCTGCGATAAGCCTCGGGGAGTCGCACGCAGACTTCGATCCGAGGATTCCCGAATGGAGTAAAATCTATCGGGATTGCCGCAAGGCGTTCCGATGTCCCTCCGCAAGAGGGACGCAAACCCTGGGGAAGGAAACATCTGAGTACCAGGAGGAAGAGAAATCAATTGAGATCCCGTTATTAGCGGCGAGCGAAACCGGGACAGCCCAAACCGAATCCTTGCCCGAAAGGGCCGGGAGATGTGGGGTTCACGTTCAGCGCATGCAACCCTGAGAAAGGGAGTTGAACTCGTCTGGAAAGTCGGGGCACAGAAGGTGATACCCCTGTAGACTCTCTCCTCTCGAGGTTGTGCTGAGCGTAGAGTACCTGGCCTTGACAGTGGCTAGGGAAGATGGGGGAAAGCAGCCCCCAAGGCTAAACACTACCCAAGACCGATAGCGTACTAGTACCGTGAGGGAAAGCTGAAAAGCACCCCGAAAGGGGTGTGAAAAGAGCCTGAAACCATCCGGTTACAGACGAGCATCGCCTGGAAGAGGTACGATCCTGCTGCGAGTTCTAGCAATAGAGCTCAATGCGGGGTAAGTGCCTCAGGGTGGTGCGTTCCGTCTAGAAACACGGGCCAGGGAGTTAACTGTCATGGCGAGCCTAAGGGTTCAAAGCCCGGAGGCGAAGCGAAAGCGATTCTCCGTAACCCCGCAAGGGGCGTGGGGGGAGGTCTGAAAGGGCCTTTGAGTCATGGCGGTTTAGACTAGAAACCGAGCGATCGTGTCCTCAGCAAGGTGAAGCCGGGCGAAAGCCTGGTGGAGGCCTGCAAGGGTCTTAACGTGCAACTTAGTCCCCTGACTGAGGACAAGGGGCCAAAAGCCAATCTAGCTCGGTGATTGCTAGTTCCCACCGAAGCGGATCCCAGTCCTGTCTCCGTGGATGCTGCCGGCGCTGTAGAGCACCAACGAAAAGACAAGGATCCGAAAGGGTCCACCTTTTTCTTGAACTCCGAATGTGCCGGGGCATAAGAAGCGGGGAGGCGGGTTTATGTGGGGTAAGCCTCATAACCGAGAGGGGGTTAACCCAGACTAGAGTTAAGGCCCCCAAATGTAGGCTAAGTGTCAAGCAAAAGGGTGTCCTTGAGCTAAAACAGCAGGGAGGTAGGCTTAGAAGCAGCCACCCTTCAAAGAAAGCGTAACAGCTCACCTGCCGAGCTTGAGGGCCCCGAAAATGGACGGGGCTAAAGCCTACTGCCGATACTCTGGGCCACTCTCAGTCGAGAGTGTGCGGTAGGTGGGCGTGGTGGCTGGGCAGAAGCAGGGCCGTGAGGTCCTGTGGACCGGCTTCCAGTGCAGATCCTGGTAGTAGTAGCAGCGTAGTCGGGTGAGAATCCTGACCGCCGAAAGGACACGGGTTTCCTGGCAATGCGTCATCAGCCAGGAGTTAGCCGATCCTAAGAACAATCTCAAAAGACTTGTTCGAATCAGGGAAAGCGGTTAATATTCCGCTGCCTCTGATGCATCGATGCCTCCGCAAGGGGGTGGCATCGCTTCCGACGCTTCGAGACAGGGCATTCAGAGTTTCTCGCTCTGTCTAATCCTGCGAGCCGAGGGGAGTGTCGTAATGACGAGAACCTTGGTGAGCGGAGAATGGCTGCCCGTTGGGGTAGTTTGCCTGATTCCCGGAGACCGTGAAAACGGGAGTGGAAAGATGCATTGGAGCTCGTACCTAGAACCGACACCGGTGATCCTAGGTGAGAAGCCTCAGGCGTGTCGGGGAACTGTAGGTAAGGGAACTCGGCAAATTAGCGCCGTACGGTAACTATAAGGCGTGCCTGCGTTCCTCATGAGAAATGGGGTTCGCAGGTTGCAATAGCAAGGGGGTCCCGACTGTTTACTA
>JAHFAO010000166.1 GCA_023250515.1 Deltaproteobacteria bacterium | reverse complement strand
TGCTCCGACCACACCTCAGTTGAACCAAAACCTTGAAGGATATAGATCAACTCTTCATAAAGGTGCCGTTCGGGACTTAAGGCCCCGGCCGGCGGGATCTCGCCGATATACATCCCGGTAAATCCCTCCATCCCTTTGAGCTGGATAAAGGCGCCTTTGCTACCTGTCCGCGGCCAGCCTGCTAGTGTGATCCGTCTCACATCCTCCACTCCGTATGCTTCCACCACGGGAATCCCTTCCTGCCGCATCCAGCTTTCGTAGCTCGTCTCTCGCTTCATAGATTACTCCCCTATCCTCCGGCCTTCTTGTATGGCGCAAAATACTGCCCCTTTGTCACCATCTCAGCCAACTCATCGTCTTCGGACTTCCACAATCCCAACGGGTATCCATACCAAGGGGTTTTAAGATCGAGAGACGGCAACTTCTCCTCATGCCAGATCTCCAGCGCTCGCTCCATAAACGGCCGCTTGGGTAAACCCACAGGCGGATATGGCCCTTTTCGGGTTGCATCGATGAGAATTCCTGAACAGCCCTCTGGCGGCGGGAAACTACGCTGCTCTGAATCTTTTGGATCACTCATCAAGGAGTAAGCCGAAGGATCGAGCAGCGGCACCCGAGCAGTGATGATGCGGACATCTCGATGAGGCTGCATGGCAAAGCTTAGCGCCCACATCACCATATCGGGGTCCTTGGGATCGATATCCTCATCGACTACGATGATCACTTTATTAGCCGAGTCCATACCTGAGGCCGCCTGCAACGCCTGCCAAGGCTTGCTGGGATGGCTCTTGCGCAGCCGAATAACCCACCAGTTCCAACCTCCACCCATCTCCGGACAGCAGACCTCCAACACCTCGGGTAGATTGCAACTATATTTGAGGAAGTTATAGAGCATCATCTCACGGCAAGTGCGCGAGATACCGTTAGACTCGCTCGGTGGTAAACCGACCAGAATGGCCGTGAAAAGGGCCTCCCGTCTATGGGTGATGGCCTTGACCTTGACAACCGGCCTGAGGTTCCTTTCCACCATGAGATAGCCGGGATAGTCGCTAAAGGGCTCGCCCCGCTCCATGACCTCAGTTGATATCTCGCCCTCGATCACGATTTCAGCCTCAGCCGGCACCTCCAGGGGAATGGTTTTACAGCGGACCATTTCTACTGGCCGTCCTCGTATGCCTCCTGCGACAGCCAGCTCGTCTATCCCATAAGGGAGATTGGCCGCCGCTACATAAGCGATATCGGGGAGTGTCCCCAACACAATGGCCACGGGTAGACCCTCCCTCCGGCGGCGGGCGCTGGGGAAGTGGTAGAGCATCGCGTGGTGTGTGCGCGCAATTCCGGCGATCAGGGAATCAGGGGATCGAAAGTGGCCGCTGTACATCCCGACGTTGCGGGTGCCACTCTCAGGATCTCTGGTAATAAACGGCGCCGTCACACGTATTCCCCCGCTGAAACCAGGCTCCTCGACAGGGGCCGGAAGCATGGTCAGACCAATATTCTCCAACTTTGCGCCGAAGTGAATCTGCTCCTGAGATGGCCCGTAATCGACGGTCACCGCCTCCTTTGGATGCGCCAAGGCGTAGCGCCACTTCTCATAGATCTCTTCCGGCTCCTCACAGGCCATGCCTAAAGCCAATATTTGTCGGGAAGAGCCATACATCCCCGTCACGACTTTCATGTCGTAGCGGCCCCCTTTGGCATCGGTCACGTTTTCATAGAGAAAGGCCTGACGCCTTTCATCAGAAAGGCCCCGATACTGGAGCCGCATGAGCGGCATGAGTTCGGTATCTTTGTTGACCTGACGCTTCCAGCGGTAAAGCCTTCCCCGCCTCTCAAGCTCCTGAATGAATGCTCGGAGATCAATGTAGTAATTACCCGCCATCATATGTCCCCCTCAATCTCAGCAGTGCTGCCATGAACAGCAAAAAAATTTTCTCATTCGAATCCGTACTCTCTCCACCTTTTTTTTAACGTCTCCTCCATTTTTGGAGAGATCGCAGTCCCTAAAGGAGGATAACGCTCCCCTCCGTATTGTTCCTGAGGCTCTAGCTCCCAGTTGATCGTGGCATCGATCAAAACTCGGGTCCACTTCCCATGGCCGTATTTCACTGAGTTTCTCTCCTCAATGGGGACACTGGGGTCCAACATGGAACCGACGGTTCCCGGGAAAAAAGAGATATCTCCCATTGCCGCATTGACACGATAAGCTAAAGCCCACTCGAGCGCCTCCCAATCGAAAATATCGATATCCTCGTCAACCACGATGAGGTGCTTGGCTGCATAATTGGCGAAGCTCGATCCCCAAAGCGCCTGAGCCACCTGCTGGGCATGGCCTCGATAGCTTTTACGGATTTGCACCCTTATGACTTCGGGCCATTTCCCTCTCCAAACCCCGAGAACATTGGGTACGCCTGCCTGGTCAAGGTATTGCCAGGCAACGGCAGAAAAGGTAGCAGGCGTCCACGTGGTTCCCTCATTGGTCCTTCCCGGACTAGATCCGGTAAGGCATCCCGTCAAGATCGGATCATTCCGATGGGTGATACATTCCACCCAAATCCTATGTTTAGGCGTCTTTTGTCCTCCATAGTATCCAGGGTATTCACTGTAAGGCCCCTCAAGCTCAAAGGTCTTCGGATCAGGTGAGATCCGTCCCTCAATGACAATTTCGGCAGTGGCCGGCACCAAGAGATCACTTGTCTCACATCTGACCAGTTCTACCGGGGAACCTCTCAAGGAGCCGGCCATTTCGTATTCCGGATAGTTTACGGGAGTGGATGCAACCATGAACAGGGTAGGATCCCACCCCAAAACAACAGCGACCGGCATCTCCTCACCCCGGTTTTTATATTTAGCAAAATGCTTTCCCCACCCCTGGGTCGCAGCCAGCAATACACTGATCGTTCTCTTGGTCGAGATCATCCCCCGGTAGGTACCGACATTGATGAGTTGAGTTTCCGGATCCATCGTGACCACACTCGCGGAGGTCATGATGTACCTCCCCCCATCGAACGGATTCCACTTCGGAACGGGAAACTGGTAAAGATCGATCTTGTCTCCGGATATCACATTCTCCTTAACCGGACCGTGCTGGACCTTTGTCGGCTTCACCGGATTGGAGAAGCGTTCTTTCAGCGTTCTTACGATGTCTCGATAGGAGGTTTCCTCAGATAACCCAAGGAGCCTGCAAACCCTTTCCTTGGTTCCCGTGCCATTAGTAAATAAGCGACGGCAGGGACTATCCCGGTAATCTTTGATCCTCTCGAAGAGAAGGGCAGGTCCGTTGTAGCTGGAGATCTCCCTAGTGATAGCACCGATCTCCTCATCCCAATCCACTTCGGCCTTAACCCGCTTTAGTTCCCCCTTATTCTCAAGAACGCCGATCCACTCTCGTAAGTCCTCATGAGCCATTTTCTTTACCCATCCTTAAACCCTCTTTATGGCAAATGTTTTAAGTATTGACTATTTAGATTAAAACAGTTTATATGTCAAGAAAACTTTGCCTATTTTGATAAAAGATACGTAATTAGGTCATCCATCAAGGTTTTTAGGAGAGAATCATGCCGTATAGGGATCTTAGGGAGTACATCGCCCAATTGGAGAATGAGGGAGAGGTGCAAAGGATTGAGGAGCAGGTTCAACCGGTCTATGAGGTTGGAGCCATTATCCGCCGCTCCTATGATCTGCAAGCACCGGCTCCCTTCTTTCTCAACCTTCGAGGATATTCAGGCCAGGCGATCTTAGGTGCGCCGATTGGCCTGAGTGGCCGCAAGGGTCGCACCTTTGCTCGATTTGCGATTTCCATGGACATGCCACCCGACTCCACGCCGCTTGAGATCATTAAGGAATATAGTCGGCGGATCAAAAAACCGATCAAGCCGGTTTTGGTCAAAGATGGGCCATGTAAAGAGAACGTCCTATTGGGGGACGCCGTGGATTTGCAGATCTTTCCTGCTCCTGTCCTACACCAGGGAGACAGCGGACCCTACCTGGGGACCTGGCATGCCATTATCACCAAGGACCCAGACTCGGAGGTGCATCACTGGGGACTCTGCCGCCTAATGATACATGACAGGAAAACCATGGTGGGGAATTTTCTCCCGGTGCGAGACATGGGAGGTCAGCGTTACGCGTACAACCAAAACCGTGGAGCCCTGGAGTTTGCCATAGCCCTCGGCACAGAACCCGTAACCCCATGGGTAGCAGGCACACGCTTCCCTCCTGACGTTTCAGAAGTGGATATTATAGGTGGAATTCGCCAGGCTCCCTTAGAGCTGGTCAAATGTGAAACGGTAGATCTCGCAGTCCCAGCAACTTCGGAGATCGTCGTCGAAGGACTCATCCTCCCACGAGGGCAAGGGGAAGATGGGTCGCGTCCCATCTATTATGTGACAGCTATCACCCACCGTAACAATCCAATTCTCCCAGTTAGCTGTATGGGGATGTCTGTCGATGACTCTTCCGTTTCTTTTTCTCTGACCAAGGCGGCCAACATCCTCGATGAAGTCAGAAGCCGCGGCCTTCCTGTGAAGGCAGTCTACTGCCCGCCTGAGGCTGCCTCCCAGTGGACTATAGCCTCTACCAAGATCCCCTATTCTGACTGCGCGCGTAATCTAGCCCAGGCCATCTGGCAGACAGGTTGGGGGCGCTCTAGTTGTTATCTGTTCATTGTGGAAGAGGATGTCGATGTAACCGATATGGGACAGGTACTTTGGGCGGTCTCTACCACTCACCATAGCAAGCACGGGACGCTACAGGTGGAGAACGAGCCCGAGGAGAGAACAAGGCATCTCGGGGCTTACGCGTCGTTCGATTGCCCCTGGCCCAGGGAGTGGCCTAAAGAGGCGATCTCCATGAAGGCCTCTTTCAATAACATCTGGCCCAAAGAAGTTCAGGAGAAGGTTCTCCGGGATTGGCACGCCTACGGCTATAAATAAGAAACCCAGGACAAATGACAATTAAAAAATTCTACCGATGGTCTCTATATCGTTCTTTAGAAGGGATCTTCTTCCTTTTTCTAGGACTTCTCAGACTGCTTCCTGTGGATTTTTTTCGCCGCTTGTCGACTCCGACGTTCAAGCTCCTTATTTCCATTCTCATTCCCAGGCGACGTATTATAAAAAATTTAGCGGCGGCTTTTGGTGAAACCTATTCCCCCGCCACGAGAAAAGGTTTGGCCAAGGGAGTGCAGGAACATTTTGTCAAAAACCTGATGGACTGTTTTCTTCAGCAGGTCCATCCCGAACACGCTCGGGCAATCGTGGCGATCAAAGGGATAGAAAATCTTGAGGCTGCCCTGGCAAAGGGAAAGGGCATCATAGCCCTCGGGGCACATATAGGCAACTTTGTCCTGGTGGGGGCACGACTGGGAATGGATGGGTACCCATTCCACACTCTTTTTCGCATCCCATCGGAGCAGAGGATAAGAAGTATTATTGACCGCTACCTCGTCCCCTACTTTCACCAACATATTATTCCATCTCTCCCAAGACGAACGGCTGTAAGGCAAATTCTCAATGCCCTAAAGAAAAATGAGATTGTCTTTATCCTGGGGGATAACCTGAAAAGGGGGAAGGTCCAGACTCTCTTGTTCGGTCAACAAGTCCCTTCCCCGCGGGGACCTGTGAGTCTGGCGCTGCGGTCAGGAGCGGCAGTGGTGCCAATGTACCTTATCAGGAACTATCAGGGAGGTCTGCATCTCATGATCGAGCCGGAAATCCCCATGACAAGGAATGGAAGCTTGTCTGAAGGTATTACGCAAAATACGCAACGAATAGTGGACTATTTGGAAACTCTCATCCGACGCTACCCCGACCAGTGGAACTGGCTTACGGTCCGCATGAGAAGATACCAGGCTAACATGGGTCAGCAGCAGCTTAAAGACAACGGTTACAGAATTTCCGATGCAACGGAGCTTTAGATCGAATGCGACGATCTCACGATTTCACGGGAGGCATGTCAAAAGGGATTCCTCTCTTTTTCACCTCCGCCTGATAAATCCGTCGGATCTCAGGGTCTTCATCCTCATACTCGATCAATGTGCCGCCTTCTTTGACGCTGATGAAAACCCCACCATCGCGCTTTTGCGCCGCGACATAAAATCCCATCTTGTGCTTCTTGCTCCCGTAACGCAGAGCGAGTTGGCGCGCCTTTTCCGAGCCGAGGTTGAAATGCTGGTGAAACCAGCCATTGGGCGGGCCGAACGCGGTCCCGGGCCTCCAGTCTACTCTGACAACCTGGTCGCCATGGCCATCCTGGTAAGGATGGATTCCCAACTCGTTGGGCCACATGATCGTATACCCTTCAGACTTAAGAATCAGCAAAACGGCACCGGCACCATGATAGTGGGCCTTGTGATACATTCCCACAGGCCACTCCACCAGATGACCCACCAAGGCGTTCCCTGCGATCTCAAACCCAGTAAAACCTCCTCCCGCCGCCTTCCATTCGTGCGCGTCGATCGTCGCGGTAGCCACATCAGCGATGAAATTCGTATCCCAATAATTTCCGCGTCCCAATGTGTAGCGCTTTTTTCCGACCGCGAAGTATTCTTCTTCGCCATTGTAGCGGTCCTTGAACTGATAGTCACAGCTGAAGATGAAATCGCTATTATGAAACATATCCATAATCATCGGTGCATTGGTCACTGCCGCTAGGAGCGCCCTGTCCCTGCCACCGTTCACCAACCGGTACCAGCAGTTGAGTGGCGGGGCGAACAGACTCCCCGGCCCCCACTCGAAAAACCGCTTCCCCTGCCCTTCCTGCCAGACCTCTGTGGACCCGAGGCCCTCCACTACATAAATCACTTTCTCGTAGAGGTGTTTCTCGGGCTCAAGCGCCTTGCCCGGCGGAACCTCCATCACCTCCATCCCGGTTGCTCCCTCCATCCCTCGAAGCTGGACGAAGGCTCCCCGACCACCCCGTCTAGTCCAAGGCCCCAAAGTAATGCCGGCCACGTCAACTCCGTATCCCTCCACCACCGGCACACCTTCTTGCCTTATCCACGACTCGTAATAGGTTGTTTTGTCCATGCTCTCAGCCATTAGTTTCCTGCCTTTCTTTTTATTTTTAACTGCTATGATTTCACGCTCCCCGAGAATTTTAGAGTCACTCCAATTCTGTCAAGACTCGATAGTGATTCCTGTCTCTCTGGGCGGAGATCGGAAAAATCTCTCAGGCCGTTTCCCCGGAGATTGAATCCCAGAATGGTAAGCGAGATGGCTAAGCCCCGGAAGGATCGCCACGTGAAGGCAAGCTCCATACGTTTTTCGGATCCTGAATTCAAAATCCAAAATCTAAAATCGCTTCTAACTAGTGGTATGTCTCTAAAATACCTTTACAACGATTTACCTTTTCCGTTCACCCTGAGCAAGTCGAAGGGTGAATCTTTTCAACGTCTTTTTCTTCATGGTTCGACAAGCCTGTCCCGAGCACCGTTCGTTCCTTCGACGCGCTCAGGACGAACGGTGGCGAAGGGCTCACCACGAACGGTGAGTAAAGCTTTTTATGAGACACTACACTAGGGATACATGTATTCAATAGGCGGAGATTCGAAGTCCGCTATCACCTTGGTCACTCCGGGAACCCCTTCAATTAAGCGGCTGATTTCTTTTTCTAATTC
>JAHFAO010000165.1 GCA_023250515.1 Deltaproteobacteria bacterium | reverse complement strand
AGTAGCTACCTTGATGCCCAACGGGTTCCAGATAAAAAGTGGGATTCCAATGGCCACAGCTAACGCTGAAACCAAAGCCAATATGACGCTCTTCATTGAACTACCTCTTTTCCATCCCTTCCTTCAGGCCGCATCCGTTTCCACCTGGACTGATGTAGACCACCTCTTCCACTGGCATAACGAAGATCTTGTCATCGCCGGTTTTTTCGACTCGGGCTGAATGCATAATTGTCTCAACAACCTTTTTCGCTGTCTCATCAGGAACTAGGACCTGGATCTCTACCTTTGGCAAAAAATCAACCGTATATTCAGCAGCGCGGTAAAACCCCCTGTGTCCCTTGTGACGTCCATATCCCCTCACCTCACTCACTGTCATCTCCCGAACACCTGCCTTTGTTAGCGCGTCTCTAACTTCATCTAGACTAAAAGGCTCAATAATGGCTTCGATCATCTTCATAAAATATCCTCCCTCCGCTCTTATCTTTGTTTCTTGAGATCAACATCGACTGCTAGGACTTCCCCTTCGCGCACCAGATTAAAAGACTCAACCTTCGTACCGAATTCAGGATGCCAGATCTCGAGCCGGTACTTGCCTAAGGACACATTACTGATCTGATAATTCCCGCGTTTGTCGGTAGCAGCAAAATAGGCATGTTCCTTGACTACCACGTAGGCTTCCATGTTCGGATGGACATTACATAGAATTCTAATCACACCGGCCTTATCGAAGGTCACGCTCCGGCTTTGCCCTTGAGGGTAGAGCCCAAGATCGAACTTCTTGGCTTCGGATGTAGAGAACACATTGTGCCAGACTTTGTCGTTATTCGAGAAATCAACCGTTGTGCCTACGAGCATAGGCAGGACACGAGGGAGAAATTTCATATCCCGCTGGTCCATCACGCCCTTGGCAGTTTTGAGTTTCGAGTTTTGAGTTTTGGGTTTTTCCGCAGGTAGCCCCTCAATGGAGACAACCACATCCGAGGTCGGCTTTCCGCCTATGGTAATAGTGCCTTTGACGATTCCTGTCTTGGCTGCTTCCGCGGCGAAGATTGCCGCGTGGGAGAAGAGCCAGAACAAAACCACAAGCCAAAACGAATATCGCCTCATTTTTTTCCTCCTTGGGGAAATGAAAGGACGAAGTCCATCTTGGAGGTCGCCTTAGCCTTCACCTCAACCTCTTTTTCCTCTATTCCCAACCTCTCGTGCCAGACCTTTAATCGGTACGTTCCCGGAGGTACATCCCTGATCTCATAATCTCCATAAACATCTGTAACCGCGTGATAGGGATGATCCGTGACTACGATATAGGCATTCATCCACGGATGTACTTCGCAGAGGATTTTGACGACGCCAGAACTAACAAGAGGTTTTCGGCTCACCTTCCCAGGATAAAGACCAACGTTAAAATGGGGCTGCCCATCTGGGAAATAGGCGTGGGCAGTATGTAGAATAGGGTCGCTGTTTTTGATTACCAAGAATTGTCCAACGCCTGCAGCCTGAACGTGGGGAATGAAACGGCACTTCAAGTTATCCAGCTCATGGACCGCCTCCTTCTCAACCGCTCTTCCCTTGGTAACCCTCTCCACAGTTATAACGGCATAACGAACCCCACGGGCAGGCCCGATAACTAGGCTCTCGTTCGGGACACCCTTACAGACCTCTTTAAACTTAGTAATTTCGAGGGGAGTAAGCTTGGGGATTTGACCCTGGAGCTTCACGCTGCCCCTAATGGATCCACCATTGGTAACCGCTATCTCCTCATACCCTTTGGCGGGGTATGGAACGAAAGCGAGGACCAAGACCCCCAGCCAAAAGACCAACTTCTTTTTTGTCTTGTTAATCATGCCCGCAAGATTAGTACATGAGCAAGCCTCGTGCCAGAAGATTTTTCTTATTTTCTGTAGAACCGGCGGTGGATTTTCTCAGGATTGAGAAAACGACCACGAAATAATCGCAAAAGTGGGAAGGGGACACTGATATAACCATTCATGTCCCTCGCTTTTAGGTTGGCATGTTTTATGCGTCTCTCAAACTTATAGGAATGCAAGCTGACTTCAGAGGGAGGTATCTATGAACAAGATTAAAAAAATTCTTGCCCCAACGGACCTTTCAGAACTTTCTAAGGCCGGGGTTCGCTATGCGCTTAACTTGGCCAAAGCTGTCGGAGCAAAAGTGACAGTCTACCATGCTGTGAACCTCAATGAGCTCATGGAATACGGCTCCGCGATAGAAGCGCAGAGAACGACCAACCATGCGTATCGCCCCGCTGATCTCCTTTTGGAGAAATACGAGCCGGCTCTGACACGGTTCCTAGAAGAAAATTTCTCCGATCTTCTCCGATCGGTTGACGTTCGTGAAAAGGTAGAGTTGGGCAGACCAGAAAGCAATATTGTCGAGAAGGCAAAAAAAGAAGGGATGGATTTAATTGTCATCTCCACCCATGGAAGGACCGGTCTATCTCATATGCTCGTGGGGAGCGTGACCGAGAAGGTCGTCCGCACTGCCCCGTGTCCTGTGCTTTCCATTCATCCCGAGCCAAGACAAGAGGCAATAGAAAAAGCCGCCGCAGTCGCTTAGCCGGCTTGAGTTTGCTACTTCTCTATCGGCAGATCGTCCCGGTTGTTCCCCCTCGGATGTCAGGAAATGAGAGAGAGAGATTTGAGAGAGCTGCATAGGACCGTTGAAAAGTGAAAGAGGTATTAAATCGGGAGAAGGAAATTCTTCGCGGAGGAAAAATGCTAGTCGGCAAACGCATGACCAAGGACCCAGTAACCATAACCGCCGACGATTATTTGGCGACGGCTCAGGCCAAGATGCAGACAGGTGGGTTTCGCCGTCTGCCCGTAGTGAAAGACGGGCAGCTTATCGCGATTGTCACGGATCGTGATCTGCGCCAGCACATGGGATACCTAGAGAAAACCAAGATTAATGTGGCAATGACCGAAGATTTGGTGACAGTTACTCCTGAGACCACACTGGAGGAAGCTGCCCAGGTATTGCTCAAGCGTAAGATTGGCGGGCTACCGGTTGTCAAGGATGGCAAGCTGGTCGGCATCATCACTACCAGCGACATCCTGCAGGCCTTCCTCGACGTAATGGGTGCTTCAGAGGAGAGCGCCGTTCGTATTGACCTCCTACTGGAGAGAGAAGGCTATGACCTCGCTGACGCCTCGAAAACCATTAGGGAAGAAGGAGGAGAGATCCTTGGCGTAGGAACATACCGGGAGAAGTGGGACGAGAGCCCGGTGTGCTACATGCGTATGCGCGCAGCCGACCCCGACCATCTCGCCAAGCTACTAAAGGAGAGGGGCTTTACAGTTCTGGGGGTGCACCCGTAAAGGAGGATTGTATGGACAAGATAAGAAAGATCCTTGCCCCCACAGATCTCTCAGCGCTGTCCCGAGAGGGAGTGCGCAATGCCCTGGAAATTGCCAGATCTGAGGGAGCAGAGGTCATTGTCTATCATGTTATCGGGTTAGAAGAGGCGACCCGACGCGACGAAGGGTTTCAGCCTGAATCCTTAGCGAAGTTGCTGCTTCAGCAGCGCAAAGAACTCCTGACCGAGTTCCTAAGGGAGAACTTCGCCGACCTAAATGGAAAGGTCATGGTACGTCAAGGGATTGAGATTGGAGTTCCCTACAAGAGGATCGTAGGGAAGGCCGAAGAGGAGGGGGCCGACATGATCGTGATGTGCACCCAAGGGAGAACCGGCCTCATGCATATGCTGATCGGAAGTGTTACGGAGAAGGTCGTGCGTCTGGCGACCTGCCCTGTCCTCTCCATCCACCCCCAGTCGGGACCGAAGACAAAGGAAAAAGTCGCAGCAGTAGCCTAGGTGAAGTCGAAGGGGCCCGCGTTACCTATCACAACGATTTCTGGCTCTACCAAAACCCGTGTTTTCATCGATCGAGAGATCAGACAATTTTCCTCGGCCTTGGCGATGACCCGCTGCGCCCTTTCCTTGTCCTTTTCCTGGATCACGGTCAGACGGAGCTTCATCATAATCTCGGTGATCTGCAGCCCTGTCCCTTCCATCTTTTCCAGCTTGCCTGTGGCAGAACAAAAATAGTCCTTGAAAGCCAACTTGGAGTTTGCTGCAATGGCCAAAAAGGTGGTCATCACACAGGCGCTCGCCGCTGCGACAAAAAGGTGCTCTGGAGACCAATGACCTGAAGGACCGTCAAACTCCGGCGGCGTGGCCACTTCTATTTCCGGTAGCCCATCCGCAGAAAGTCTCCCTCTTTTACCTTCTGTCCAAGTTAAACGAGTGTTATAGTAAAAAGGCATCTGTTCTGGCATGGCACCTTCCTCTTTTCTCTATTACTTTTCTTACCCCGCCAACGAAACCCCCAACAACCAACCCACACTAAACGTGATGGCTGATGCGAGCAGTCCTATGAGGAGCATCCTTATCCCGCTGCTTAACGCACGGCGCGCAGTAAAGACCGACAGCAATGCCCCAACCCCAAAAAGGGCTTTCCGCGAGGTTGACGGTCGCCCGCTTGACGCCGCGTACGGCCTTAAGTGATCGTTCCACCGCCTGTACACAGTTCGCACAGATCAGTCCGGACAATGAGAGTTCGACGCGTCGTGTCCCTTTCTCCTGTCTCCCTACACCGGTCGTTGTTGAGGGAACACTTCGCGCATTGACGTTTGTCTTGCCGAGCGTCTCCTGATCCGTTAACGCCATTGGTTCAGTCCTTGATGTGCTTGGCTGGTGTCTTTTCGAATGTCGCCTTGCATCTGTCCGAGCAGAAATAGTAGGTTTTGCCGCCATACACGGCCGTCGCAACGGCTCTTTTTTCGTCCAGGTCCATCCCACACACTGGATCCTTTGACATTTCAATCACCCCCTTGTGGTATTCCGTAACTCGCTTCGTTTTCCTAATGCCATTGGATGCCGCGCAACAGGAACTCGATAGTCTTCACTCAAGTCGCCACCGCTCGACCCCATGACGCCTATTGTGAGCTTCATATGACCCTCCCCTTAAGAGCCACTGAGATTATGCTAAGCCATGAGCGCGCTCGTCCCGGCTTTCGAAACCAGACGGACTTGCCTCCTTCTCCCAAAGCACCTCAAATACGCGGTGAAGACCCGAGAACCCCTTTGAGTCTGCAGAAACCCAAAAAGCGCAGGGGAATCTCGGCAGACCGCAACTCCTGGGCTGCTTCCTCATCGAGGAAGATGCGATTCCGGTTAGGGATCTCGTCCAGCTTAATCCCGTCTTCCACCTGAGCGAAGCTTTCATGGGAGAGCCCTTCGAGGCGGAAGGCCTTATTGATCGTGGCTCCGTGACGAAGACCCTGCGCATCAAGAAGGATCTCGCCGTAGCTGATCCCTGCGCGGACCGCGAGGGGTGGCCCAGAAGAGAAGTCCGGGGGCCGATCCCTCAAATCCTTGAGCAGCGCAATGGCGGTCTGGACACCTCCCGCCACCGAAGGAAAAGTCATGAAGTAGCCGTCGCCTGTGTTCTCCGCAAAGGCGAGTCCGCGAGTCTCGGCCGCGGCCAGGGTCCGGTCTTTCAGTATGTTCCTGGCGCGCATGGCCAGGCCGTTACCGTAGTGTGTGGCGAGATGGGTGGAATCGACGAGATCCACGACAAGGACTGCTTCGTTCACGAAGTCCACGGGCCCTTTCCTCTGGCGCCAGCGAGAGCGACCGACGCGGTATGCGACGAAGCCTGCGCCGGCGATCGCGACACCGACCAGCACCAGGAACGTCCGTTCCCGATAGAAGGGGGCTGAGGTAACTGGATGCTCCATCGGCTCGCCGGTCATCCCCTGCATCTGAACAATGTGGTCGCTACCGGTGCCCGTCTGCGCCAGCGCAGCTACTGGCAGCAACACCAGCACCTCCATTACTGCAACCATCACCATCCGCCGAACGTTCATCATCGGTCCCCTTTCCGACCAGGTACTAGCTGAGGTCTCCTTTCTTCGCCTCGAACTCATCTTTGTTGATCTCTCCGCGCGCGTACCGCTGGCGCAGGATTTCAAGCGCAGAATCGGACCGTGGTTCCTTGCCCTGGCCGACCAGCCAGCGGATCCCAAGCACAAGGGCGGCGATTACGAGAACCCAGAAAAGTAGCATCATCAACATCATGCCGACTCCCCAGGTGCCCCACCACATCGGGTGCATCCCCCACCCCCACTCATAAATCCGCTCCTGGGCCAAGACTGCTCCCGGAATCAACCAGCCTGTTATCGCCGCCATCAACCACCGCACAATTCGCGCCATAGTCCCCTCCTTTTTTGCTCTCGATGTTTTTGAGTTAAGCCGACCGTGCCAACTTGGAGTTAGCCTTGCCTGCCTTGAAGGCGAGGCAAGAAGCGGGGCACCTGCTCCATGTAGTCGCGGTACGCTGGCAGGATTTTGATTCTGCTGAAAAACCCTCCGCTCAATTTTAATTTACGACCCTCGCCACGAACATGCCTCCATCGTGGACTGTATGCTCAAGAAAGCCGGTTGTAAATCCAGGCCACGGCACCGGTCCAGAGAGCCATTCCTATACCAACCCCCAGAAGGCCAGCAAAGAAGCTCCCCCAACTGATTGCACGCGTTAAGCCGGAAAGATTGATATGCAAGAGGTACCCGATGAAGGCCGCGGTGGCCTCTGGGGCCACGGCAACGAAAAACGCGCAAATCGTAAAGGCCGCTGCTGTAATACTCCCCACCGCGAGGGCAAAAGCCCGAATGTTCAGCTGCATGTCACTAACTCCCCTACTGTGTCTTTTTCATTCCCCGTTTCATGCGCTCAGACATCTGCTTCATCATGCCGGACATGTCGCCCATCATCTTCGACATATTCTCCATCTCCTCCGGTGTCATCTTGCCGCTGCCCATCATCTGTCCCATGTCCCCCATCATCCCTGACATCTCACCCATCACCTTTCCCATCCCCTTCGTCTCATCGCCCTTCATCATCCCCTTCCCTTTCATCATCCCCCCCATCCCTTTCCGCATCTCTCCCATTCGCCCCTTCATCTCCATCATCTGTCCCATCATCCCTCCACCCTTCATGGGCATTCCTTCCTTCATAGGCATCCCTTTTTGTTCCTGCGCCAAGACAGTGAAAGAGCCGAGAGCACCGGACAGAATCAGTGCCAAAACTAATCTTTTCATAATGCTACCCTCCTTCGTGTTTTCTTGGAAATCGATCCTCATGAATATCTATCCCCATTTTTTATTGTAAAAATTGTAGATCGGGGTAAAAACCAGCCCCACGTAAACACCGTAAAGAAAGCTTTCCACTAGTCCGATAAAGAAACTTCCGACCGTTAATAGTCCTCCTTTCGCTCACTACTCATTGCAGATCCCAGCGAAACGAGCGCTCTTTAACCCCTCCAATGTCTCTAATCACAAGCTCCAGCCGTTTAGCCTCTGGAGATGGTTTTAGAAAACTTAGAGAGATTTCTCGATGGTGGCCGCTCCCCTTGTTCTCCATTTGCATGGGCTGATACTCTTTGCCGGTTTCATCCCGGAGAAGACTCAACTTTTTAAGGTCATACCCATCCAGATTAGCCGAGTGGGTATCCAGAATCACCTCGAACCGAGCACTATCCGTCTCCTTTGGGTTAAGATAAGTCGCTTTTACTGTGACACCTCCCCCGGAATGCGTGCGGGTTAG
>JAHFAO010000033.1 GCA_023250515.1 Deltaproteobacteria bacterium | reverse complement strand
GCTCGGGCCCTGCTTGCGCCGCTCCATGGCGCAAACATTACCAAAGATGAGATGAAAATGCCAGAGCCAAGGCTATCCGCTTGTCAGTATTAGCTTTCGGGGACTTTGACGGGACCCTGGCCTTTCTCGCTGGCTCGTGGGAATCTGCCCAGGAATTTGATATCCTTTTCCGGAGTTGCTCCCAGGGGGTAAGGCTATGCTTAAAGACAAAATCGGAGTTATCGGAGCGGGGAAGATAGGCTCTGCTATTCTACGTGGCGTGATGGGGGCGGGTCTGGTTGACAAGAGCGAGGTCATCGCTAGTGCCCCGCGGGAAGCAGTGCGACAGGACTTGGCGAGGGAGCTCGCGATTAAGGTCACTGCAGATAACGCAGAGGTATGCGATTTTGCCGATATTGTGATTCTCACCGTTAAGCCCCAGATCGTACAGCCTGTTTTGGAAGATGTAGCCAAAAGGCTTGGCAGGAACAAGCTGCTTGTTTCCGTTGCAGCGGGGGTTTCCACGAGTATGATTGCAACCTATTTGGAGAGGGGTGCCCGAGTGGTTCGAGTTATGACCAATACCCCTTGCGTAGTGGGGGCGGCGGCCTCGGGCTATTCCGCAGGTAGCCATGCGACCCAAGAGGATCTGGATAAGGTCGGAAGGATTCTAAAAAGCGTGGGGATCGCATTGCCTCTGGAAGAACGGCATCTCGATGCAGTAACAGGTCTTAGCGGTAGCGGTCCTGCTTATGTTTTCCTGTTTATCGAATCGTTGGCCGATGGGGGGGTTCAGGTGGGTTTGAGTCGGGACGTGGCTCTTAAGTTGGCCCTCCAAACCGTTTATGGCTCCGCTAGGATGGCTCTCGAGAGCGGTAAACACCTCGGGCAACTGAGAGATGAAGTTACCTCTCCAGGAGGGACCACGATAGCAGGCCTTTACGCCCTAGAGAAGGGTGGGATGCGGGGGACCGTCATGGAGGCGGTTTTGCAGGCCTCATATCGTTCCCAGGCGCTGGGGAAGGGGGAGTCATGAAAACCGAGACCATCCCAGTAGAGTCCGAAAACGAGATCCATATCCTTGGTGTCATCAGCGATCTCATGGGTGCTTCGATGCCCTTCAATGAGGTCATCACTCTGGTGCTCCGTTTTGCCTCTGCTATGATGCGTGCCGATGGTTCCTCTCTGCTTCTCATCGATCGCAAAGAGGGCAATCGCATTTTTTACGTCGCCGCAGGAGAAGGGCCCGATAAGCTGAAGAAGGTTACCCTAACAGAGGGGGAGGGAACCGCTGGATTTGTGGCTGAGACCGGTTTACCTTTGGTTGTGTCCGATGTTGCCCGCGAGCCTCGTTTTTCCAGCCGACTCTATCAGATGACTGGTTTTAAGGCCCGCTCTCTTGCGTGTGCACCGCTACGGGTCAGGGGCGAGCTTAGAGGCGCCATTGAGGTGGTGAGTCAGAAGGTAGGGAACTTTGCTGAGAAGGATCTGGATAGGCTAACTGCCATTGCAGGCCCGGCTGCGATTATGATCGATCATGGCCGGCTTATCGATGAGATGAAGGGTCTCCACGATAAGCTAGCTGAGGCCAACCGCCTTAAGACAGAGTTTCTCGCCATCATGACCCATGAACTTCGCACTCCCATCACCATTGTAATCGGCAATCTTGACCTCTTTCTGGGCGGGTATTTGGGGGAACTCAATACTCGGCAGCAAGACACTCTTAAAACCGCCCTACGCAATTCAGGAGAGGCCCTTAATCTCATCAGCAGCATTCTAGATCTTTCCCGCAGCGAGGCGAGTCAGTCTGTGGTCCGTGTCGAGGAGTTCCGACTCGAGGATCTCTGGGCGGATTTGGAGGCGTTATTTCGCATTGGGCTCAGCGGAAAGGAGGTCGATCTCTCCTGGGAGATGAAGGCTCCTCTCCCTGCTTTGAAGACAGACAAGCTGAAGGTTAAAGAGATTCTCAGCAACATTGTTTTCAATGCCGTTAAATTTACCGAGCGGGGAAAGATTCAAGTCTCTGCCTCTGAGGTTCAGGGAGGGAAAGGGGTGGAGATAGAGGTTAAGGATACGGGAGGAGGGATTCCACAGGAGTTTCTGGCCGTCATCTTTGAGCCCTTTCGTCAGGTGGGGGGAGCCGTTACCACGAGTCACGGCGGAGCGGGGTTGGGCCTGGCTATTGCTCAGAAACTTCTCAATCTGCTGCACGGAAAGGTTGAAGTAGAGAGTGAGGTGGGGAAAGGTTCCACCTTCCGCATCACTATCCCGGCGCAGTACTCGGCTTGACGAGCACCCCGCTCCATATGATAAGGAGCTAGCAAACGGTAGTCTTCTGCCTGGAACGAAGGAGGGCCATATGAAACCGCTTTTTCTGACTCTTATTGTAGGGGCTGTACTGAGCGTGGTCACGTTGATTCAGTCGAAGCCCGCCATCCCAGCCACTCTGCTGTCCGTGGAGAAGGCTGCTGAGATCGTCACCGTTCGCAACGTGACAATCAAGGATGGCGCAGTCTCCGGCGAGCTGGTCAACAACTCGCGGCGGCCGCTCCGCGATGTTCAGTTGCTCATCCGATACGCCTGGCAATGGAAGAACGAGTTCCGGCCGAAAGATGATAGTCCTGGGGATGCTGTGTTTTATACCGTGGAGAAAGAAATAGCCCCCGGTGGCGCCGTCTCGTTCACGTACAAACCTTCTTCTCCCTTGTCCTCCCGGCCGGACGGGCAATTTGAGACGACAGTATCGGTTGCTGGCTTTACCGAGATTATTCGGTAGAGTTTTCGTTCCGAGATCACCCTTCAACAGAGGCTCAACGCCGGGTCGTTCGAGAGAATGAAGAGAGTAAAGGTTGACAGAGCCTTCTTATCCACCTATCCTTTAAATAAGTACAAAATTCTTTCTGACTGTCTCTCGTAAACCTCCGCTCCCGAATTTAATCTAGCCGATGGAAAGCAGCGAAAATAAGACCTGCGTGTTCTCGCCAGGTCGTCCCATCACCATCATCTCCAATCGTGCCCCTTATCAGTTAAGGAAGCACTTCGGACAACTCCATCACGAGAAGAACATTGGGGGCCTTGTCTCTGTTCTGGATGAAATTATGTGTCAATCCGGAGGTACTTGGATTGCCTGGGGAGAAAAGGGGGATATTCCCGAGCAAGTTGGCATTCCGCTGGACAGACCGAGATATTCGCTGCGCCTCATTCACCTCACAGATCTAGAGGTCAACCAGTACTACCACGGGTTTTCTAATCGGGTCCTTTGGCCCCTCTCACACTATTTCCTCGATCGCTGCCATTTTGGGAGCGAGTACTGGAATGGGTATCGGGAAGTCAACGAGAAATTTGCTAAAGCTTTCAGAGAGGGCTCCCAGGATCAAGACCTTATTTGGATTCACGACTTCCATCTCACCCTGCTGCCGAGTCTCCTCAGAAGGGACCGCCCGAATCTTTCTATCGGCTTTTTCTGGCATATCCCTTTTCCTGCCTCTCCTGTGTTTCGGGTCCTTCCCTGGCGGGAGGAGATCTTGCGTGGTCTTTTGGGAAGTGACCTGATCGGGTTTCAGCTCCCACTTCATGCAGAAAATTTTTTTCAGTCCGTGGAGGACGTCGTGAAGGTCCCTGTGAATCGCGACAGCTCCTCCATCAATTACGATGGCCGAATCATCAGGGTCGGGGTCTTCCCCGTTGGCATCGATTTTGACAAATGGAACGATTTGGCTTCAAGCCCTCCTCTTGCAGAAAGGGCACGCGAGTTAAGCAAAGAAGTGGGAGTGGAAAATATTATTCTGGGAGTAGATCGGCTCGATTACACAAAGGGAATTCTCGAGAGACTCTATGCCTATGAGCGCCTTTTAGAGAAATACCCCGAGTTTCATAGCCGGGTATGCATGATACAAATTGCTGTCCCCTCGCGCACCCGAGTCGAGGAATACCGGACCTTGAGGAGAGAGATCGATGAAACGATCGGGCGAATTACCGGGCGTTTCAGCAAAAGGAAATGGATTCCTTTGCGTTATCTCTACCGTGCCTTTGCTATAGAGGATCTCGTGGCCTACTACCTGGCTGCTGACTTGGCCTTGATTACCCCGCTCAGAGACGGAATGAATCTTGTTGCCAAGGAGTATGTTGCCTCCAGGATGCAGGAAGACGGGAGTCTCATCCTGAGTGAGTTTACCGGGGCCGCGGCAACCCTGACCGACGCCATCCTCGTGAACCCGTACGACATCGAGGGCCTTGCGGACGCGATCCACTTTGCCTTGTGCATGCCGAAGGACGAGAAACACAGACGGATGAAGCAGCTCCGTTGTGCTGTCAAGGACAAAGATATCTATTGGTGGTGTGCGAGCTTTCTAAAAAGCCTCGCCGGAGAGAAGGAGGAGAACTAATGACTGAATTTCTGGGGGTCAAAGTTCCTTTAAATCCGTGGGCTTCGTACGGTTTATCTCAAGCAGAGCCCAGATGAACGTCATCAGGAGCAAACAGGGCAGCGCTAAGAATCCTGCCTACATGGATTTCGCCGACCCCGGTGTCTGGAAATCCATCCTGGACGCTAGACGTGTTTTCCTCTTTCTCGATCTCGACGGGACCTTAGTTGAGATTGCGCCGACCCCGTCGGCGGTGGATCTAAGCGCTGAAGGGCGAAGATCCCTGGCAGAGCTTACCACCACCCCGGGCATCTTGGTGGCAGTAGTCAGTGGCCGGAGAATAGAAGAAATCCAAAATTTCCTCCGACTCTCAGGGATCTTTTATGTCGGATTGCATGGTCTAGAGACCTTGACACCTCAGGGCGAGAGGATATGCCATCCAGTGGATCAGGAAGTTATCGATGCACTCCAATCTCTCCTTGAGAAGTTCAATCGCTCCATTTCGGGGGTCCCCGGAATATTTTTTGAAGACAAAGGCATGACCCTCTCCCTGCATTTCCGTCTGGCAAAAAAGGAAAAGGCATCAGAGGTGGTAAAGGAATTTGTTCGGACCGTAGCCACCTTCCGAGAGAGAGGCGTACCTCTGGAGGTCCTACAGGGAAGAGAGGTTGTTGAAGTAAAACCGACAGGTATGCATAAAGGAAAGGCGGTCGCCTATCTACTGGGCCGGTACGGGAAAGGGGCTTTGCCGATCTATATGGGAGACGATGTTACGGATGAAGCCGCCTTTCAGTCCTTGGGACAAGGTGGGATGGCCATCTTGGTAACAGAGATCCCTAGGGCAACCGCTGCCACCTATTATCTTCGTAATCCAGAGGAGGTTCACGAATTTCTTAAGAGCCTTATCCATTGGAGAGGAAAAACGACGTGACTCCGTTTCGTTTCTACACTGAAAGCGGGATTGTCCGCTTTTCGGGTCGAACAGCCAACAACCTAAAGGGACTCCTCGAAAGCGTTCGAGAAGTTAGCGGATCCTCCATCTTTTATCATATGTATCACTCCCTTTTGCGCCGCCACATAACCACTGCTGACTATATGAACGACTTCGCACGTTGGAGTTGGTTCAATCTGGCCGATCAGGAGTTGGCTGAACAACTAGCCATTGTGGATCCTATGGAGTGCCTCAGTGTTCGAGAGGCCCGCGACCGGATCACCGATACCATTGAATCCTTTGTCGGCAAAAGATCGCCAACACGAAAAGTCCCCGAAGGCAAAGAGTTTTTCTTTTTGGAACTTCAAAGCTTCGTCTTGCCGATGAACCTGGTAAGCCGGAACCTGCAGGAATTCTATGACTGCCTCAAGGAGGTGGGGCCGGGAAGCATCTTTTATCATTTCATCGAATCGCGAATTAGGATGGGCAGGAAATCCAGTGATTTTTCCTGTTGGCTGAGAGACGATTTGGGGGAATCGGAGCTCGCGGCACAGGTCGATTCTCTAAGCCCTTATGTTTATAACCTTTGGGATCTAAAGGGAGAGGGCCTTAAGCTGATTGCACAAAGGATAGCCAAGATAAGGGAGTCTTGATGTCTTACCTGAGTGCCTTTGCCGAGTTTTTGGGCCGGAAGGAGATCGACGAAATCAGGTTTTTAGGAGATGCCCTTCGGGGCTCTTTAGTCCAGCATATGAACTCGACTCCGACAGGCGGCGGAGTGGCCGAAATACTGGCCCGGCTTACGCCTATGATGAACGAGGTCGGTTTAAATGCCCAATGGACGGTCATGGAGGCGGGCGTGGAGTTCTTTGAGGTTACCAAGGCCCTACACAACGCCCTGCATGGGGAACCGGTTCAATTGACCTCGCAAATGAAGAGTTTATTTTTCGCAGGCGCTCAGAAGAACTTCGATAAGGTAACAGCAGATGCTGATTTTGTCATCCTCCATGACCCGCAGCCCCTCCCTTTGATCCGGGGTCGTTCCTCTCATAGAGGAAAGTGGGTTTGGAGGTGTCACATCGATCTCACCAAAGCGAACCGAGGGGTGTGGAACGTCCTGAGGCCGTTGGTCGAGAGGGCCGATGGGGCTATCTTCCATATGCCGGAATACGCGAAGGACCTTTCCATTCCCCAATACATTATCCCGCCAGCCATTGATCCTTTTAGCGAGAAAAACCGTGAGATGTCTAAAGGCGAGGTCGAGAAAAAGCTGAGCGACTTGGGCATCTCAACCCTCAAACCGATCATACTCCAGGTTTCTCGCTTTGATCGTCTCAAAGACCCTCTAGGGGTGATTCGCGCCTATGAAATTGTGAAAAGGAGCTTTGACTGTCAGCTCATCTTGGCAGGTGGAGGCGCCGCCGATGATCCGGAGGGCCAGAGCTATTATCAGGAGGTGTGCCGAAAGGCCGAGGGGATTCCTGATCTGCATCTCCTCAATCTCCCTCCAAACAGCGATGTGGAGATCAATGCGCTTCAGCGGGCCGCTACTGTGGTGGTGCAAAAATCGCTACGCGAAGGATTCGGATTGACCGTTACGGAAGCCATGTGGAAAGGTAAGCCTGTGGTGGGAGGAAATGTAGGGGGTATCCGGAGGCAGATTATAGAGGGCATCACCGGCTTTCTCGTCGAAAGTCCTGAAGGAGCCGCATTCCGCATTCGCTTGTTACTGGCTCACCCAGACCTTAGACAGAAGATGGGGGAGATGGCTCGAGAATTTGTCCAACAAAATTTTCTTATGGCTCACTATCTGAAAAACTGGCTTTTAGCCCTGCAGGGATTAAAGCATCAAGAAAAGGCCGTTGTCCATTTTGACGCCCTGACTTGAACAATGCTACGCAATAAAATAAAAAAACAGATTAACAAAAACTCGATATGAATTACGACACCGCTTTTCGGCCCTATCTAGCGAAGCGGATTGAAAAGATTGAGGCGGCGGATATCGTGGTGGGAATCCCCTGCTACAACAACGAGACAACCATCGCCAATGTACTCAAACAAGTCAGCAGGGGGCTTGCCAAACACTACAAGTCGGCAAGATCTGTGATTCTGGTCTCCGACGGGGGCTCTACGGATGATACGCGGGAGGTAGTGCGGGAGGAGGAGATTGAGCCATGGCAGGAGAAAATCGTATTCATCTACAGGGGAATTTCCGGCAAGGGCACGGCCCTCAGGGCCATCTTTGAGGCCGCGGAAGAAGTTGGGGCGAAGGCCTGTGCCGTGGTCGACGCGGACTTAAGGAGCATCACTCCGGAGTGGATCAAGTATCTTTTGGAGCCCGTGTTGGAAAGGGGCTATCAATTTGTCGCCCCGATTTACTCTCGTTACAAGTACGATGGGACCATTACGAACAATGTGGTTTATAATCTCACCCGGGCGCTTTACGGCAGGAGGGTGCGCCAACCGATTGGAGGGGACTTTGCCTTTTCCCGCGACATGGTGAGCTCTTATCTGAAGCAGAACGTTTGGATGACGGATGTAGCTCGCTTTGGCATAGATATCTGGATGACGACCACTGCCATTACCCAAGGGTTTCGTCTTTGTCAGTCCAACCTGGGGGTGAAGGTTCATGATCCGAAGGATCCAGGGTCCTCTCTGGGTCCGATGTTTCGCCAGGTGCTTTGGACCCTGTTCACCTTGATGGAGCAACACGCCGATAGCTGGAAGAAAGTGCATGGGAGCGAGCCGGCGGAGACCTTTGGTCTTACGGAGTTTATCGAGCCGGAGCCAATAGAGGTCAATTTGGATCTTTTGATTTACAACTACAAGCTAGGGTTTCAGCACTTTGGGACCCTCTGGAAAGAGCTCCTCAGCCCTGGTTGTTATGATGTCTTGCACAGATTGGCGGGTGCGGAGAGCAAGGATTTTCTTTTTCCTGTGGACTGTTGGGCCAAGACACTTTACGAGCTGGCGGCCACCTTTCACCACTGGCCCAAGAACCGGGGCAAGTTGATCGATGTGATCAGTCCTCTCTATGATGGGAGGGTCGCTTCTTTTATCAATCAGACCGCCGACATGAGGACCCTCGAGGCCGAGCGAGTGGTGGAGGAGCAAGCAGAGGTCTTTGAGAGAGAAAAGGGTTACTTACTACAGGTCTGGGAGCGTGAAGAAAAAGAACCTGAGGAGAAAAGTTTTTTCCAGAAGATCTTACGGAGCTGGCGACCGTAAATTCGTTCTCAATATAAAGACTTAGCCATCTTATGGACGTCCTAAGTAAAATCCTGATCCCCCTTATTGATCCTATCCACGCCCTGCCCTATCTGAAGCTGGCAGCCGCTCTGCTTCCTCCAGATGGGAAGATCCTGGCGCTGAGGGTGGTGGAGATTCCCGAAGAAGAGTCCCTGAGCGTTGGGGCGGAGAAGGCCCCCATTTACCGGGCTTCTTTGGAAGAGCTCAACTTTCAGTTTCCAGATGGGAGAGTGGAATTGAAAACGCTGGTGCGAGTCTCCCGCCAGCTTAGGGAAGGGATTGCGGAGACCGCCAGAGAAGAGGCATGCGATCTGCTTGTCCTCCCATGGAAAGGCTACAGCACTTCCGAGGAACGCTTCTTTGGAGGGACGATCGATCGACTCCTGGAAGAGCCCCCCTGCAATATCATTGTAGTGCGGACAGCAGACCTTTCTGGCTGTAAGCGTATTCTGCTTCCCGTTCGCGGCGGGCCTTATGCGGCATTTTCTTTGGAGATGGGCAGCCGCTTGGCCCTTTCTCTAGAAGCGGAGGTCACGGTGCTGCACTGCGAGCAGCGGTTTCCCACCCCCGGATTTGGCAACCGAGCCTATCAATCGTTTCTCCGCCGGCTCCAATTTCATCCCCATATCAAGCGCCTGACTACTCTGCAGGGGGATCCCAAGGCAGCGATCATACAGGAGGCCAAGGCCCACGATATGGTCATCATCGGGGCAGGCTTCAAGCCAGAGCCGCACGACTATTTTTTGGGTCCGATCGTAGAGCACGTGGCGCTTAAGACCGATAAGCCGTTGGTCGTGGTCAAGACACCGTCAATCTCGGTGTCGGAGTTTGACGGGAAAGGAGTCGAGGAGAGCTCGCTTTCCCTTTCCGAGCGGGTGGATAAATGGTTTGCTGAGAACACCTTTCACAGAAGAGAGTTTGATGGCCTTCAGAAATTGGTAGAGCTTAAGGAGAGACAGGGGTTGACGATTAGCCTTGGGCTGCCAGCTTTGAATGAAGCTGAGACGGTGGGCCACATTATCCGCGCGCTTAAGGAAAAGCTCTTTGAGGAGGTGCCGCTGCTTGACGAGATCGTGCTGATTGATTCGGGCTCCACCGATGACACGGTAAGGATTGCGCGGGATCTTGGCATACCGGTTTATGCTCATCAGGAGATCCTGCCGCAGTATGGTTCTTATCATGGCAAGGGGGAGGCCTTGTGGAAGAGCTTGTATGTGCTTGAGGGAGACATTATTGTCTGGATTGATACCGACATCAAGAATATCCATCCAGGTTTTGTTTACGGCCTTTTAGGTCCCCTCCTTAAGGAACCTGAGATCCAATACGTCAAGGGCTTTTATCGCCGCCCCCTCAAGCTTGAGGGCACGACCTTCGCCGAAGGAGGGGGGAGGGTCACAGAACTCACCGTACGTCCTTTTCTGAACCTTTTCTTTCCCGGACTCTCAGGGATTATTCAACCCTTGGCCGGTGAGTATGGCGGCCGGAGGGAGGCCCTCGAGCGTGTCCCCTTCTTCACCGGGTACGGCGTTGAGACGGGACTACTGATCGATCTCTTTACCGAATTTGGCCTGCGCGCCATTGCTCAGGTGGATCTCGAAGAGCGCATTCACCGCAACCAGTCTCTCGCCGCTCTAAGCCAGATGTCCTTCGCCATCATCCAGGTCTTTGTCCAACGCCTCGAAGAGAGAAACCGGATCGGGTTTCTGGAGGAGGTGAATCGAAGCATGAAGCTTATTAAGCATCGACGTAAGACCTATGCCCTGGAGGTTAAAGAGATTCTGGACCACGAGCGGCCGCCGATGGTGTCTATCCCCGAATACCAAGCGAAACAGCAAAAAGCTTCTTCTGCTCAAAATACAGTGCTCCCTTGACTCCATCCCGCCTTGTCATCATTACCGACCTGGACGGTACGCTCCTCGATCAGGAGAGTTACAGTTATGAGGCGAGCCTGCCTGCTGTTCGAAAGCTGCTATCGCGGAAGATCCCTTTGGTTCTCTGCTCGAGCAAAACACGTGCTGAGATCGTACTCCTTTGGCAGGAACTAGCTCTCAAGGATCCTTTCATCTCTGAAAACGGGGGAGCGATCTATCTCCTATTCCGATACTTTCCCTTTCCTGTCCTAGGATTGAAGTCTAAAGGGCCCTTTGAGGCTCTGGAACTAGGCACGGACATCTTTCTACTACGCCAGGCACTCTTAGAGACGGCTCGAAGTTGCGACGCAAGGGTCAAACCTTTTGGCACCATGAGCCTGGGCGAAATCACTACCATAACGGGACTGAGAACGGATCAGGCCGTCCTAGCTTCGCAGCGGGAATACGATGAGCCATTTCTCGTTGAATCAAAGGATCCAGAGGGACTCTTTGCGGCCTTGCGAAAGAAGGGTCTAGAGGTAACCAGCGGAGATCGCTTTCATCATCTCACCGGTGGCCATAGCAAGGGCGAAGCAGTAAGGAGGATCCTCAATCTTTATCACCGCCAGTATGGTTCCATTATCTCTGTTGGTCTAGGAAACTCGGCCAACGATCTGCCCTTTCTCGTCCAGGTAGACCGACCCATATTGATTAAGAACCCGGATGGATCTTGGGACCAGCAGGTGGTAGAAAAAATGCCTGCTATTGAGCGGACCGATGGGATCGGACCGAATGGCTGGAGAGAGGCTATCGAAAAGATTTTGGGAGATACCGGAGAATAAACTCGCCTTTATCATTCACCAAGGGCATGTTTAGAGCGATACTTTTTATTTTCATTCTTCTGCTTCCGCACATCTGCCTTGCTGCGGAAACTCGGCTCCGCTTTGTCACTTGGAGAGCCGACCACCCCGAGCTATGGGACCGGGCTATTGCGGATTTCGAATCACAAAACCCAGGCATCAAGGTCGTTCGCGAAGTCGGTCCCCACTCGTCAACAGAGTTCCATGACCTTGTTACCCAGAAACTTAAAAATAACGACCCCGAAATGGACGTCTTCTTTATGGACGTCATCTGGCCGGCAGAGTTTGCTGCCGCCGGCTGGGCCCTTCCTCTGGACCGCTATTTTCCTCCGGCGCAGCAGGCAAAATTTCTTCACGCTCCTATCGTAGCGAATATCTACCAGGGTCGGATCTACGGCGTGCCGGTCTTCCTTGATGCCGGCATGCTTTATTATCGCAAGGACCTTTTGGAAAAATACGGTCTTTCACCGCCGCGTAATTGGCTGGAGCTTGTGCGCCAGGCCAAATATATTTTATCACGGGAAAAAGAACCAGGTCTTGTGGGCTTCTCCGGTCAGTTCAAACAATATGAGGGACTCGTTTGCAACATGATGGAGTATATCCTGAGCAACGGTGGGTCGATCTGGGATGAAAAGAAGCTTAAAAGCACGCTTCATCTCCCCTCGGCAAAAGAGGCCGTCAGGTTTGTGCGCGACCGCATCATCGGGGAGATTTCCCATCGTGGCTCACTCGCGTATCAAGAGCCGGAATCGTTAGCGCTCTTCACACAAGGAAAAGCTATTTTCCATCGCAACTGGCCTTACGCTTGGGAGATGAGCAACGATCCGAAAAAGTCAAAGATTGCAAGTCGAGTAGGGGTGGTGCCGTTGCCCGAGTTTCCGGGAGGCAAGAGCGCGGCTACTCTGGGTGGATGGCAGTTGGGGATCAGCAGCTTTTCTCGCAAACCGGAGCTGGCGTGGAAGTTTGTCGCCTTCATGACGGGCGCGGAAATGCAAAAACGTATAGCGGTTTTCGCCGGGCGCGCACCGACGCGAAAAGATCTTTTCCGAGATCCTGATGTGTTAAGGAAAAATCCTCAGTTTCAGTCCCAGTTTGAAACCTTCATTCGAGCTGTGCCTCGGCCTCCGACACCGGTCTACGCGCCGCTATCGAACATCATGCAGCGCTACTTTAGCTCGGCCATCGCCGTTCCGAACTCTGATATCGATGAATTGGCGCGTCTCGCTTCAAGGGATATGAACCGCGTCTTGGATCTCTTGCGTGAAAGGATCGCTCCGTGAAAGGCTCCAATCGGCTCGGACTCCAGTTTGTCTTGCCCAGTCTACTCTTTGTCTTGGTTTTTATTTTGCTCCCAATTTTCGAGTCGTTTCGTTTAAGTCTCTACCGTCTCATTCTAACTCTTCCTTGGCTTGGAAAGAAATTCGTTGGTTTAGAAAATTACCAAGATCTCTTAACCGATCCCATCGCGTGGAAATCGTTTTTTACGACTTTTGTCTTCGTGGCCGTTACGACCCCTTTAGAGGTTCTTTTGGGTCTTGGCATGGCCCTCGTTTTAAACGAGTCCTTTCGCGGTCGAGGTCTGCTTCGAGCCATGGTGCTCGTTCCCTGGGCCATCCCTACCGTCGTGGCTTCTCAGATGTGGCGATTTATTTTCAACGACCAGTACGGGCTCTTTAACCTCTTTCTTTTTGGAGATCAGACGACTCTTTATTTAGCTCCTCTCGCAGACCCGCAGCTGGCACCAATGGCCATCATGGTCGCGGATATCTGGAAAACCAGCTCTTTTGCCGCGCTCATCATTCTGGCAGGGCTGCAGGTCATTCCTGATGATCTCTATGAGGCAGCAAGCATTGACGGTGCTACGGTATGGCAACGCTTCTATCACGTCACTCTGCCTATGCTGAAGCCGGCTCTTCTTCTTGCGCTTCTTTTTAGAACCATTGAAGCGCTGCGTGTTTTTGATCTCGTTTTCGTGATGACCCAGGGAGGACCCGCAGACGCGACTAACGTGCTTCAGTTCTATGGTTACAAGAAAACGTTCGCGGAAGGCATGGTCGGCTATGGCTCGGCGATCTCAGTGGCGGTCTTTTTCATCTCTCTCCTCCTGTCGATAGTTTATATTCGTTTGATAGGTTCTCGTATCCTGGAGGGAGAGAGGCGATGAAGCGGGGGGTTTCTCTCTTTTTTTGGGCCATCCTGATAGCCACTTTAAGCCTCAGCCCATTCCTGTGGTTTGTGCTGACCTCGTTGAAGAGCCCGACCGAGATCACAGCTATACCGCCGGCTATTGTTCCATCATTTCACTGGGGCTTTTATCGTTCTGCTTTGGAGGCCTATGGACTGGCGAACTACATTTGGAATAGCGTCATCGTAGCGGCTTCGACCACCGTAGTGTGCATTGCGCTAGGTTCTCTAGCTGCCTATGCCATTGCTCGTTTTAACCTATCGTGGCTCCGATTCTGCCTAATGCTTCTTCTTGGCGTCTCGATGTTCCCACAGATAGCCATAGCCGGTCCGGTCTGGAGAATTTTAAGTGATCTCGGATGGCTGAACACTCGTTCAGGGCTGGTTGTGGTCTACATTGGTCTCTCTCTTCCTCTGGCCGTATGGATTCTAGCGACTTTCTTCAGGGAACTACCCGTAGAAATCGAAGAGGCAGCGCTTCTGGATGGCTGCAATCGGGTGCAGGCGCTGTCGAAGGTCGTGTTCCCATTAGCGGCGCCCGGGATTTTCACTGCTGCTATCCTGGTTTTCATTCATGTCTGGAACGAATTTTTCTTCGCGTTGCTTATTCTTACGAATCCGAGGCTTCAAACCCTACCCGTTGGTATCGCCCTTTTTCCCGGAGAGTACACGATGCCGTGGGGAGAGATAGCGGCGGCCTCCACCATCGCGACGCTTCCTCTGATCCTTCTCACACTTCTCTTTCAACGCAGGATCGTGCGGGGATTGTCAGCCGGGGCCGTGAAGGGATAAAAGACTCACGCAAAACGGCAAAGAAGAGGACTTAGGGAATGGAGGGACTAAGAACCAAAGCTCGCAATATAATCTTACTTTTCATTCCCGTGCTTCTTTTGGGGGCTGAGGGTCATGGTGACTTGATTAGTTCTTTGCTGTTGGTTCTTGTTATCTTACTTCCATCGGCAAAGTTGGCCGGCCTGGCTGCAGAGAGATTGGGACAACCTGCCGTCATGGGCGAGCTGATCACTGGGATGCTCTTGGGTAACCTGGGTCTTGTCGGCCTGCATGGTCTCGATTATCTTAAAAGCGACCCGGCGGTCGAAATATTGGCGAGCCTTGGGGTGATTCTCCTGCTGTTTGAAGTTGGATTAGACTCAAGCCTCGCCGAGCTGATGAAGGTTGGTCTCTCTTCTTTATTAGTCGCTACTATAGGTGTGGTCCTTCCTTTCGGCCTCGGATGGTTGACCAGTGCATTCTTACTGTCGGACCATTCCTTCTATGTTCACAGCTTTATTGGCGCAACGCTTTGCGCCACCAGTGTGGGAATAACAGCAAGGGTTCTTCAGGATATCCACAAGATCCGTAGCCGTGAGGCGAGGATCATCCTGGGAGCGGCCGTAATCGACGATATCCTTGGGCTCATCATTTTGGCCATCGTAGCCGGTATGATCATTGGGGCCAGCGCTGGCGTGCCCCTCTCGATTGGGTCGATCGCCTTGCTGGTAGGGAAAGCCGTCATCTTTTTGGTTGGTTCTATTGTGATTGGCATTTATTTAGTCCCCCGGCTCTTCCGTCAGGCTGCCAAAACGGAGATGAGAGGGATGCTCTTTAGTCTCTCATTGGCTTTTTGCTTTCTTCTTTCTTATCTGGCCACGCTGATCGATCTGGCCTCGATTGTTGGGGCTTTTGCCGCAGGATTAATTCTGGAGAGGGTACCCTTTGGGGAATATCTCCATGAAGAGGAGGGCTCCTTAGAAGATTTCCTCCATCCCGTCTCCGTCTTCTTGGTGCCACTCTTCTTCATGCAAATGGGCTTAAAGATCGATCTCACCAGTCTGCTTCGTGTCGATGTCCTGGGGCTGGCCTTGGCTCTCACTGCTGTGGCGATTATCGGTAAACAGGCCTGTGGATGGGGGGCCTTGGAGAGAAATTTGAATCGCCTGTCTATCGGGATCGGGATGGTTCCGCGGGGGGAGGTGGGGTTGATCTTTGCTGGAGTTGGGTTAACTCTTTCTGTAGGTGGGGAACGCATTTTAGACGAAGCGATCTTCGCCGCTATCCTCGTCATGGTCATGGTCACCACCCTCATTACCCCACCTTTACTCCAGTGGAGCTTTGCCCGTTCGAGAGAATAAAAAGGCAAGAACAATCGCAGCCAAGTTCAGGCTGTTTTGCTCTAGCTTTCAGCTACCTCAGCGGCGCTTGGCGTATCTTTTCTCGATGTAGCCCGGGGGATTGCCGTGCTTGGATTGGACCTTCAACCAATCGCCCTCTGCGTCTACGACTTGGACCTTGGTATCCTTGGGAATCTTAGCAAGGACCTCGTAGTGTAACCCGGGCCCTTTCCTCACGTTAACCTCGGCCGTCGTAACGTATGACCCCTGCGCGGGAGGAGAGACTGTCTGCTTGGTTGGTTCTCCGCTCGGGCGGGCATATCTCTCATGGATGTACCCAGGGGGATTCCCCTGCTTGGAGACGACCTTTAACCAGTCTCCTTCCCGGCCTGCAACATTGACCTTAGTCCCTCTTTTGATCTCGGCGACAATCTTATATTGCGTTCCCGGTCCACTCCGAACATTGACATCGCTTGTGGCAACATAAGGCTGGGTTTGCTCTGTGACGGCCGCTGTTGTCTTGAATTCCCTTGCCTCCTGTTTCTCACATCCACCAACAGTTAATAAGAGTGCCAAGATAAGAAGGACTAGCAGGAAATGAAACCCTTTCGACTGTAGCATCATAACCCTCCTAGATTCTCTATTTTTCATTTTCTTTTCCAGTTCCCTTGGGAGTCCTGAATCCACCAACCAGCCCTGCCTTGGTCGCTCCAGCTTTTGGCGAAGATCCGTTTTATATCGGCAATCTTGTCCTTAGGATAGTTATTTGCCTTGGCGATTTCCGCATAGAGCGCCTCCCGGTCACGATTTTCCGCCTCCACCAACTGGTTCACCTCGGCCCGCTCTCTCAGGTTAATCCCTTCGGTTGTTCGAACCACCAGGAGGCCGTCTTTGGATATACCGACATTCCCTCTGTCCATGAAGGGTTTGATCGAGTCGCTGCGCGTCTTGATGGAATCCTTTAGGGAACGAATGGCGGGATTCGAGACATTGATATCGGCATCCTGAGCGAATGCTTCCTTGCCCATACCGAACGAAGCATAAGTCGTATGGGTAGCGAAACCTTCACTCCTGGGGCCTTCTTTTGCGCCCCCTGTTCCCCCCGGTCCTCCCCAGGTCTCTTCGACGATCTTATCCGCTGCCCGCTGCACCGCCGCCGCGGGGAAATAGATATTGACGGTCACGCATGCGCTCGCGAGAAATAGCAGAAAGAGACAAACTTTTTTCCTCATGATCCCTCCGTTTTTGCTTTAGGCCGTTCATCCTTCCCGGGCTCACGGACCCGCTCAAGTCTTCTCATAAATTCGGTAAAACCGATTTCTTGAGTATGACTGATGATATTCACTGTGGGAGGCAAGAACGTTCCTACCACTAGATATTCTTTTCCTTCCTTGCTTTCGATGCCGCGTAAGATAAGTTTATCGTTTTTTAACCCAGCCTTAAAGCCCAGTTTGCTGTAACGGAAATAGTCAAAAAATCCTGCGAGCCCACCGTAAATAAACCCGGCCTCGCTGCCGGAGCTGAGGACAGTGATCTTATTTAAGGCCTCCACGCTGATCCATTGGCTTACTCCCCCCCTTTCCACAGTATGCACATCGGCTCTGAATTGGGCCGCCTGCCCTTGAGTAACAACTAGATCTTCAAGCGTACCTTCTAGAATGCCTGAAATACGACCAAATTCAAAGGTCTCTGAAGCCCGCTCGAGATCGATTTCTTCAAGTCTGACGTTCATCTTGATCGATGGCAACGAGGAGAAGGGGTCTTGAATCTCCGTGCCTTTAACAATGACTCGACCGCCAAAAACCTCCAACCTTAACTCACCGTGACTTCGCAGGGAATTCTCCACCCATTGAACTTGGGGAATAGATCCCGAAAGGTTTCCGGCGAAACGATGCCAACCCAAAGCCTCGGTCAATGATAACAGCCGCATATCGTTCAGCTCAACGGAAAAAGAGAGGTCTTTGGGCGCCCCCACAAAGTCCCTCCAAGCTAGATCCCTAACGACCATTGAGCCGCCATACAAGGAGAGGTGAATGGGTTGGAGAAATCGGAGCGAGTTATTCCAGAGGGTGAAGACGGCTTTGACCGCCGGAATCGTTGTCGAGCCGAGCTTTGCTCCCTGAACACTCAGTCTGGCGGTTTGGGGTTTCTCGCTCGCCTCCTCTCGGACAGCACGAGGATAATGAAATTTGAAGGGTAGGGCTATTTCCATGGGGCCGATCTGCCACTTGTCGGTTTCCTCTTGAATCTCCGCTTCCTGCAATTTCAAGCTTCCTTCAGCGGAGAATTGCTTGAGTGACCCCTGAAGGCGAAGCGTTCCACTACTCTTTCCCATGATTTTGAGTTTGCCCAAGATCGGATAGGTCCTTTTAAAGGCATCGCGGATAAAGAAGTCATAGAACCCCGCAGGACGAAGATCCTGTGTCCGGACATGAAGATTAAGTATGGCTTCTTGCGTAAGCCTCTGGATAATCCCCTCTAGCTCGACTTTGCCTATGGAGCGGAACATAATACTGCTCAGTGCGAGCCTTATCTCATCTTTTTCTGATAGGTAATCACCTTCCATTTCAATAATAGGCCTCTGCTCCTTAAAGTCTCCGAAGAAGCTGCCCCAAAGGAGTTCTAGACCCGTTATCTCCACTTTGCCTTTAAAAGGAATGCGGTTATCTTGCAGGGCATTAGCCAGGTTAAAGTTGCCTCTCGCGGCCAATTGTTCGCCTATCTTCGAACCGTCGGGCGTAGAGAAGCGGCCTTGAGCGATTTGGAATTGCCCCCCGGTCTTGAAAGGCTCGTTCGGGCTTTTTCCGAAATCACCATTAAAGTTTATCTCTCCCGCCTCAAACTGCACTTCTCCCTTGCGGCCGAAGTTTAATCCTTTTCCATCGACGCGCATCTCCTTAGTCTGAAAAGAGGATTTTGCAAACTCAAACGGCATCTTGATAGAGAGACGAGAGAAATTGAACTTTTCCCCTTGAATTTTTGCCTCTTGGCTTTGGGCTACACCCTTAATCACCAGAGAGTTCAATGGTCCCGATAAATGTAAATTTGCTGACGCCGTGCCGCCCAGACTACTTATAGCCTTGGGAAGGAGTGGTTTTAATAGATTGAGGGGAATACTATGAACCTGGAGAGTCGTATTGTGGGTTGCCGGGTCTCCGGCCAAAATAATCTCTCCTTTGCCCTCTGCAGAACCAAAAGGGGCAGTCATCTTTATCCCCTGAATGGCCAACACCTTTTCTGGGACCGAGTAGCGCCCTGCTATGGTAACCGTGGTAGGACCTGCGGGGACTGACAGCTCCATCCGACCAATCTTTGAGGGGAATTTCGGCAGACTTAACTGAAAAGAGACATCTACTCCCCTGAGTTCCGCATCAAGGTCGAGCCGTGACTTGAAGGTTCCGGTTATCTTCTCGGTTCCTAACGTGAACTCATTAAGGTCACCTGAGGCGGCCAGCTCGTAACTCTTATCTCCTTCCTCCTTAAGCTTGAGATGAGCTTTAAGAACACCTGCGGCCTTGTCATTCTGCCTGAAGAGCCCAGTAAGGGTTCTAGGTGACCTTTGACGGATGTGGATCTCAGCCTCTGTCACGTCAGATGGCCCCCGGAGGTGAAGACTGGCATCCCCTTCAAGCCAAGGTAGGAAAGCGTTCATCACGACCCCGGTCTTTCCCCCTAGGTTCAAGTTCTCTGCCCTCAAGTAAATAGAGTGTATCGGAAGACTTTCTCCATCCCCTGTTTCTAGGACGAATTCCCCATCCTCAATATTCAGGAGGCGGATAGAGACGTTAAGAGAGGACTTTTCTGTGGGCTTAAAGAGATCTTTCAGCTTGACCCTGACAACGGGTTTTTCCAGAGAGAGGCGGTAAATTCTCTTAAGAAAAATATCCAGCGGGGTTACGCTGAGAGTTACCCTATCCCCTTGGAATAGAACTTGTCCGGATTTCGAAACTATGATGGCGGAAGCAAGAATCTGGAATGGAGGACTCAGTCTGAGATCACCAATTTTGATCTCATAGCCTGTCCTTTGTCCCAATTCGGCTTGGATCCATCTTTGAAATTGAGGCGTCCGAACTAAGAGATACAGGGAAAGGTAGGGAAGAACGACTAAGGTAAGAAGAAGGATCCCCGCGATGGTGAGTTTTCTCGAAATCAATGAACTTGCAGGATGAGACGAGACCCGGGTCTAGAATCTGCTAGCGTCCTTGTAAATCTTTAAAGAAAGACTGTGCTTCCCGGTTTGCCGGTGCAACTCTCATGGCATCCTGTGCCGCCTGCCGGGCTTTGTGAAACTCACCATTCCTGAAAAATGCTTTGGCGAGGCCGAAAATGGCATCAAAACTATTCGGCGATAACTTTACTGCCTCGGCGTAAGCGGAAATAGCCTGCGATACATTTCCTCTGGACAGGGAGTCTCCGCCCTGGGCAACCAGTGCCTTCGCCATCTCATTTCTGCCTCTTCCAGACGTCGGTTGTAACTCAAGGACTTCCCTGAAGTGACCGACCGAGGAGCCCCAATTGCCTATTTTAAAATCGTCAAGAGCCACGGCAAAAAGGGCGTCGATGAGGAAATCTAAGGCCTCTTTTTTAGTATCTTCCGGCGATAGTCTATAGGCCGTGCGCAGAGGAGGAAGGGCCTGCCGCCATCTCTTTAAGCTCACATTAGACCGGCCCAGGTAAAGATAGGCCCGACCAAAATTTGGATCGATCTCTGTCGCCCTGTGAAATCGTGCAATAGCTTGTTCGTATTGACCGCGGTTAAAAAATGCCAGTCCCTGGTCAAATTCAGATTGAGCTTCGGAATCTATTCCTAATATGGCGCAAGAGCTGAGGAGGAGAAAAGCGGCAAGCAGTGGCCACAATGTTTTCTTTATTTGCATAAACTCATTACCTCCAATTTTCTTTTCCACTATTAGGCATACTTTACCAGATAATCAGATAAAAAACAGCAAAGGATCACCAATCCTCAGACCGTTCGCGGACATACCAGAAAATGGTGGTGTCTCCGGCGATTAAGCTCGACCTACACGAACCCAGAGAGGATACCTGAGCCTCTTGAGGATTTGGGTAGGCTCCTGGGTTCTGTGGTCCGTCCGGAAAAAGAGCCTAATCAGGTATGGCAATGCCAGGTATTCTCACGGTCATGATAATGCCAATTGGCACATGCCTGAGGCGGCTGAGGTTGCCTATAGTTTCCGTGATGTGTCAGCTCATGGCATCCCGATAAAGGAACTGCGAGCATTGCCATCAATATCCCTAGCCAAATTTTTTTCCTCATTGGTGGCCTCCCTTCTAACGTTTCTTTCAGCCTTCGCTCTATTAGACGTCTTTGGGATTAACAAATTCAGCATACTAAAATTCAGGACTTAAATTTTGCTTCTTCTGCTTATAAGGTCTCTATCGCTTCGTTGGTTAGCTTTAAGGTCCTCCTAATCGGATTTGGTTTGACTTTTCTTACTCTTTAGAGGTATACGCCGTTTTATTCTTAACCCGAGAGGAAGAGCTCGGGTATGACCATCGGCTGATACAGACGAGCGAAAGGAGGGAGAACCATGCAAGCTGCTTTTGATCAAATTGGCCAGAATGTTTTCGGTTACGTTCCTCACCTCATTGGGGCTTTGATCATCCTAATAGTCGGGTGGCTGGTAGCCCGGGTGGTCGCTGCCATAGTGCGTGGAGGGCTTCGACGAACGAACCTGGATAACCGACTAGCTCGCTGGATCGCGGGGGAGGCGATCCCTGTGGAGGAGTGGATCTCAAGGGGGGTGTTTTATCTGGTCATGATTTTCGTACTAGTCGCGTTCTTCCAGGCGCTGGGTCTCACGCTCCCTACCGAACCCCTCAACCAACTCTTGACCCAGGTATTTCAGTTCGCGCCACAGCTACTCGGGGCCGTGATCTTGTTGCTGATCGCCTGGATCGTGGCCAGCGTGTTGAGAATGATTATCTCCCGGGTGCTGAGCAGCGCTAGGTTAGATGAGCGCCTCGCGAGCCAAGTTGGTGTCGGAAGGGAGAGGCCTGTTTCCCTAACAAAAACGCTTGCTGATACCGTTTACTGGCTGGTGTTTTTACTTTTTCTGCCGGCTGTGTTGAATGCCCTGGCTCTGCAAGGACTCCTCGCGCCAGTTCAAGGGATGATCAATAAGATCCTGGATTTCTTGCCTAACATCTTTTCGGCTGGGCTGATCTTGGGGATTGGCTGGCTTCTCGGTCGCATTGTCCAGCGTGTGGTTACCAACCTGCTGGTGGCTGTCGGTGCTGACCGGTTGAGCGAGAGGGTGGGACTAGCTCCAGTTTTGGGCACGCAACGTCTCTCGGGGATTCTGGGCCTAGTCGCCTACGTCTTGATCCTTATCCCAGTGCTGATTGCCGCTCTTGAAGCTCTGGCGCTGGAAGCCATCACCCGGCCAGCGAGCAATATGCTGAACACGATCTTGAGCGTGCTTCCCACCCTCTTTGCCGCAACCCTCATTGTGACGCTAGCGTACATGGTGGGCCGCGTCGTAGCCGGGTTAACTACTAATCTACTGACGGGCGCTGGCTTTAATGCCATCTTGGCCCGGTTAGGTTTGGGCAGGGAACCTGCCCCTGGGGAGCGGACGCCCTCAGAAATCGTGGGATACCTGGTTCTAGTGGGAATCATGCTCTTTGCGACCATCGAGGCAGTCCGGGAGCTGGGCTTCGTCTTGTTGGCCGACCTGGTAGTTAAGTTCACAGTCTTTCTTGGCGAGTTGATTTTAGGGCTGATTATCTTCGGCATCGGACTCTACCTGGCGAATTTGGCGTTCAGGACCGTGCAGGCGAGCGGCGTGGCTCAAGCCGGGCTTCTGGCCCTGGCCGCGCGGATCTCTATTTTGGTTCTGGCTGGCGCCATGGCCTTGCGGCAGATGGGCCTGGCAAACGAAATCATCACTGTGGGCTTTGGCCTACTGCTAGGAGCCATCGCCGTGGCAGCGGCCTTAGCATTCGGGTTAGGGGCACGTGAAATCGCGGCGCGCGAGTTGGGCGAGTGGATACAGTCCATTAAATCCAAGAAATCATGAACGTGAGGAGCTCACGGTGCCCCGCACTGTACTTCTGAGCTTAAGGCAGCGTGACGTTGGTGACAACCCATGGAAATAGCGTGCTTTTTTTGCTTGACAAGGGGGGTTTTTCTGGGATAGAAAGATTAAATATTTATCGGCGGAGGATGTAAATGGGAAGGTATAAGTTCGCAACGTGGCTTATTGTAGGCTTCTTCCTGGGCGGCTGTGCGCAGATGACCTATAAGCAGAAGGCCGCCCTCACTGGCGCTGGTATTTGCGGTGCTGCAGGAGCCGCTGCGGGGGGAATCATAACACACAACACCGACCACAGACTCAGTGAGGGTCAAGCGATTCCCATCGGTGCAGTTACGGGAGCCCTGCTTTGTGGCGCACTCGCTTATCTAATAGCCGAAGAGCCGAAGCCACCACCGCCGCCTCCTCCGCCACCTCCACCGCCGCCACCACCACCACCGAAGCCACCACCGCCGC
>JAHFAO010000304.1 GCA_023250515.1 Deltaproteobacteria bacterium | reverse complement strand
GATACACTGCGGGAAGAGCTGGCAGTATACTCAATAGTTGAACTAAACCGCTTCGCGGTGGGGCTGGCTGTGTGAAGCCAGTTCTTTTCACTGACCTTCTCGTTTTCCATTCACGTTTCTCGCTCATTCGGATCATCTAATCTACCCGGTTTTCGTGTGATACCCTCTGCTTCCAAATTTCAATCCAAGGAGGGTTTAGTTATGGGAGCACTACGGACCAAGATGATCGAGGAGATGAGGCTACGCAACTTCTCGCCCAGGACCCAGGAGTCCTACCTCAGAGGCGTGATTGGACTGGTCAAGCACTATCATCAATCCCCTGACCAACTGAGTGCCGAGCAGATCCGTGCTTATCTATTGCACCTGAAGGAGCGGGGATTGTCTCCCAGTTCCTGCAACGTGGCCATATCGGGGCTTAGGTTCTTCTACCACGAGGTTGTGGGATGGGATGAAAAAGGGCTTTTCATTCCTCCCAGGAAGAGGAGCTGGCCGCTTCCAGAGGTGTTAAGCCAGAGGGAAGTGGAGCGATTGCTTGAAGCCGCCGTGAGGCTGCGAGATCGCTGCCTTTTGATGACCGCCTATGCTGCAGGGCTTCGGGTCAGCGAGCTGGTGCACCTCAAACTTACTGACCTCGATCCAGAACGGATGATGATCCGCGTGGAACAGGGCAAGGGAAAAAAAGACCGCTATACGATTCTCTCCTCCCGTCTGCTGAAGGAGCTGGAGCGGTATAGAAGGGCGTACCAACCGGTGACGTGGGTTTTCTTCGGCAAAGAGCGAAACCATCCTCTGGACATCAGCTCTGCCCAGAAAGTTTATAACCTAGCCAAGCACAGGGCTGGCCTGCAGAAAGGCAAGGGCATCCATACGCTTCGCCACTGCTTTGCCACGCATCTTTTAGAGGCTGGAGTGGATCTTCGCACCATTCAGGTGCTCTTGGGCCACAACTCCATCCTCACTACCCAGCGCTACCTGCAGATTCGAGAGCAGAGGCTCAGCTCTATGGTGAGTCCCCTGGACGTGCTCAATCTGTCTGACTCCTCGCTGTAGCCGGGCTCCCTCGTGTTGCCTGTCAGCCAAAAGCTGGCGGCAGGAGAAGAGCGCCGTCCTAAGCGGGAGCTAGCCGACATCTTTCGTCAGTACGGGGAGAGCTACCGGCACGCTCTGCCCTTATCCCATCAGAAGGTCATGCGCGCCATTGAGGTCTGTCGCACGGCTGAGCTGGGAGGTCATCTGGAGCGATGCAACGCCTGCGGCTTTGAGCGCCCCGCTTATAACTCCTGCCGCAACCGCCACTGCCCCAAGTGCCAGTCGATGGCCAAGGCGAAGTGGCTTTTTAAGCAAAAATCCGAGCTTCTGCCCGTGGGCTACTTCCACCTGGTCTTCACCCTGCCCCACGAACTTAACCCTCTCATCCTCGCTAACAAAAGAGTCCTGTTAAATATCCTCTTTAAGGCGGTCTCTGAGACTTTGCTGGCGTTTGGCCGCACTCACCTCCAGGGGCAAATGGGTTTCCTCACAGTCCTCCACACCTGGGACCAAACCCTCAAGGACCATTTCCACCTCCACTGCCTCATCCCCGCAGGGGCTCTCTCTTTCGATCAGAGCCGCTGGATCTCTGCGCGCAAAAACTTTCTCTTCCCTGTTAAAGCCTTAAGCTTGGTCTTTCGGGGAAAGTTTCTGGATTTTCTTAAGCGTGCCTCTAATCAGGGAAAGGTCGAGTTTCAGGGTAAAGCGAAAGCCTTGCGGAAAAAGAAGTGGGTGGTCTATGCTAAAAAGCCTTTTGGCTCGCCAGAGAAGGTCCTCGACTACCTGGGACGCTACACCCATCGGGTGGCGCTGTCCAATGACCGTATCCTCTCAGTCCACGACGGCCAGGTCACTTTCAGTTACCGGGATCGAAGAGATGGGGATCGACTTAAAACGATGACGCTTGAGGCCGAGGAATTCATCCGCCGCTTCCTGCTCCATGTGCTACCTGAAGGCTTCATGCGCATCCGCCACTTTGGGTATCTCGCCAACCGATCCAAAAAACACGCCCTCGCTCGGTGCCGAGAGCTACTTGGGCTCAATCCGACGCTGCCTGAACTCTCCAAGAAATCCCCGCATGAAATGATGCTGGATCTCACGGGTATCGATCTTACCCGCTGCCCTACCTGCAAGCAGGGAACCATGCTCATTGTCGCCGAGCTGCCGTCTGGATGGGACTCCTCATGAAAAACTCCCTCACTCCCCAGCACTCTCACCTCTCCAAGTGCCGTCTGCGCACGGGTGTGTCCTGGCCGGCACGGCTGTGCTGCTCTGGAGCCTTATCGGCGCCGCTGCGGTCGGGCAGCACAACCCCAGAAGCTGGCGGCTTGAACCTTATCGCTGCCACCGGCATCCTTACCCAACTTCTTGCTCCGATCTCCGTCGCCGTTTCCCTTTACAATCCCCATAGCAAGCGGTAAATTCCTGCTCAGCGGTTTAGTCCAACACGTTTTATCCCCAATGCCGCTGACGAAATACTGTCGGAACTCCGTTCCTCAGGGGCATCAGGGATAAAACGCTATACGTTGGGCGGCAATGAGACCTCGTACCGAGTCGCGATATGAACGATGAGAGAAACGATCCCCCGGACGCACAAGTTCCTGAAGGTCAGGAATTTCTTCGCGTGGTCCGAATGTTCGTGTCGCGATG
>JAHFAO010000303.1 GCA_023250515.1 Deltaproteobacteria bacterium | reverse complement strand
CCCATGGGCCGCGAGGGTGATCCCGCCGACGTGGCAGCCGCCATCCTCTTCTTCGCCACCGCACCTTCGTACATCACGGGGCAGATCTTATTCGTGGACGGCGGCCTCACCGCTAAATGAAAACGCCTACAGCTGGCTATCTTTAAAGGGGGGAGATAATGTGCAATCGGCACGAATTCTTCTTCGAATTCGACAAGGCCTACACACATCAACTCATTGAGAAGTTTGAGGCTAGTCCCGAGCATCAATTGACTGAGGATGTCGCGCCCCCCCAAAAGGGCATATATGCCTTGTACCGAGATCGAACACTCGTTTACGCGGGCAAGGCTTTAGAGACCACTCTCAAAAGGCGACTCGCGGAACACGCGCGGAAAATAGCCGGCAGGAAAAGTATCAGGCTCCAAGAGATGACATGCCGCTTCTTAGTAATCGAGAGCGATTGGTTTGTTAGAGCGGGGGAACACGCTTTGATCGAAACCTACACACCCGAATGGAACCGTAGCGGTTTTGGAAGTCATGTTCCAGGCCGAGGCCGACCAGGAATCAAGCGATCCAGGTGGGATAAAGAGTTTCCCCCGAAGTCCTGAAGAACCTAGCGGTAACTCTCGTAGGCAACAGCATCCAGTTTCGGCTGCCGTTGAACCTTCTTGCCCGTGCCAATCCTACTGAGTTCCTCACGAATCCTTTCCGCGACGATGTGCGCCAGTCTAACCGGTACCGCGTTGCCAAGCTGACGTAAGCACTCGCTCCAAGCGCCGGAAAACTTGTACTCATCCGGAAAAGTCTGGAGCCGCGCGGCCTCTCGAACCGTAAAATACCTTACTGATCCTGGCTTGAGTCTCAGGGTGTTCTCTCCCCCAGGCACACCGTGGTCACCAGCCTTCAACGTCTTTGCAGGCCAATCGTACGGGCTTCCTGTGTGGCCCACATACGAACGGGCGCCAGGATTCCCCATGTGATTGAATACGTTGGGGTGTTCTTGCAAGTTGATCGGCTCCGGCAGCCCGCGCAGGGCATCACGAACCGTGCGCCATCGCTCCTCTGATGGAGGCAAGAGACTTGCCGAGAGTAGACGAACCCGATGCACTATTTCTTCTGGGGGATCCGGAACAGGAAGATTGTGTTCCCTCCAATAGGAATGATCGACCCATTGAGCATACAGAAGTGCGTCCTTACTATGCGTGGCCCTAAGTTTATCCCAGCGAGCCCCAAGGTCCGATCGGAAACCAATAATGAAAACACGTTCCCGACATTGAGGAACACCAAAGTCGGCACAGTTTACTAATTGATATGTAACGTCGTATTTCAACTCGCGAACACACCGGCCCGACTTCTCCTCTCTAAGCAGGCGCGCCTTGTGCTCATCCCACTTCTCCTTAGGTCTCGGCGCGAGGCAGGGCATCGATAACTGGAGGAGGATATACTCAAAGTAGGAGCGGAAGTTCTCCCGTAACAACCCCTTAACATTTTCGACGAGCACGGCCTCTGGCCTAACTTCTAATACAGCCCGGAATACCTGTGGAAACATGTTTCGATCGTCTCGATCCCCTCGATGTTTACCACCGAGCGAAAATGGTTGGCACGGGACGCCACAAGCTAAAAGCGACACTTTATTCGCATAGGGAGTAAAGTCGAACTGCCGAACATCCAACTCGTAAACCGGCCAGTGCGCTAAGAATGGCAAGCGCTTCTGATTATCTCGGAGCGTTGAGCAGGCGTCAGCATCCCAATCTACCACCGCGAGATGATCAAACCCAGCACGAGCCACGCCAAGAGCTAATCCGCCCGCGCCCGTAAACAGCTCAATCGAGGTCAATCGATCCAAGGAATCGCATGAGCTACTTTTTTCCGAGAGGGCCGCTAACGTCCGTTTTACACACCCATCGAGGTCAGAAATGACCTCGCTTTCCCAGAAACGAAGAACTTTCCAATCTCCCCCCCACAATTCGTAATCCACATGGCGGTCGCGGAGAATATTCTTTTGAATCTTCCTAGTCCAGAAGTCTGTATTTTCCCATTTGCGAAACTGCTCCCTAAGCGAGCGAAATCCACGAGCACGCCACGAATTCCCGTGCCAAAAATCTCCGTCAACAAATACTGCGAGTCTTTTCCGAGAGAAGACGATGTCCGGTCGACCGGGATAGGTCTTGGGGCTGACCCGGAATCGAAGCCCCAAAGAATGGAGGGCCCGTCGAAGCCGAAGCTCTGGTTTCGTGTCGCGGGAGCGAACGGAGGCCATGATCTTTGAGGTAATGGCCGGATCTCGTTTCATAAATCAAACCGAACGACTGAGCTGACACCACATGGAGGGGTTTCCAATAGGGACGTCCCCTTCATATTGGGCAAACCATACTTCTGAGCCATCCCTTTTGTCAACCCTATCAAATACTAAACGAATGTTGACTGCCCAGTCAAGTGGCATTTTGACCGGCAGCTCCTGGCCAAATGAAACAGCACGTTAGAGCAGTCTTCTTTTGAGAGAAGGTTCGCGTCTCTGCGTAGTGGGTTAGACCCGGAGGCGGAGGGCGGCGGGGAGGACCGAGACGCGCACGGGTGTCTGGCCGCATGGCTCGCCGTCCACGTGGAGGGGAAGGGGCGTCGGCGCGTCGATGCTCACCGTCCTGCCCCTCGCCGTGCTGACCTTGGGGTTCGCCAGATGCCGCCCCCGATAGACCGTGGGGAACCAC
>JAHFAO010000164.1 GCA_023250515.1 Deltaproteobacteria bacterium | reverse complement strand
TCCCACCTTGAGCTATAATCGAGTCTCGGTTAGACTGGCGGTGATTTTATGCTGACTAAGCGTATTATCCCCTGTCTCGATGTAGATGCGGGACGGGTAGTGAAGGGAGTCAAGTTTGTGGGGCTCCGCGATGCCGGTGATCCGGTAGAGGTCGCCCGGATCTACGATCGTGAGGGCGCGGATGAACTCTGCTTCTTGGATATTACCGCTTCGCATGAGAATCGGGAGATTATCTTGGATGTGGTGGCGCGGACAGCGGATGGAGTTTTCATGCCGCTAACCGTAGGAGGGGGAATCAACAGGCTCGAAGATATCCGTAAACTTCTAAGGGCCGGGGCCGACAAGGTCTCAATCAATACGGGGGCAGTTGCGCGACCTGAGTTCGTCCGAGAGGCGGCGGAGATCTTCGGCAGCCAATGCATCGTCGTTGCTATCGATGCTAAGCGAGTAGGTGGAGGCTGGGAGGTTTTTACGCACGGTGGAAGAAAGCCAACAGGTATTGATGCCTGTACGTGGGCTGAAAGAATGGCCTCTTACGGCGCCGGTGAGATCCTGCTTACTAGCATGGATCGGGACGGCACCAAGAAGGGCTACGATTTGGAGTTGACCAGGGCTATCTCCGATCGGGTCAGAATTCCTGTGATTGCCTCGGGTGGGGTGGGAAATCTGGAACATATCTACGAAGGTTTGACTATCGGGAGGGCGAGCGCTGCCCTGGCCGCCTCCATCTTTCATTACCGGGAATACACGATTGCAGAATGCAAGAGCTATCTCCATAAAAGAGGTATATCGGTGCGGCTTACCCATTCATGATCGCTTCTTTCCCCAGAGTCAATCCCGCAGACCTGAAGAAAAGGCTCCAGCATATTGTCGGAGAGAGAAATCCTTTCAGCAGCCCGCGCCATCTGGCCGCAGTGGAAGACTACATTGAAAAGGAGTTCAAAAGCTTCGGGCTCAGCGTGGAGAGCGATACCTTCACCCATTGGGGAAAGAGCTACCGCAACGTCATAGCTCACCAGGGACCCTCACCTCAATCCTCTCCCACTGGGAGAGGAAGCAAAGGTGAGGGTTTGATAATAATAGGAGCCCATTTTGACTCTGTGGAGGGCACGCCTGGAGCGGATGATAACGCTAGCGGTGTGGCGGTCCTTCTTGAGGCGGCACGCATCCTTTCCGGACTAAGGCTACCAGCCCAAGTGCTTTTTTGCGCTTTTAACTTGGAAGAGCAAAACATGATCGGGAGCACCTATTTTGCCAAGAAGCTCAAGGCGGTAGGATCAAGAATCAGCGCAATGATATCCTTAGAGATGGTAGGATTCACCGATTCGCGTCCTGGTGGCCAGAAATACCCTATTGGACTTCGGTGGTTTTACCCGACTCGCGGCGATTTTATTGGGGTAATAGGAAACTGGCGCTCCAGTTTGCTTCTAAGACGCTTTGCTCGCTTGATGCGGCAGGTCCCTGGGCTTCCGGTAGAGACTCTGACGGTTTCTGGAAATGGATTTTTGGTTCCCCAGGTTCGCTTAAGCGATCATTCTCCCTTTTGGGATCTTGGGTACCCGGCGCTGCTGCTAACCGATACCTCTTTTTTTCGCAATCCTTATTATCACGGCCCCTCGGATACCCTGGAAACATTGGACCTAAACTTTATGGCCAAGGTGTGTGAGGGGGTGATCACTGCGGTAGTGAATTTATGAAAAGACAGAGACAGAGATTTGAGACAGAGAAAAGACTAAGAAACACTCAGTGACGCAATTCTTTTCTGTCTCTATCTCTGTCTGCTTCAGGCGCGCTTTCTCTCGGGATTAAAGAACGGCAGTTTCACCGCGGTGGCCTTCACTTTTTTTCTCTCATGCTCCACAGTCACTTCCATCCCCAATGATGATCCAAGGTTAGAATAATCGCTGTTCACTGTCGCCAGGGCGATATATTTCTTTAACGTTGGGGACCAGCACCCGGTTGTCGCCTTCCCGACCTGCCTCCCATTTTTATACACGGGCACGCCGCCCCTCCACGCTGCGCTAGGAACCTGTGGCGCTAGTCCGCTCTCATGATAGAGGCGCTCAAAATCATTCCAATCTATTTCCAAGCCTACCATCTGTCTGGGAGAGCCTCTGTTTTTTTCCTCGAGCAGTGACTTTCGGCCGACAAAATTTCCCTTGTCTAAACTGACTGTCCAGCCTAGGCCGATTTCAAATGGCGAATATTTCTGTGACGGGATAAGCGCCTTCTCGGCACTGGTGTAATCCACCTCGATCAGGATGAAACCGGCCTCGAGCCGCGCCATGTCCAGCGCCAGCATTCCTGCCGGCGTGATGCCATAGGGTCTCCCACCTTCCATAAGAATATCCCAGAGCCGCTCGGCGCAGGTTGAAGGGATCCAAATTTCATATCCCAGATCACCGGTATAGCCCGTGCGAGAGATCATGACCGGAATCCCCCCGATATCTCCGGAGGTTAGTCGGAAGAACTTTAATCTATCCATGCCAGCATCCGAGACCTGTTTGAGGATATGACGTGAGGTAGGTCCTTGCAGGGCCACCGCAGCGACTTGTTCGGAGACATCTCGGATCTCCACATCCATGCCGGTGGCATTGATTTGAAACCAACGGAGGCTTGGATCTGCCAAATGGATGCGAAAGCGATCTTCTTCCAGGCGAAAGACGGTGCCATCCTGGATGACTTTGCCCTCTTCATCGCACCAGCAGGTATAAATCGCCTGATTGACGGCGCACCTGGCGGCGTCCCGGGTAATGACGCGATTTATGAATTTAACTGCGTCCTTCCCAATGACATCGTATTTATAGAGCGGTGAAACGTCGATCAGGGCGGCGGTATTTCTGATGGCATGATACTCGTAATCGTGCAAGACTTCGTACGAGCTGGCGACAAAGTAGCCCGACCAATTCCGCCAGTTCTGGCTGACGCACAAAGCTGAAGTCCGCGAATGAAATGGGGTGCCGATAGGCATAAACGTTGACTTATTCCACAAAATTACAAAAAATGGCCAGCGAAGCAAGGATATATATTGCGGTCTGCCTGGGCACGTCTTTCCGGCCCGATGCAATACAGTTATCTTACGCTCGACAAAATGGGTAATAGTATCTGTGAGTTACGCTTGAGTCTCCTCCTCCAGTGCATCGGCCCTTCAAGTCACACCCAGGCAGACCGAGGGGGAGGAGGGCGAAGGCCAAGGGAACCGAACGAGGAGTTTTCGTTAAGGCACCTGCCGTGGAAGAACCCACAAGACGGGGACGGGGTGGTGGCCCTCAAGGCAGCGACTCACTTCCCTTGGCCTGAGAACTCCTTCGCCGAGGGAAATTACACATGAACAGTTACGATGCCATCGTTATCGGCGCTGGGCACAATGGCCTCACCAATGCTGCCTATTTGGCAAAGGCCGGCAAACAGGTCTTAGTCCTGGAGCGGCGCCATGTTATTGGCGGGGCCGCTGTCACCGAGGAGATCTATCCCGGGTTCAAATATTCGGTCTGCTCTTATGTGGTGAGTTTGTTAAGACCGGAAGTGATCCGAGAATTGGATCTAGCCAGCTACGATCTGGAAATCATCCCGCTCGATTGCAGCTTTACACCTATGCCCGATGGAGATTATCTCGCCCGCTGGAACGATCACGCAAAAACGCGGCGTGAGATTATGCGCCATTCTCTGACGGATGCAGAAGCCTACGAGCAATTCGGTAAGCTGATGTACCATATGGCCATGGCGGTTAAGCCGATCCTTAGCATGACGCCGCCCAATACCACTTCCTTAAATCCACGCGAGCTGCTTTCGCTCGTGGCCCTGGGCAAGCGCTTTCGCGGCCTGGGAAAGAAATTTCTTTACGACATGACGAAGCTCATGACGATGAGTTCGGCAGACTTCCTCACTGAATGGTTTGAAACAGAGGTGCTGAAAGCCACCATGTCTGCCAGTGGCATCATAGGCACCTTCCTGGGTCCTAGATCTCCGGGGACAGCCTACGTACTCCTCCATCATTATATGGGAGAGATTGACGGCACCTTCCGATCCTGGGGATTCGCCCGTGGAGGAATGGGGAGCATCAGCCGTGCTATCGCACAGGCTGCACAGAGCCACGGGGCGGAAATCCGGACCGAGGCGGCGGTTGATCAGGTACTCATTAAAAATGGGCACGCCAGCGGAGTCGTCCTAGGTAACGGCGAGGAGATCCATAGCAAGATCGTAGTTTCCGGCGTAGATCCCAAGCGGACGTTTTTGAAAATGGTAGATCCCCATCACCTGGATCCTGATTTTGTGAAGCAGGTCCGCCATTTCAAAATCCGAGGCTCCTCAGGAAAAGTCAATCTGGCTTTGAGCGCATTGCCCAATTTCACCTGCCTTCCGGGGAACGGCCCACATATCCGCGGCGCGATCTCCATCAGTCCTACCATCGACTATTTGGAACGCGCATACGATGACGCGAAATATGGGTGCTACTCCCGCAGACCCTACCTGGACATCATCATCCCGTCGACCATCGATCCTTCCATGGCCCCGCCGGGAAAGCACGTCATGTCGATCTTCGTGCAATACGCCCCCTATCATATTAAGGACGGAACCTGGAAGGAGCGGCGCGACGAATTCGGCGATAATGTCATCAATACTCTCAGCGAGTACGCGCCTAATCTGAAAGACATTATTCTCCACCGTCAGGTGCTCACCCCTTGGGACCTGGAACAAGAGTTCGGGCTCACCGAGGGAAATATCTTTCACGGTGAATTAACGCTGGATCAGCTTTTTTTCCTTCGCCCTGTGCCCGGGTGGGCTCAATACCGCACACCGATTAAGAATCTTTACATGTGCGGTGCAGGAACCCATCCTGGCGGAGGCGTCATGGGCGCTTCCGGCAGATTGGCCGCTCTGGAGGTCCTTAAGGACTGGAGAAAGGGGAAGATTTAACTAGAAATCTGAAGGCTTAGGTCTATGGGAAGAGTCTCATGCCCTTCCAGATAGAGACCCTGAAAAGAAAGAAATCACTTTTGCCCCTTCTTTTACCCAATTAGTTTAAATCCCCAATACCTCAAGGCGGAGGAAATGTTCACCCCTGCCTGGAAGCTGGCCACAGGGTTTGACAAACCTCTGCTGTCCTCTATACTAAACCCATACGTATTAAGATTTTTTACACAACAAAAGAGGGAGAGGTGCTATGGTTAAGACAGTTCGCGCTACGGTTCGAAATGGGGCTTTAGAACCGTTGGAGAAAGTTGATCTCCCCGAAGGTAAAGAGGTAATGGTAACGATTCTTGAGGTGCCGTCGGGCGAGGACTTCGAAGCCTTTTGCCGCTCGGCTGGTGGGTGGAAGGGGACGGTGGATGCAGAGGCCCTCATTCGCAATATCTACGCCGACCGACTAATCTCCACTCGGCCTGAACCTCGTGTATGACTGCCCGTTACCTCGTCGACACAGACTGGGCGATCCACTATCTCAACGGACACTCGGAAATTGTGGTACGTTTGCAAGAGCTCAAAGAAGAAGGTCTTGGCCTCTCGGTGGTTTCGCTAGCTGAGCTCTATGAAGGAATTTACTATTCCACAGATCCTGAAGGAAATGAGAGAGATCTCAATGATTTTCTCCGTGGTATTACGGTGCTAGGAATCGACGAGGGGATCTCAAAAGTCTTTGGAAAGGAACGGGGCCGCCTGCGAGCTGTCACTTAAGTAGGATACGACTGTAGTCCGAAGCGCATTAAGACAAAAAACCCGACTTATAGAGTATTGCAAACCCGCGTAAGGTTCAAGTAAAGAAGGTACGACGGTAAAGCGAGAAAGGAGGTGAGATTTACATGAAGATCGCAAAGAGGCTCGGTATCGTTCTTTTGGTCCTCATGCTGATCCCGGCGTTCGCTCCGGCTCAGGACGTGCAGGAAATGGAGGTTACGATCGTTGGTCGGGAAGGTGATGACCTCAAGGTAAAGACGAGAGAGGGAGAGGAAACCTTGAAGGTTAGCGAAAAGACAAAAGGCCTGGAGAATGCGACTGCAGGGACCGAGGTAACGATTAAGTACACGGAGAAAGAGGGGGAGAAGGGAGCCAGGGAAATTGCACCCCGTTAGTTTTTAGTAGCTTGTCAGTGGTGTGGAGGCGGGGTCATAAACCCCGCCTCTTTTTTGCCTACCGGAGTGGGACGAGTTAGTCTCCTCTCTTGGCGGCTCTGAATTCCATCTTGGTGACGATTTTTTTGTCCCCTTGACCTTCATACTCCACTACTGCGGAACTCCCGAGGCCGACCTCGCCCATCTTGACATTCTTAGGCTCCAACTGGGTCACTTAGAAGGCGTGGTTAGCTGGAGACCGGAAGTCATTGAGGTTGCCCCTCCGCCAATATCTAAAGAATTAAAAAAGCGCTGGTCGTATTTTATTAGAAAGGTCTATGAAACAGACCCTCTTACTTGTCCCAAGTGCCAGGGAGAAATGCGGATCATTAGCTTTATTGACCTGTCTGCGTGTACCGCACAGGCAGGCCAGCCAGAGGCGATTAGAAAGATCCTTCAACACTTATTTTGAAGATAGTGACCGTGCCAATTCTTGCAACCGAAGAGCAGCATGCGGAACGCTCCTGTTGATAGTGGTCCGCGATGCGCCGCTGGCTCTTGTTTAAGGCAGCTTGGTTCAAGGGGTCGGTGACGTTGGCAAGTGGGAGCGGGCGGAGAATGTGGTTACAAAAGTACGTAGACGCAGGTCGAACAGATCCAGACACTGATAGCGACCGAGAAGCGGTGGCAGGTCTTCTCGTTCGACGAACCCCACCGGGACAAGGAATTCCCAAGAACCAAGTCGCATCTGTACCGTTCGGTGCAAGAAGACCTTCTGTTGCCCGCCAATCCCTGACGCGGTATGCGGTTCACATTGACGCAGCTTGATGCCTAAGTCCCACGCGATCGATGCCGGCAGCACACAGTAATCGGCCCCTGTATCGACGATCATCGTGTAGGCAATCCACCGCTGAAAGACTGCCGAGTACAATTCCACATGAGCCACAGGACGACGAACGGTCCCAAAGATGGCTGACGCGCGACGCTCGTAGGGGAAGGAAGCCGATTTGGGTTTCACAGGGTGAGGATCAGCGTCTCAGCCTTGGGGACATAGACGATCGTTGGGGTTTCCCTCGGGTACCGCTTCAAGAGCAGCTTGAGCTTGCGAAACCCCGTCACGCCACCAGGACTTGGGAACGCCTTCCCGTGGATGATGATCACTCGCTTGCCACGGTAGCGCGGGTTAGCATAGACCTTCCCGATGAGGCTTTCTTTCGATTTCGAGCGACCATTCGTCTTCATGGATGTAAAAAATTTATCGTCTATCCTGATCGATGTCAAGAACGTGGAAAAAAGGAGACGGGCTGAGATGGGCACACAGCCCAAAAGCTGGTTGGTCAATCTTTCCTGTCCTGGATTGGATCGCAACCCTCACAGTCCACATCCCCAATAAAGGGGAGCAACTGGTGCGCTACTATGGGTAGTGCTATCAGGACTGCACAGCCGTGGCGGGTTTACGCTGCTGTCTCCCTTTGGTTTCATTTTCGCCTTCTTGACTTCTCGCGCTAATTGTTCATCTTCGTTTTTGGATAACCGGGCTTCTTCATCCCGCTCCGCTTTCGAAGGTGGGCCACACCCCCGACAGTAAAGGGGTTTCCATATCCGCTTTTGTAACCCTCCGCGTTGAGCATCTCCGCTGTCTCTT
>JAHFAO010000032.1 GCA_023250515.1 Deltaproteobacteria bacterium | reverse complement strand
TTGAGCTAAGTTGACAAGAAAGGACTCTTCTGTCACAACCTTTCATACTATCTTTTCTCGGTGGAGAGGATGCACACCTATGCAAGATCTTAGGGATTTCATCAGCGCTTTAGAGCAGCATGGAGAGCTGCAACGTATTCAGGAGGAGGTCGATTGGAACCTTGAGATGGGGGCAATCACCCGCCGCTGCTATGATCTCGGCGCGCCGGCTGCTCTCTTTGAAAAGGTAAAGGGCTACCCGAAGGGCTATCATGCCCTCGGGGCGCCTTTGGGTCCGAGTAGAAAGCCTGGCCACTCACTCTACGCTCGCACGGCCATGGCCCTAGGACTTCCGCCCGACACGCCCCCAAAAAAGATCATGGAATCATACCTCAAGCGTAGGGAAAAACCGATAAAGCCTACAATCGTAAAAAGCGGTCCGTGCAAGGAGAATATTCTGCTGGGTAAAGATGTAGATCTGCTTCGCTTTCCTATTCCCCTGATACACGGCGGCGACGGTGGCCGCTACATCGGCACCTGGCACACAGTGGTCACCAAGGACCCGGATAGCTCATGGGTCAATTGGGGGATGTACCGCCTGATGGTTCACGACCGAAATACGATGGGCTGCCTTTTTCCGATGCAGCAGCATATCGGTCAGATGTATCAGAAGTATGAGGCGAAGAACTTACCGATGCCTGCAGCCGTGGCCATTGGCGGACAACCAGTTATCCCTATCGTGAGCTGTGTCCAGCTCCCTCCCTTTGTGAATGAGGTCGAGATTGCCGGTGCACTCCAGGGAGAGCCGGTTCCTCTGGTCAAGTGTGAGACTGTCGATCTAGAAGTTCCTGCTTCGGCCGAGATCGTTCTGGAAGGGGAGGTCCTCCCCCACGAACGCAAAAGCGAAGGTCCCTTCGGCGAGTATATGGGTTACGAGGCGGGCAAGGCCTCTCCTAAGCCAATCTTTCGAGTCAACGCCATTACCCACCGCGATAATCCCATCCTTCCCTTCTCCAATATGGGAATGCCTATCCATGAAGGCCAAACCGCCACAGCCTTCATCAAGGGCGCCGAGATCTATAGTGAGCTAAGAAAACTGGGACTGCCCATCAAGGGGGTCTTTGTCCCGCCCTATGGAGTAGGGCACATGGCTATCATCTCTACCGAGACCCCCTTTATCAATTTCGCGAAGCGCGTGGCTCATTCGGTTTGGGCGACCAAGCCAGGTCTCTTCACCTATTACATTGTCGTGGTCGATGCCGATGTGGATCCCACCAACATGGATGAAGTCCTCCACGCCATCACCACCAAGTGTCATCCGGTGAACGGGATCCATCGGGTCCCGCATACCCCAGGCTTCCCGGTATTGCTTCCCTTTCTCCCACCAAAGGAACGACTCCTGGGCGACGCGGCCGGTGTCATATTTGACTGCACCTGGCCTAAGGATTGGCCTCAAGAGTCGATGCCGGTGAAGGCGACCTTGGAAAACCTCTGGCCGAAAGAGATTCAGGAAAGGGTCCTGGGGAAGTGGGAGACTTACGGATTCAAGAGCACAGAAGGCAGCACAGGTGAGAAGAAACCGCACCGCTGACAGTTGGTTTTGATCAAGATCTCTGAAAAATCCTTTGATCACCCTTCGACGCGCTCAGGGTGATCGGTTAAGTGGGCAAAATTACGTTTTTCAACCGTTCGTGCTGAGCACGTCGAAGCACGAGTTGAAGCCTGTTTTACTTTTCTCCTCTTTGCCAAAGCTTACCTAACCAGCCTCCTTCCTCCCTTCCAGCCACCGCCTCTAACTCCCCAGCATCGAGCCATATGCCCCCGCACCCCGTGCACTGATCAATGAGGATCTTCTGAAAACTGCGCTCTTTTAATGGCTCACCGCACTTCGGACAGCGCATGTGGCAGGTTGCCTTAACGGACTGTTTTGTTTCTAGCTCTTGCTTGGCTTTCAGCTTCTCGATCAGATCTTTTTCCTTCTTTACGAAGTATTCATCCTCTTGTGCTTTTTTCCGCTCATCCCATTTGTTTGCCACTTTCTCACCTCCTTCCTAACTTTTCTTCTCAGCTACCTCAATATTCACGCTGCCGATAAAGACTTGACTGACTATCTTGAGGGGCTTTCTCTTCTCATCGGCAGAGATCCAAACTGTTGCCTCACGCACTCTACCAGCATATCCCGAACGAGTGACATTAGTGATACGAGGGATAATCTTGTAGGCATCAAATTCACCGTTCTTCAAGGCAACGCGTTCCTTACTCGCAATTTCCAGCACAACCAAATAACGACTCTTGCCGCCAAAGACCTCTAGCTGGATCGTCTCGCCAACCTTAAAATCCAGGCTGCGCATCAGATAGACGGCCGATATAGGATCAAAGGTATTCGTGGAGACGAATTCATATTGTCTGAGTTTGGTTCCTTCCTGGCGGTGGACTTTCCACTTTTTACTTTCGTGGTCGAAGCTCGCCGTGGTGTCGATCTTTTTTCGATTCTCCCTCTGGCGGAATATGAAACGTCGCGGCTGGAGGGTCCCAGCCTCAAAGATGGACTCGATCGAATCGCGCATCTTCCAGATCAGCTCCAGATACTTCCATGTTTGTGCCTGGATTTTGACCTCGTAGAGCTTCTTTCCGTCCATAACTATCGGACTTGCATTTATCGTCGCTGTGGCCACGGGAATCCCGCTCCAACGGGCCTCATAAGTCGCGCTTTCGCCGCCACCGATGGGATCAAAGTGGGGCGCATACTTCGAGGCCTCACGCTGGTTCGCGCTGATGAGACCTCCGGCATAGGGAAGGGACACTAGGAATAAGGCAAAAAAGAAAAACAAAAAACGGGAGGAGGCTTTCAATCCTTGAACCCTGTAATATAGGGGAGCCTGGCTGCGACTTTTCTTGCTTTGTCCAAGTTGGCCCGCAGCATGGAGGTAGAATCCCAGGAGCCATCCAGCAGGGCCTTGCGCGAGCTCTCGGGGATATCGAAGGTGAAACAAGTTTCCCCACAGAGCAGCCTCTTCGCCTCAAGGTCAAGCGTAAAGACAGCTTGAGGGCTGGAATCAACCATATTCATCAGCCCTTCCATCTCTGTTGAGGTGACCGTGACCGTAGGAATTCCCATCATGACGCAATTGCCGGCGAAGATGGCCGCAAAGGACTCGCCGACAATGGCTTGAATACCAAAGCGGAATAGCGCCTGCGGCGCGTGCTCCCTGGATGAGCCGCAGCCGAAATTCTTGTTGACAAAAAGGATCGAGGCCCCTTTGTATATGGGATCGTTAAAGGCGTGGGGTTTAGGCTTTCCCGCCGCGTCGAATCTCTCGTCATAAAAGGGAAATTCACCCATCCGAGAGAAGGTAACCTCTTTCAGATAGCGGGCCGGAATGATTCGGTCAGTGTCGATGTTATTTCCCCGCATCGGAATAGCGGTGCCGGATATTTGGGTTATTTTGGTAACGATGCTCATTCTTTTCTGTCTCTATTTCTGTCCCTGTCTCTTAAGCGTATTCACGCACATCCGCGATCTTGCCGTTTAGGGCGGCTGCCGCGACCATTGCAGGGCTCATTAAGATCGTCCGCCCGCCGGGACTTCCCTGGCGGCCGATAAAGTTTCGGTTGGAAGAAGAGGCACAAATTTCCCTTCCTCTTAGTTTATCCGGATTCATGCCGAGACACATGGAGCACCCTGCCCCTCTCCATTCAAAGCCCGCATCGATGAAGATCTGATGCAGTCCCTCTCGCTCGGCCAAGGTCTTGACCTCCGTTGATCCCGGGACAACGAGTGCTCGGACTTCAGGGTGTACTTTTCTTCCCTTGGCTATCTTAGCCGCCGCCCGCAAATCGGAAAGGCGCGAATTCGTACAGGAGCCGATAAAGGCCACATTGATGGGAATTCCGAGGACAGGAGTGCCAGGCTGCCATCCCATGTGGTCGTAAGCCCGCTTCGCTCCCTCGGGATCAGGCAACTTCTCGGGAGAGGGAAGCTTCTCCGAAATGCCTACGGCCTGGCCGGGATTGATTCCCCAAGTGACCGTTGGCTCAATCTCGGAGCCTTCCATATCTACCACGTCATCGTAGCGGGCATCAGGATCCGAGGCGACCGATTTCCAATAGGCTACAGCGTTCTCAAAATCCTTGCCTTTGGGAACAAACGCTCTCCCCTGAAGGAAATCAAAGGTTGTTGCATCCGGATTGACATACCCCACCAATGCCCCTCCCTCGATGCTCATATTGCAAACGGTCATCCGCTCTTCCATGTTCATCTTATCAACCACAGATCCACCATACTCGTAGGCAAACCCTTTTCCCCCTCCGACACCGAGTCTCCGGATAATGGAAAGGATCACATCTTTGGCATAAACCCCCTCTGCAAGGCTGCCGTTGACATTGATCCTTCGCACCTGGAGCTTATCCATCGCGAGGGTTTGCGTTGCGAGCACGTCACGGACCTGGCTCGTCCCAATGCCAAAGGCCAGCGCGCCGAATGCCGCATGCGTGCTTGTATGGCTGTCCCCGCATGCCAGTGTCATACCGGGTTGAGTAAGGCCAAGCTGCGGTCCGATCACGTGAACAATCCCTTGACGGTCGCTATCGAGTCCAAAGAATTCAATGCCGAATTGGCTGGTATTTTTTTCCAGGACTCTAGTCAACTCCTCCGCCTGGGGGTCAAGAAAGGGGCGGGAGCGCATGTCTGTTGGCACAATGTGGTCGATAGTGGCGAAGGTCCGCTCCGGAAAGGCGACATCGAATCCTTTCTCTCTGAGCATGTCGAAGGCCGGCGCGGTAGTGATTTCGTGGATGAGATGAAGGCCAATAAAGAGTTGCGTCTGACCGGTTGGAAGTTCCTCAACTGTGTGCGACTCCCAGACCTTATCATAGAGGGTGCGCCCAGAACCTTTAGCCATGTCTCAAAATCTCCTCAACACAAAATCATATCTGGCGATGCTCGCGAGTTCAAGGGCTACTCATTTTAGCGAGGAGTGAGACAGTGAGCAGACCCCCTCAGTTGTCGCTTTTCAACATTCCCAAAGTTCGTTACTGCTCACCGCTCACTGCTCACTTTCCATAGATCCATGCAGCTGGATCCCCGGCATATTCATCGTAAGATCCTGCGCAGGTGATGCCCGGAATCTGCGGAATCCAATCTTCCTTGAGAAGTTCATCCGGGTCACCGTACCTGGCGGCCAGCTTGCGCACCTCCGGATCATCTAACGCCGTTAACCGGCCATTTCGGATTACCGTATGCTCCCTGCCGTCTTTGGAGGTGACGACTAAGGTGGGAAAGAGCAGGTGAATGTGGAGGTGGCCGTAAAGGAGGCCCTGTTCACCGGCCCACTTTTCCTCTGGTGCGCGCCAAAGCGTACCGAAACCCATGTGGATGACGCCGGAGCGGCGGCGCTCCCACTCAAAACCTCCGGAGGAGTGCCGTTCGATGTGACTCGGGCGCATGATCTTGGGGTTTGTCCCGATGGCCGCCTCCCAAAGATAAAAAAGACCGGGCCTGGGGAAGCAGGGATACTGGATCCGTTTACTCTCCTCGAGGAGGTCTCGCCAGGCATCTCCATAAGCCGCGCCGCCAACTACCTTTACGATCTGGCCACCTTCCAGCTCGACCTTGATTTGCGGAAAGGCACGAGAGAAGTGGCTCGTCGTTCCTGCCACTGTACCAGCCGTGTCTTCCTTGGCAATGAGAGGTGGTACGGGATGGGCAAAGAGATGACCGTTTCGAGGATTGGAGGAGAAGCCATACCGGCTCCCATCGTAGTATTCCTCCCAGTAGGTCCAAGAGATGTCCGTTCCTTCAGGGTCTGTAAGTCGGGCTTTTCCGCCACGCCCACGTTCCCAGATGGGTTGCCAAGTTTTTTGGTTGATGAGAAGGTGCAGCTCAAGGGGATAGGTAGTCGAGCGCTGCATAAAATGCTCCAACCGCAGCCACGGGATCTGTTCATAGCGGTAATCGGTTTTGGGAACGGGTCCTCCCTTGCCGTGGATGAGCAGGTCATATCCGCGCCGCGCGGCAAAATCTTCAACGAAGGGAAGTCCCTCCCAGCGCCTGGGATTATTATCCCAAGGCTCACGCCGCATGATGACACGGACCTCGTCGAGATAGCCGAACTCTCTTTCGGGTTCGCCCAGGTCGATGTTGAGAATATCCACATGTGCCCCCTTCTCTCTGAGCGCCTGGGCAATAGCCTGGGGGACGGAAGGATCGTATTCGCGGTCTACGGCAATCAGCACTTTGTTTCCCGCTATGGTATTTCCGTAGCCGACAAAGCCGACATGACTCTCCCGCCGCTCCCGCCACCCGGCGAGCGCCCGTGCATTGGGCATCAGTTCCTCTATATCGACACCTTGAAGCTCCGGGTCGCCTGTGTGCTTACCGCCAGCCGCGGGCGAAGTGTTGATTCCTACCTCATCCGAAATACCGCACATGATCCCTCCTTAAATCTAGGGCTTGATGCAATGATCTAATACCCAACGAACAACATCTATCCTTCTCGCAAACCAAACATCGGGGAAGGATTTGGCGTACTTGATCGCTTCCTCGTACACTTTTCCAGTAGCGGGAAAGGCCATCTGGCAGTGCATCGCCATGGTCAGCATCTTGGGGTCAGTCAGAGACTCCTCATAGAGGATATCAAATTCGTCCTTGAAGGCCGCGAGTAGATCCCGGGCGGTCATCCCTCTGCGGTACATGCCGGTGTCATTTAGGCCGCTGATAGCGTTGCGATACGGGATCTCGATGAGAGTTTTCCCGTTCGCCTCAACGAGATAGGGGGCATCGTCGTTGACTGCGTCCCCGTGCCAGAGGAAGCCCTCCTCAGCGAGGAGCTCCAGAGTATGCTCGGTGTGTCTCATCCCCGAGGAAAGCCAGCCGTAAGGTCTCGCTCCCACCAGGTCCTGAAATATTTTTACGCAGGTGCGGATTTCCTCTCTCTCCTCTTCCTTGGAAAGGAGGATCAACTGGATATCCTCCGCATAGCTGTGCCCCACAATCTCGTGACCCTGCGCGTGAATGTCTTTGACCGCCTCCGGATAGCGGATCGCGGCCAGGCCATTGATATTGAACGACGCCTTAAGCCCGTGTTTTTTGAGTACCCTGAGGATTCTCCAGACCCCGGTCCTGCCGCCGTAATCGTTCTCACTGGCCGTCCTGAAATCGAATTTGCATCTTGCCTCTTCCGCGGTAATGGGGTTGGATCCTCCCACGTGGCGCGTCCTTCTGAGCTTTGGGTCGGGAGTCTCGGTCCAGGCCTCCAGGTTACCCGCGAGAGTAACAGCAAGCCTCGCCCCGTTGGGCCAATGGATCTTTATCTTTTTTCCTTTGGAAAAAACATCGTAGAAAGATTCATGGGATGGAATCATCGCTGCTCCTTCCTCCGCTGTGAAAATGCCTCGCCTCTTGGAGCAAGGGTATAAAGGAAAGCAATGACCCTGTCAATCCATCCCAAAGAGACAGACCCGGCATGACCATTGCTGGCTGAGGAAGTCGTAGATCAGGTAATAGAACTTCATCATTGAGGGGAGATAGACTGTTAGAAACTCCTTAGCTGAGAAGCTCTTACGCGCCGGATCGACATGCGCAAATTGTCTGATGATTGCTATATGTACTTTGCTCTTATCCTGGACGGCATCTGCAAGCCTGAGGCTTTCCGTGTACGGAATCAGAGGGTCGGTGCTCCCGTGGCCGATGAGAAGGTAGGCTTGGATGGAAGGAATGACCGAGGCCAGTGAGAGCTTTTTAAGGTAATTCTGAACCCGGGGATCGATTCCCTGAATCAGGTCATCTACTCGATAAGGATCTTCATTAATTAGAAGCTCATATAGGCGTCTGCCACTGGGTGTCAGACTTTCTAGCAGCGGGGTCACTTCCTCCTTTTTTTTCTTCTCCTCTTTTTCGAAGATTTCCTTCAGAATTCTCCGGTCGTTTTCGCTTTCGACATAATCCACATTGTTCATAAAAAAAACCCATTTGCCGTAGGGCTCCGGCTGTAGGAAACCCTTCTCATCCCTGTAGTCGTAATAGCCTGTCGTGATAAAACGGACAACGTTGACAAGGTCGTAGTAACCACCAAATGAAACCAAATACTTAACTTGATGGCGGATCGAAGGATCGGCGGCCGCCACGAAGGTAGGACCGGCGCCGTAGCTGAAGCCGAGGAGTCCCATCTTTGCTCCATCCACTATCTCTTCCATGGAGGCCAAGTAACGGAAGGAAGCCACGATGTCGTCCACATCGCTGAAGAGGATGCGAAACGATTTCATCCCTCGAAGCTCGGGGACCAGTACGACGAAACCAGAACGGGCCAGAGAATAGGCAAAGCGAATGAGACGCGGATCGTCTTTTCCCGTCTCGATAACGCCATGGGTGAGGAGGATGGCCGCTTGTCTTTTCTTGTCTTGCAGATAATAAAGGTCCGCGGCGATTTTCTCTTTTCCCTGGGAGATCTGCAGTCGTTTCACTAGGGGAGAGGGCGTCACCCATCCCAAGGTTCCGCGATCAGGAGCATCAACCGTTCCCTCATCGAGTAGATCCCAAAGAAAGAGGGTCGAGATTACCCCCAAACGTATTTGAGAAAAAAAGACGAGGCCTAGAAGTAAAAGAAAGGCCCCGATCAATAAGGATCTCTTTCTCATTCTCCAATTTGCCAGGCTGTTGAAAAAGTGGTTTGCATGCTTCGACCCTTCGACTTGGCTCAGGGCCGGCTCCCTCGAATGAGCCTTTAGTCCCGAGCCCTTCGATAAACTCAGGACAGGCTTGTCGAGGGATCAGCATGAACGGAAAATTATCAATGATTTCATGACTCCGTTCGCCCCTTCGTTAAACTCAGGGCAGGCTCTGAGCCCTTCGACATTCCAGCCGTTCGTCCTGAGCTTGTCGAAGGAGACGGCTGGCTTGCTCAGAGCGGGCTTGTCGAAGGGTGAACGGAGAGTTTTTCAACAATCTGTTGCAATTCGAAATTTGTGATCTGCAATCTATTGGTGCCCTCTAATACTTCACCTCTATGAGGAATAGCCCATGAGGAGGGGCTGTGGGACCTGCCAGCGTCCGGTCTTGGGCACGCAGGAGTTCGGCGAAGGCTGCTGGCGTCCGTTCTCTTCGACCCACTTCCACAAGCGTTCCCACGATATTACGCACCATATGCCTGAGGTAGGCAGTGGCCTCGATGGTATAGTCCAGAAAATCGTCCTGTTGAGTCAGGGAATTGCGATAAATCCTCCTTACGGAATGGGCCGCGTCGCATCCAGCCGCTTGGAAGGAAGCAAAATCATGCTCCCCTTCTAGGAACCGGATCGCTTCCTGCATGGCGGAGAGATCCAGTGGGTCACGTACGTGCCAAGAGAAGCAGTGATGAAAAGCCGAGGGACATGGGAAGTTCCAGATTCGGTACCGATACCCCCGGCTTCGGGCATCCCGTCTGGCATCAAATGAATCGGGGACACCCTCCACCTGCTTGATAACAATGTCCCGCGGGGTCAGGGCATTCAGCCCTTTTTGCAGCCGCCAAAGGTCAAGATTGTTTGCGCAGGTAAAATTGGCCACCTGACCTAAAGCATGAACTCCGGCATCCGTTCGACCCGATCCGTTGAGTCTCGTTCTCACGCCGAGGATTTTTTCAAGGGCCCCCTCTAAAACCTCTTGAATCGTCTTCCCGTTAGGTTGAACTTGCCAGCCGTGATAGTTTGTGCCGTCGTATTCAATGGTGAGCTTAATATTCATTGAAAATAGCTAGCAGCTTTCAGCGATCAGTCATCAGCTGAAAACTGAAAGCTGACCGCTGATGGCTATTCAAGACTTGGGTATTTCTTTCTTCGGATCAATGAACGGCTTTCGCGCCACCTTGGCCGGCCTATCGCCTGATTCGGGAACAGCCACTGTCAGTTGAGTGCCTAACTCAGTGTGCTCGATGGGCAACATAGCGTAGCCGATGTTCTTCTTAAGCCGCGGTGAATAAATCGCTGAAGTGATATGCCCAACGGGTGTGCCATTCCGGCTGACCGTCCAGCGCGTCATGTTAAACTCCACTGGCTCCCCATCTATTTCCACGCCGACGAGTTTGCGCTTAACTCCTTTGGCCTTGATGCGCTTTAGCGCATCCTTGCCGATGAACTTGGCCTTTTGGTCCAGCTCGACCAGCCACCCTAATCCGACTTCGTATGGATTGTTGGCGAGGGTCATATCGGCGCCATAGTTGAGTATCCCTGCCTCAATCCGACGAATGTCCGACGGTCCAGTAGGTGTGATGTTATATGGCCGGCCGGCCTCCATCACCCTCTCCCACAACTCACTACCGCGGCTCCCATCGCGTAGATAAATCTCATAGCCCACCTCTCCGGTCCAGCCTGTTCGCGTCACAATCACAGGAATGCTATCTAGCTCCGTTTCAATGAAGTGATAATAGGGCAGGTTTAAGGTTCTATCGCCGAAAAGGGCCTGCATTACTGCCTTGGATTTCGGGCCTTGCACCTGAAGGGGAGAAACATCTGGCTCGCAAATCTGCACATCCATTCCCTTATCCAAGGCGACTCCTTTGGCCCACAGCAGCACATCATTATCGGCCAGGGCGAGCCAGAAGTGATTTTTACCAAGGCGCAGCAGCACGGGGTCGTTGATAATCCCGCCATCCAGCGCCGTGATTATAACGTATCTGGCTTGCCCAACCCGGCACTGGGTCAGGTCGCGCGGGGTGAGCATGTTGGCGAAGGCAAATGCATCTGGCCCGGTGATTTCCACCTGCCGCTCCACGCTCACATCCCAAAGGGTCACGCCCTCGATCAATCTCCAGTATTCCTTGACCGGGTCGTCGTAGTAGTTGGGCAGATACATGTGATTGTAAACGGTGTAGCTCTTACACCCGTAGCGCTGCGTGGCCTCAAAGTAGGGAGACCTCCGGATCCGCGCGCCACGCGCGATTGTAGCGATGTCGAATGCTTCACCCATAAAGATACTAATTTTCGATTTCCTCCGAAAGCGTAGCTGCCCGGCGTTCCTCGGGAAACGAGTCTTCTGGCCGTGGGCGCTGGCGCGGGCTTCCATTGGCAAAGGTATACATGTATATGTTCATGACTATTTGGATTTTGGGTTCTGGACTAATCGAAAATCGGCAATCCAAAATCCAAAATTCGGTCAGAGGTAATCTCTGATCAGGATTTCAGCGATCTGAACCGCATTGAGGGCAGCGCCCTTACGCAGATTGTCAGCTACGATCCAGAGGTTGATCCCGTTGGGGACTGAATCATCCTCTCGAATCCTTCCCACTAGTGTCGCATCCTTACCAACGGCATCGATGGCCATGGGGTATATGTTTCTCTCGGGATCATCACAAAGCAAAACCCCTGGAGCCTCGCGCAAGATGGCTTTTACATCTTTGGCTGTCAGTTTCTTTTCCGTCTCGATGTTGACCGATTCGGAATGGCCGCAGAAAACCGGCACTCGCACGGCAGTGGCCGTGATGCGGAGAGAGGCGTCCCCAAGAATCTTGCGGGTCTCGTTTACCATTTTCATCTCTTCCTTGGTGTATCCACCATCCAGAAAGGTGTCGATGTGGGGGATACAGTTAAAGGCGATCTGATGGGGAAACTTCTCCTTCTTAAGTTCTTTCCCGCTGAAAAGGGCAGCCGTCTGTTGACCCAGCTCCTCCATAGCTATCCGCCCCGCGCCAGAAACCGACTGATAAGAAGAGACCACGATCCGTTTGATTCGCGCTGCGTCGTGGATGGGCTTAAGGGCTACGACCATCTGGATAGTGGAACAGTTGGGATTAGCGATTATTCCCCTGCGCTTATAGTGGGCAATCTCATTCGGGTTGACCTCCGGAACCACCAGGGGCACATCGGGTTCCATGCGGAAGTGAGCGGTGTTATCAACCACCACGCTGCCAGCGGCCACGGCCAGAGGGGCAGAATTAGCACTAACATTCCCTCCGGCGGAAAGGAGGGCTATATGGATCCCATTAAAAGAGTCCTCCCGGAGCACCTCGACACGAAACTCCTCACCCCGAAACTCAAGGAACTGTCCTGCAGATCTCTCCGAAGCCAACAAACGAAGCTCCCCGACGGGAAAGAGTCTCTCCTCAAGGACCTCCCGCATCTGTTCCCCAACCGCTCCCGTGGCGCCGACGACCGCAACGTTATATTTCTCTTTCTTCACAACCCTTATCCGATTTTCGATTTTAGATTTAGGATTTTAGATTAGTCCAAAATCTTCAACCCTTAATCCCTTAAACCTTTATCCCTGTATCCGTTCTATCTTCTCCCGAACCAGTCGGCCCATCTCCCTGCAGCCTACCAAACGGCATCCCTCTTCTTGAATATCACCAGTTCGGTAGCCCTCGTTCAGTACCCCTTCGACCGCCCTCTCTACACGCTCGGCAGCCTTGCCCCGATCGAGCGAATGGCGCAGCATCATGCCCACAGTCAGGATCGTCGCCAAAGGATTCGCTAAATCCTTACCGGCAATATCTGGCGCGCTGCCATGGACCGGCTCGTACATCCCCACTTTTCCCCCAAGACTAGCCGATGGGAGCATACCAATTGAACCTGTAAGCATTGCGGCCTCATCACTTAGGATATCGCCAAACATGTTAGTCGTAACGATCACATCGAATTGCTTGGGATCGCGGATGAGCTGCATGGCGCAGTTATCCACGAGCATATGCTCAAGTTGCACATCTCCGTAGCCATTTTCTTTATGCACCCGTGTGACCACCTTGCGCCAAAGCTCCGTGGCCTCCAAAACATTGGCCTTATCCACCGACGTAACCTTCTTGCGCCTTCTGCGGCCCGCCTCAAAGGCGACATGGGCGATACGCTCAATCTCCGGGGTCGTGTACACCTCAGTGTTCACTCCCCTCTCCGTGCCATCAGGAAGCTGGGTGACTCCCTTCGGTTGACCGAAATAGATTCCTCCCGTAAGCTCTCTCACGACCAGCAGGTCGGTTCCTTCCACCACCTCCCGCCTCAATGTTGAGGCCGGAGCCAACGCGGAAAAGAGCTTTACGGGGCGGAGATTGGCAAAGAGGCCCAATTCCTGGCGCAAGGCTAGGAGGGCCCGCTCAGGACGGATGGAATAATCCAATCCATCCCACTTCGGTCCTCCCATCGCGCCGAGAAGGACTGCATGGCTCTCTTTGGCCAACTTCAGGACCGAGTCAACCAGAGGCTTGCCATAGGCATCAATAGAGGCGCCGCCGACCAGGCCCTCTTCATATTCGACCCGAAAACCATAAAGAATGGCGATCTGATTTAAAACCTGAGTGGCTTCCTTCACCACTTCGGGGCCGATGCCGTCCCCGGAAAGAACTGCAATTTTATAATTCAAGTAATAGACCCGATTGCTTCGTTATTTGTTATTTGTATATTCGTTATTCGAATTGACGAGTCAACGAATAACGAATAACCGAAATTACGGCCCTTCTCTCTCCACCAACTGCCGATAGTGCCTTCGGTATTCAAGCTTGTTAAGGGCATTGATGTAGGCCAGCGCGCTGGCCATAATGATGTCGGTGTGGGCCCCCTGTCCCGAGACTCGGATACCCCCATCTTCGATCAGACAGGAGACCTCTCCTTGAGCATCGGCTCCCCCTGTGATCGCTTTTACCGAGTATCGCACCAGACGCGAGCGAGAGCCGGTTATCTTAGTGATCACCTTGTAGCAAGCATCCACGACACCGTCACCGGTAGCATGGTCCATGCATTCCTGGCCATCCACACGCATCTTTACCGTGGCTGAAGGTATGGCATTGGAACTCGAATTGACATTGAGGTAAATAAGTTCGTATCGGTCGGGACGGCCGGGAAGCCTCAGGATCTCCTCGGCTATGATCGCCTCGATGTCTTCGTCGTAGACCTCTTTCTTTTTGTCAGCCAATTCCTTGAAACGGAGAAAGGCGCGGTTCATATCCACCTTGTTGAGATTGAACCCCAAATCCTTAAGCCGTTCGCCGAAGGCGTGGCGTCCCGAATGCTTTCCCATGACTAGCCGGTTCCCGCTGATTCCAATCGACTCCGGGGTCATGATTTCATAGGTGAGTTTCTGCTTGAGAACACCGTCTTGATGGATGCCTGCCTCATGCGCAAAGGCATTATCCCCCACGATCGGTTTATTGATCGGGATCGGGATACCAGTGATCTGGGACACCAAACGAGAGGTGGGATAGATCTGCTCGGTCACGACGTTGGTATCCAAACCAAAAAGGTTCTTCCTGGTTCTAAGGGCCATCACGACCTCTTCCAAGGAGGTGTTGCCCGCACGCTCTCCGATGCCGTTGATCGTGCACTCGACCTGCCGTGCCCCGTTGGCCACAGCGGCCAAAGAATTAGCCACTGCCAACCCAAGGTCATTGTGGCAGTGAGCGCTCCAGGTGACTCGATTCGAGCCCTCCGTTTTCTCGACGAGATAACGCACCAATGAGCCAAACTCCGAGGGGATCGCGTATCCTGTGGTGTCAGGAACATTGAGGGTCTTAGCTCCGGACCGGACCACCTCGCTGAAGACCTGCGCGAGAAAGTCCCGATCGCTCCGCGAGGCATCTTCTGCCGAGAACTCGATATAGTCGATGTACTTCTTGGCATAACTGACTGCCCAGACCGCGGCGTCCAGGACTTCGTTGCGTGACATCCTGAGCTTGTGCTTCATGTGAATATCCGAAGTGGCGATAAAGATGTGGATACCAGGATGCTTGGCTTGTTCCACCGCCTTTAAGGCTCTCTTGATATCTCCCTCTTGGGCCCGGGCAAGACTCAATACCATGGGACGCTTAACCTCTTTGCAGACACGCTCCACGGACTCGAAATCTCCCTCGGAGGAGGCTGCGAACCCCGCTTCGATTACGTCCACACCAAGCTTCTCCAACTGGCGGGCGATGACTACCTTTTCCTCCACGTTCATGCTCGCCCCGGGAGATTGCTCTCCATCCCTGAGCGTCGTATCAAAGATCCTTACAACAGCATCATCTGTGGCTTTCTCCGACATTGATCATCCTCCAAAAAAGTTTGTCAACAAATCCTTTTCTTATGCTGGTCAAAAAGGTCCCAGGTGCGAGGCGCGCGAAAGACCCGTGAGCGGAGGCGTACTTAAAGAGTACGTTGGAGTGAGCGGGCCGAGCGCAACGAAACAGATGGGCCTTTTTCAACAGCATAAAAAATAAAAACTCCCGCGGCATGGCCAACGGGAGCATTGGAATAAAATCGTAGAGAGAGGATCTACTGCTAGGCCTCTGCGATTTCTCCCGTCTTCTCCCGTCGCCGCTTATGGGCCGTCAGACACCATAAGAGGGGGCCGGATAAAGTATACAAGAGAAAAACAGTAAAAAACATAATCTGCGGTACCGCAATGGTCAATTTTATGAAAATGATAGCGGAAACCAGTATCCAAAAAGGGTGCCTTTTTTTAAGATTGAGCTGTTTAATACTAAAATATTGGAAGTTACTCACCATCAATCCTGCAAGGAGATAGATCACCAGCAGCAGGATCAAAGGTTTATAGGTCACCAGGGGCGAGACAAGCCAATCACTGGTTGCCTCCTCGGCACGAAGAAAATCATAGATCAAGACGATCGCTGCGATCATCTCCGCAGCTCCAGGTATGGGAAGTCCTACGAAGTGGCTCTTCTCCACGGTCCTTATCTGAACGTTGAAGCGGGCAAGCCTGAGAGCGCCGCAAACCACGTAGAGACAGGCCGCTAGACGTCCCCATGTACTCCATGGCACGAGCGCCCAATAATAAACTAAAACCGCGGGGGCCACGCCGAAAGATACCAAATCAGCCAGAGAATCAAATTCGACGCCAAACTGACTCGTGGTTTTGGTGAGGCGAGCCGCATAGCCGTCTAAGCCGTCGAAGAGATGAGCCAAAATGACAAAAACCGCTGCCTGGAGATACTGCCCGTTGAAGGTCGAGATGACTGAAAAAAAACCGCAAATAAGATTGCCCGTAGTGAAGAGACTAGGAATGAGATAGACGCCCTTTTTGAGCTGGGCGGACCGTACCCTCTGCTTAAGAGGAACACGGGTGATACCCTTTCTGGGCAAAATTCGGACCTTCGCCGTAGACAATCTGTTGTCTTGAGGGTCGCTGACCCCATTCATAGGAACCTCCCTATAATAGTCTCCCCCCCCTTTACCCGTTGTCCCTCAACCACCTCCGCGCGAGAGCCTTGGGGCAAAAAGAGATCTACTCGGGAACCAAACATAATCAACCCAAATCTCTGTCCAGGCTCCAAAGAGTCCCCTTTCTTCACATAACAGATAATGCGCCGCGCCATGACTCCGGCAATCTGCACCACACCCAGCTTTCTCCCACGGAGATCCGCTATCCTTAGTGCGTTTTGCTCGTTGCGCTGAGATGCTTCTTCTTTATAAGCGGCAAAAAAACTACCCTTCTGATACTGGACTTCCTCAACCCTCCCTTTTACAGGGGCACGGTTCACATGCACGTCTAAGGGCGACAAGAAGATACTTACGCGTGTCCGAGCCTCTCCGAAAATTCCTCCTTTTTCCACCTCCTTGATTCCTACTACCTTTCCGTCGGCTGGAGACAGGATTAGCCCCTCGCCTTCAGGTGGAATCCGCTCCGGGTCTCGGAAGAACCCCAAAAACAGGAGGGTTGCAAGGCCGAGGACCAGTCCCGCCGATTTCCAGCCCAAGGCTAATGCAAGCAAAGCCAAAAGAGCCGCACTTAGGATAAAGGGATAACCCTCTCTGGCAATACTCATTTTAACTTTTAGGCTTGACCGATGACCGGAGACGGCTGACCGGTCTTCCGTCGTCGGTCTCCGGTCTTTCTGCTGCTTTAATTCCTGCTCTTATCGACCAGTCGATTCTGGCTCAGCCAAGGCATCATGGACCTAAGCCGCTCTCCCACTTTCTCCAGCGGATGGTTTGCCGCTTCTTTTCTCAGTTCAGTAAAATGGGGTAGGCCACAACGATACTCGCTGATCCACTCTTCGGCAAATTTTCCCGACTGGATATCTTTTAGCAGATTCTGCATGGCCTGCCGGACCTCTGGACCGATAACCTTCTTCCCTCGGCTGAGGTCTCCATACTCAGCGGTGTTGCTGATTGAGTATCGCATATTGGTCAAACCACCTTCGTAGATGAGATCTACAATCAGCTTGACTTCGTGGACGCACTCAAAATAGGCCATCTCCGGAGGATAACCTGCCGCCACCAAGGTTTCGTATCCTGCCTGAATCAGGGCTGTAAGCCCACCGCAAAGAACCGCCTGCTCTCCGAAGAGGTCTGTTTCTGTTTCATCTTTAAAAGTCGTTTCAATAACCGCTGCCCGGGTTCCGCCGATGGCGCTGGCGTAGGCCAACCCTACCTGTTTGGTATCGCCTGAGGGGTTCTGGTGAATTGCAAGCAGGCACGGCACACCTCTTCCCTTTTCAAACTCGCTGCGCAACAGATGTCCTGGTCCCTTGGGAGCCACCATAAAGACATTTACGCCGAGAGGTGGAACGATCCTTTTAAAGTGAATATTAAACCCGTGGCCAAAGGCTAGGTAGTTACCACTTCTCAGTCCGGGACTTATCTCCTTTTCATAAGCCTCTCCCTGAAGTTCATCCGGCAAGAGGACCATAACGATATCCCCCACGTTAGCGGCCTCTGCGGTTTCCATGACCTTGAGCCCGGCCTTTTCTGCCTTTGCCCATGACCCACTGCCCCGCCTCAACCCTACGACTACCTCAATCCCAGAATCCCTCAGGTTATTGGCATGGGCATGACCTTGACTCCCATAACCAAGAATCGCTACCTTCTTGCCTCTGAGATATTTCAAATCCGCATCTCGGTCATAATAGACCTGCATGGAATCCCTCCCATCAACAAAAATACAATATCTGCTAAGCAGCTATTATGTCAACCTGGCCTTTTGGTGTCGGCTGGGTACAACTGCTTGATGAACCCTTCTTTAGCCAACAGCTCCATGGGAGCCGGATCGTAGAATTGCTTCGGGTCTGCGCCTTTAGCTTTGGGATTCCTGGCACTTACTTCTTCCAGAACGGCTTGAATTTCGCCTGAGTCAATGGTCGGGACATTGCGAATGTAGCCGACCACGTAAGTCCGGAAGGCGCTCGCGAGCAACTTGGTATCCGCTGTGCGTGTGTATTTACCGAGAACCTGAATCGTGAACTCGGGGTTGGCTTTGGCGTATTTGATCCCCTCGAGAGTGGCCTTCAAGAATCTATTCAGGGTCTGAGGCCGGTTCCGGATGAACGAATCAGTTGTGCCCAGAGAGGTGCCTGGGTAGCGGAATTTGATGTCAGCCAGGTTAAGAAGTTCCCTGTATCCCATCTCTTTGGCTTTTTCGAGAGTTGGCGAAGAAAGGAGAGCGCCCTTAATAATCCCTTGTTGCCGCATGCAAACCACTTTTTCAACAGTCTGTAAAGATTTGACTGGTGCGGGCCCGGTTTCCGACACCGACACGAACGAAAACAGGGGCGCGTATGAATCAGTCACGAGTCAGGCGGGTAGAACGAAGAGCATGAAAAACAAAAATCAAAGGGAGTTGTGTGCCTCTTGACACCAGCCTTCTAATGGGTGACCCCTTTTCCCCCCAACACTGTCAGATCCGGCAGGGTAAGAGAAGTGCGGCGATTGGCGTTGTCGTAGGTGTAGTTGATCGTTGGCTGACCAGCCACGGTCATGCTGGTCCTTCTGCCTGCCTTGTCGTAGGTGTAAGTGACATTGCCTTGTGGTGTGGTCTCCGAGGTGAGCCGATTCAGGTCGTCATAGCCACGAGTAATGAGCCCAGCAACAGAATCATTAATTTGAGTGAGCCGATTCCCCGCATCATAGGTGTAGTTGGTGGTCGATGAATCCTGATAGGTAACTGTTCTCAGGCGGTTTAGAGGATCATAGGAGTCATAGTTTGTTACCTGCGGTCTGTGATCGGTGAATCGGGTAAGGTTGTTATTGCCGTCATAGAGATAGCTCTCTGTACGTGTGAGTGGAGCTGTCTAGAGATTATTAAAATTCTCTAGCCATTATCCGATTAGGCAAAAACACTTCTAGCCCGCGGTAGTTGGGACGCTGCGATTGCCTTTGATAAAGAAGGTTTTTTGGGATAAGTCTTACATCAGAAAAGAAGCACCTATGTTTTCTCGAGAAGAAAATGAACTCTTGACCCGAGTGGGTCCAGGCACACCCATGGGAGAATTGATGAGGCGCTACTGGATTCCCGCGCTATTATCTGAGGAAGTCCCGGTCCCTGATTGTCCCCCGGTGAAAGTAAGACTCCTGGGGGAGGGCCTTGTCGCGTTCCGCGACAGCAAGGGGAGGGTGGGACTCTTGGATGAACACTGTTCCCATCGAGGCAGTTCGCTTTTCTATGGGCGCAACGAGGAATGTGGTCTAAGATGCATCTACCATGGTTGGAAGTACGATGTGGAGGGAAATGTGCTGGAAACACCCGCCGAGCCCTCTGATAGCGATTTCAAGAATAAGATTCATCACCCTACCTACCCTTGTAGAGAAGTGGCTGGTATCATTTTCACCTATATGGGTCCCAAAGAGAAACTCCCCTTGTTCCCTGAGTACGAGTGGGTAAAACTTTCTGCAGATCGAACCCATGTGGTCAAGTTCTATCTGGAGTGTAATTATCTTCAAGGCTTGGAGGGAGATTTTGACTCATCCCATACCTCCTTTCTCCATTGCAATAACCTAAAGGATCTAGCTCGGCTTAACCGAGACGGGGCCCCTACATTGGAGGCTGAAGAGACAAGCTACGGGATGCTCGCCATATCGATAAGAAAATTAGGACCAGAGCAAAATTACCTTCGGCTTAGCCCCTTTATCATGCCAGCCTTCAGTATTGTCCCAGGTCCCGCAACCGCTAAGTTTGAAGAGACCGACATTAGGGCCTTTCGCTTCTGGATTCCCATCGATGATACAAGCACTTGGTTTTATATCCTGAGCATGCGCGATACGCCTTTCACAAGCGAGGAAAAAACAAGCGCTCGAAGTTGGGTTGATTCGATCTATAGAAGGATTCGTAATGCAGGCAACACCTATCTCCAAGATCGAGAGCTACAAAAAACAGTCAGTTACACAGGCATCAAAGCGGTCATTCCCGCTGAACAGGACGGCTGCGCGACGGAGAGCATGGGCCCCATCTATGATCGAACCAAAGAGCACCTGGGATATAGCGATAAAACAATCATCGCCCTTCGGAGACTTCTCCTGAAGGCAGTAAAAACCGTGCAAGAGGGGAGGGAATCTCCTCATGTAATCAAAGATGCAGAGTCCAATCATTTTTCTCATCTGCGGTCTATCAAAGGTGTCTTGCCGGCGAATGCGCCATGGCGTCAGCTCCTTGAGGGGGAGGGGAAGTCCGATGAGTGAGCGCGCCGTTGCAAATCGGCATAGCCGCCTTGGACTTCGGTCCAAGGGTAGGTGCCAATATCTATTGTGTCAGACCGTGGCCGTTACCGCGATCCTCGTAACGCTGCTGCACACACCTGAGACATCTGCTCAGACTGCCCCTTCGGCCAAGCTCCAAAAAGTCACAGCGATGTATGGGGCGAGGAGCGGGGCCTCCTATCAGGGAAGAACAGCAGAGGAAGCAGGCTCAGGCGTTCGGCAAGTGAGACATCGTCTCGATGGCAATCAAAAACTATGAGGAAGGAGAGGGAGAATGAGCAATTTTCGGATCCAGTCCCACGGGCGTCTCCAAGAATGGGTGGCAGAGGAAAAAGGTTACTTCAAGGATGAAGGATTAGACTATGAATTTGTCGTGAAGCCCATTGCAGCCTGGTCTCAAGTCCAGTCCACGGAATCGGCCCCGCCGGAATTAAAACGAGGCGCCTTCGAATCTTACGAGACTGGACGCGACTGCCACCTTAGCGCGGCGTGTCACTGGACGGTCAATATGGCCGCGTCCGCCGGACACGGCAGGATGTGGGGAGGCGCATACGCCGTGACACCGTCGGGCATTTACGTACCCCCGAAATCTACGCTTCAGAAGCCTGAGGACCTGGCCAACGTGGAATTGGCTGTGGGCTACCACTCGGGGAGTCATTTTTCCACTCTGCAAGCGCTTGAGAAGTTCCTGAAACCTGAACAGGTCAAACTCCGCTTTGTCGGCTTGCTGCTGGATCGGCTAGCCTTGCTGATGGACCGGAAAGTCGAAGCAGCCAGCCTCTTTGGTGCCCCAATGTACGTCGTTGAACAGCAAGGGTTCCGCAAGATCGTAGATACGACGTTCATGATCGGCTTCTTAGTTACTGGGAAGACCGATCACGAGGACGTGGAACGCTACTTTAGAGCCTTACGCCGTGCGCAGCAGGACATCGATGCGGAGCCGGAACTCTACAAGCATTACTTTCTCAACGAGCTTCCAGAGAGGTACCATGGGATGGCGGATGTTCGCGCTTTCGGTCCCGGGGAACGACTCGTATTCGAGCCCTATACCCAGCAGATTTTTGAGCGAACACGCGAATGGATGGAACTACGGCGCCTTTTCCCGGATGAGCAGGTCGGCAGAGCCGGCTACGGGGAGTCTATTCTCACGGCTACTCCCCGGCCCTGATCAGCGGGGGCCTGCCCCTTAGCAGGAGCAATCTCAAGGCGATTGACAGCTTAGTGTAAGCTTTGATAGCTGTTGGTTATTTCAGGCATCAGTCAGTGGAAATGGCTATGGACTTACAAGAGCTGCGCCGTGTCATGGGCCATTTTGCGACCGGCGTGACAGTCATCACGACTATGGACAAGGCGGGAACACCTTTTGGCCTCACGGCCAATGCCTTTACCTCTTTGTCCCTCAATCCACCGTTGGTGTTGATCTGCATCGACAAGACAGTGCAGTGCTACTCTTGCTTTGAAGAGTCGAAGGTTTTTGCCGTCAATGTCCTCAGCGAGGATCAGGAGGAGCTCTCGCGCCGCTTCGCTACCAAGGGGATAGAAAAATTTTCCGGCATAAAATGGCACAGGAGCGAGGTTGGTGTCGCACTGTTGGACGGGGCGATCAGCACTATTGAGTGTAAGGTGGTTCATGGCTATGACGGCGGGGACCACACGATTTATTTAGGCGAGATTGTCCGTGCCAGGTGCTCAGGCGATCGACCCCTCATCTTCTTCAAAGGACAATACCACCGCTTGCCCCAACACAACCTTAGGTCCTGATCCTCAGGATACGTGATCTCATACCAATTCTCAGGATTTCGCCAGCAGGTCAGCGTTCAGGAAACAGTGGTGAAAGAACTGGATTTAGCCATATCGAGCTGCGGACCTCTTTAACCTCGGGCACGCTCCGCGCAGCTTGTTCGGCGGCAGTTTTCTGTTTTTCGGTTTCAACTTGGCCTTCAAGGTATGCCGTGCCTTTCATAAAGGACACCTCGACCCCGGCTATGGCACGATTATGAATGGCCTTGTTTATCTCAAGTTCTATCCTTTTCCTCCTGATCTCTGAATCGCCGGAAACCTGGGTCCGAGCCCGGTCCTTGGAAATCGATGACTGTCGAGGCGATAAAATATCCCGATTCTCACGTTCTCTAGACGGCTCAGTGGGGGTTTCAGAGCGCAAGGGTGTTGCAGGCTCATTTCTAGTTTGCTCGGAGTAGATCGCTATGCCGCCCTCGAACAGGAGGAGCAGCAGCAAGGTTCCAATCCCCACCCAGGCTAGTCGCCTAGGCTGGTAGTGTAGGGGCTTTTCCTCCACCGTACGCGGGGCTCCCTCATTCCCGTTTGTTGCCCCTACCTTTATCGCCGGCGCTTCCACGGCCCGGATAGCCTTGGGTCCCTCTTTCAGCCGCAGATCATTAGCAACCTCCTCGATCATGTCGGCTGATACTGTTCTCCGGGAGGTCCCGTAGGCAATCAGCAGGGCATTATCGCAGATGATGTTGATGAGCCGGGGAATGCCCTTCGAATAGGAGGCGATCTGCTTGACGGCATCAGGATTAAAGAGGCCCTCACCTTCATAGCCGACTGCCCGAAGCCGAAAATCAATGAAGGGGCCTACTTCCTGATCGCTAAGCCGGGCAAGCCGGCACTGAAGGGCGGCGCGCTGCTTAAGCTGGCGCAGTTGAGGCTGAGCGAGTTTTACCTCAAGCTCCGGTTGGCCCATCAATACGATTTGCAGTAGCTTCTCCTTATCCGTCTCCAGGTTGGAAAGCAGCCGTAGCCCTTCGAGCGCCTCATCGCTTAGGTTTTGGGCCTCGTCGATCAGCAAAGACACGGTGTGACCTTTTTGGAGCTGCTCGATCAGATAGTCGTTGAGTTCCTGAATCATCGTCAACCTGCTCTTTCCGCCATTAGCTAAGCCCAAGTCGTGCAGGATGAGTTGAAGCAGT
>JAHFAO010000031.1 GCA_023250515.1 Deltaproteobacteria bacterium | reverse complement strand
CTATCTTGGGAATTGCCCAGTCCTCGAGTGATTGGCTCTCAGTTTTCCATGATCGCCCGTCTTCGCTTTTAAGAGTTACAACGCCTTCATCTGTGCCTAAATATAAGATAGATGCCATGGCTTTTACCTCCGACCTTAATTATGTCCCGTGAATCTAAATGGATTGCTACCATAGAGAGCTAGACCTTGGCAAGCAGGATCTTTGACGGGTAGTGGGTCATTTTGAGACTTGTGAGCCAATGCGCTACAGAAATAGAGATTCTTCGCTGCTGCTCAGAATGACACTAGAGAGGCTCGTCATCCTGAACCCTTCGTTTGTCACTCTGAACGAAGTGAAGAGTCTCAGGGCAAGCTCCGTGAAGGATCTCTGGCAAAATGACCCACTACTCTTTGACGTGGTCATATTTATTTATATACTACCCAGCAGCGATTTTGGAGGATGCCATCAATGCCACAGGAACTAGACCTTGAAGAGGAAATGGAGCCAGGCCTTCCGGGGGACCAATTTATTGCAAGTATTTGGGAGGAGCGGAGGAGATATGTAAAGGCAGGGCGGATCAAGCAGCCCCATCCGTGGAGCGTTGCCTTGGGGCAGGGTAGGGTCTCTAGAAAGGCCCTGGTCGAATATGTCAAAAACCGCTACTACTTTCTTGTAAACATTAATCGGAAGGATGCTCAAATCATTGCCAACTGTCCGATTCCCGAAGCCCGGCGAATGCTGCTGCGAAAATACATTGACGAGGAGGGTCAAGACATCGTCGGAGGCAAGCTAGGCGCCCACTATGAGATGTGGCTGAAGGTATCAGATGCCCTTGGAGCGCCGAGAGAGGTTATGAACAGCTTCAAGGATGTTCTGCCGGTCTATAAATATACGGTGGATGCGGTCTTTAACTTCGCGAAAAACCATACCTGGCTCGAAGGGGTAGCAGCAACCTATGCAACTGAGGGGCAAATGTGGAGGCGGTACACTCCCAAGGAGGAGCATGGCGATGGCGGTCTTTTGCGTGAGGGGGAAGCGCTGAAGAAATACTATGGTTTCCCTGAAGAGGCCTTGGAATTTTATTATGTCCACAGTGGGGCCAACGACGAACACGGTGATATAGGTGAGCGTATTCTCAAAAGGTATTGCAACACAAGGGAACTCCAACGAAAAGCCCTGGCGGCTGCAAGGTTCAGGTGGGAGAACCAGGAGACGCGCCACGACATCATCTATCGTTACTTTGTATTGGGTGCAGGCTGAGACATGTCCGCACGATGGATCCCCTTATTATTGGTTGTCACCTTGTTCCCCCTGGACTCAGGAAGGACTCAAGAAAAGAAACTTCTGCCTCTGCATGTCTCTTATGCCTCCGTTTCAGGCAGCCGCGCGCCCCTATGGATTGCTAAGGATACAGGCCTTTTTGAGAAATACGGCCTGGATGTTCGGTTCATCGTTATCCCCGCGGGAAATACGGCCATTAGTGCCCTTGTCGCCGGGGATGTCCAGATCATTGCTGCACCGGGGGTGACGTCAATGGTTTCCGCTGCGCGGGGCCTACCAGTCGTTATTATCGGGACCTTTGGCCCTGCAGACTTCAAGCTTGTCGCCCATCCTTCCATTACATCTTTTAATGATCTTAAAGGAAAAACGGTCGGTATCAGCCGCACCGGCACGACTGTTGACTTTTCCGTGCGCCGTGCGATTTCAAAGTTAGGCCTCGTACCAGGAAAAGATGTCAATATTTTGGCCACCGGCCTGGGTGAATCCAACAAAAGGATTTTACTCATGCTGCAGGGCAGGATCGATGCCACCCTCGCTACTACGGACAACATCTATGACGTTGAGTCTAAAGGCTATAAGGTTACTGTCCTGGCGGATCTACAGGAGTTGGGAATCCACACTAGCGTCAGCGATCTCTCCACAACAAGGGATTTTATAAAGGATCACCGCAACCTGGTGCGGGCCTTTGTTATGGCTTTCAGCGAGGGGATCTGGTTGGCGAAGACAAACAAGGAGGTCGCCCTTAAGGTCTTCAGGAAACATATGAGGGTTGATGACCCGATACGTTTAGAAAGGATGTATAAGATCTATATCGAGAACCAGATTCCTGTAAAACCCTATCCCATGGAAGAGGCGATTCAATCTGATATTGAAAATTTGGCCCCTATACAACCAGAGTTCAGAGGGAAGAGACCTACAGACTTTACGGATAGCACGATCCTTAGAGAGTTGGAAAAGGAGGGTTTTTTTGCCCGCCTCCATCGTTGAGTCGGCTACAAGTGGAGGTGCGGCATGGTTATAGAGGGTGCAGTTACTAGTAGCCCCTCTCTTTATCCACTAGGTTTTGTAACTTCTCTCCCGCCAAGAAACGCTTTAGGTTTTCAACAAAGATCGGCACTAGGAGATTCCACCTCTGGGCTGTAACGCCAGCTAGGCGCTGGCTGATCATAACGTTCGGCAAGCTCCAGAGCTCGGAATCTTGAGGGAGAGGTTGACGGGGAAGAGCATCCAAGGCTGCCCCGGCGAACCATCCTTCTTTTAAGGCGCGGACCAACAGCTTTTCCTCCACTATTCTCGGACCAGTAAGATTGATCAGATAAGCGCTCTTTTTCATGGAGCGAAGCTCCTTTTCTCCCAGCATTCTCTCGGTCGATGGTACAGACGCGAGACAGAGGACAATGAAGTCGGCCTGCGACAATAACGTTGGGAGATACTCCGGTGGCCAGATCTCATCCACATAGGCAGGTTTGGACTCTACAGTTCGTTTCGTTGCGATGACCCTTAGTCCCAACCCTTTGGCCGTACGGGCCAACTCGGATCCCACGGTTCCAAGACCCACGATCCCCAGCGTTTTACCCGCCACATCCTCAGGGGTTAGTTTCTCCCACCGTCGATTTCTTTGAGCCTCCCAACATTGAGGCAACCTCTTGGCCAAAGCAAAGATGCAGGCCAGGGCGAACTCAGAGAACGCCGGGCCATGGATGCCCTTCGAGCCGGTGATCTGAATCGGCCGCCGCATGATAGCAGGGGAGAGGTAGGAATAGACCCCTCCTCGGGTAACATGGATCCACTTGAGATCGGGCATGCGCTCGACCAGTTCATCGGGCAGTGGATCTTCAGTGAAGACCGCATCGACCGCCTGAAGCCAGCGCGGATCGGCCTCTAACTCCCTTCCGCGCCCAAACTCACAGCCCGTTACACCTTCCTGGAGAGAACGGAATTCCTTATCTGGAAGTTTGAGGCGGATCCAAACGCGACAAGGCTTCATAGCGGATTCCTAAGGTTGAGCAAGATCTTAGTACTCGTTTAACGTCACCTTGACAGGACACCATCCATAGGTTATTTGCTGAGAAAATATATCAGAGGGTTGGGTATGGCAATCATCGCGAAATTGAGTGAAAAAGAGATTGAAGGGTTAAAAGGTTCAATGGTTTAAAGGTTAGGGGTTAGGGGATGGCGACAAGAACGACTGTGACAGAGCTGAAGCAGCGTCTCGTGGATGGCTTGAGGGTGTTGACCGGAGAAGAGGTTTTGAGCGGTTCGGGTCATTTAAGTGTACGGATTCCAGGCACCGAGACCTTTTTAATTAATCCAAGATTCGCTGGGGTTTTAGCCGACCCCAAAGATATCTGTACGGTTACATTTGAAGGCAGGCGGATTGCCGGCAAGGGACCGATTCCCTCAGAGACTCCGATTCACAGCGCTATTTACCGTAACCGTGCCGATGTCGGCGGCGTGCTTCATTGCCATGCGCGCTATTCGATCCTGCTGGGTCTCCAGGATATCGGCCTCGTACCGTTCAACCGGGAGGCGAGAATGTTTGCCGACGGGGTACCAATTTTTCCTGATAGCCACGGAATCAACAATGACGACCTCGCCCGGCGCATGGTAGAGACGCTTGGGGCTCACCACGCTATTTTCCTCCGCGGGCATGGTTGTGTAGTCGTCGGGCCTGGGATCGAAGGGACTTGCATCTCGGCGATTCAGCTTGAGCGGGCCTGCCAGGATCAGCTTTTCCTAATGAGCTTCACTACTGTGAAGCCTATTACGGACGCGAGCAGAGCTAGGGTAAACGCTAGGCTCGAAAATCCCTATCGGTCCTGGCCCTTCCTCCTCTACAAACACGGTGTCAAATCGAAGGCTCGGATCCGCGCCTCCATCAGGACCTTAAAAGAAGGCGAACACTATTAGGAAGCAGAATTCAGAATGAGCAAGTTAACATCATCTTGCGCCGCATTCATCCTTGCAGGCTTACTCTGGTTTGGCGGCACCGGCCAAACCCAAGAGAAAAAATTAGAACCCCTTAACGTATCTTATGCCTCCGTCACTGGAACTCGCGCCCCGCTCTGGATCGCAAAGGATATGGGCCTTTTTGAAAAGCATGGCTTGGATGTCAAACTAGTTAACATCGTGTCGGGCAGCACTTCCATGCAGGCGCTCCTTGGCGGTGATATTCAATTAGTAGCCGCTGCAGGCTCTTCGGCAGTGTCCGCGGCTGCCCGGGGGGCGCCCGTCGTGATCATTGCTAGCTTTGGGCCGATTGCTTACAAGCTTATTGCCCACCCGTCGATCCCCTCCGTCCAGGAGTTGAAGGGCAAAACGATCGGCAGCAGCCGCCCGGGCGCTGGCTCCGACTTTGCGCTGCGACGCCTTTTACCGAAGCTCGGACTCATTCCCGGCAAGGACGTCACGATTCTGCCCACTGGGCTGAGCGAGTCCGATAGGAGAATCTTGATCATGCTCCAGGGAAAAATAGACGCTACGATCGCGACCATCGACAATCTATTGCAGCTTGAATTAAGAGGTCAAAGGGTCACTGTCTTGGCGGATCTCTTAGAAATGGGAGTCTGGACAAGTGGCAGCGATGTTTCGACTACGCGACAGTTCTTAAAAGCTCATCCCCAACGTGCGAAGGCTTTTCTTAAAGCCTTTAGCGAAGGGATCTGGATGGGTAGAAACGATAAGGAATTAACCTATCGGATCTTCCGCAAATATATGAGGATTGAAAACCCAAAGCTCCTTGAGTCCATGCATAAAAACTATCTCTTAGGAACTATTCCAACCAAGCCTTACCCTAGAGAAGAGGCTATCCAGTCAGATATCGAAGATCTTAGTTCCACGAACCCTCAGCTAAAAGGGCGAAGTCCGTCGGAATTCATGGATATTAGCGTCCTAAGGGAGATCGAGAACGAAGGCTTCTTTACCCGGCTCCAGGGAAAGTAGGTCTCAGTGAATCTTGCAATCGGTCAGTGAACCGACTAAAAGGAAAAGGCTGCGCCCCCGTAGCTCAGCGGATAGAGCACAGGATTCCTAATCCTGGGGCCGTGGGTTCGAATCCCGCCGGGGGCACTTGTGAAATCAAGCGCTTACTTTTTATTTGGTAGAATTAACTTTCAATTACTGCCTCTGAAGTGTCCAAAAAGTGTGTACGATTATCCCCGATGGTCTTGTCTCGCGCAGTATTCCACTTTCGAGCTTCGAAGCAGAATTGGAAAGTCAGGATACCAGATCGTCATCAAGCATCCTGAGGCTCAGAGATAAGTCCCATGAGAGCAGTGGATGAGCTGAAAGATAAGATGTCGACTGCGGTCAGCATTCTACGCTGGGAGCTGGCCAATATGTGGGGACATGTGAGCGCAAAGTCCCCTGATGGTAACAGTTTCGTCCTTATGCATCTGAGGCCCCCTGAGGATCCGGACATGCCGTCGGATGAAGTCCTAGAATATGATCTCAACGGGAATCTCATCTCGGGGCGACGCGATCAACCGGAGGAAATATTCTTTTACGTCTACCCTTATAAGGCCAGAAAGGACGTGGGCGCGGTGATTCACTGCCATCCGGAGATGGCCATCGCTTTGACCGCGGCGGGCCGAAAGATCCTCCCGATCCATTTAGGCAGCAGAAATTTTGCACGCGCAGTTCCCGTGGCCCCGTGGCTTTACGGTCTTTGGCGTGAAGATGGCGAGGAGGCGGCAAAGAGGCTGGGGCGTAACTGCGCGCTGATGATCCAGGGACATGGGGCGATTGTGACGGGAGAGACCCTGGAGCAGGCCTGCATCAACATGGTCAAGCTGGAACGTACGGCAAAAATGATTCTACTTGCGGGACGCCTGGGAAAGCTCCGCCCCCTTTCTTCCGGAGTAATGAAAAGGTTCCGGGAGGTGGGGAGGAGGCGATCCACAAACACAACGGGCCAGAGTCAATCTCTCGTACCCTTGGAGTGGCGTTATTACGAGTCCTTGGTCAAAAAGGGGCAGCGGTGGAGCCGGTTGTAAGCCCGTGCCTACCAATGGTTCAAGTCATTCAAATAGTTCAAATCGTTGAAAACGGCTTGAAGCTTTTGAACTCCATTCGTCTTGAAGGAGAGAGGACATGAAGTACCGGTGCATTTCAGCGGACTCTCACCTGGAAGTGCGACCCGATAATTATACGAAACGAGTGCCGTCGAAATATCAGGACCGTGCTCCTAAAGTTATCGTTCTCGAGGATGAAACCCTTGCGGTGCTTCAGGAGGGTCAGCCCCTGGAGCGGCTCATTTCTAACATTTCTTGTGGTTTGCCCTACGAGGAGCGAAGACCATTTGATCCAAATCCAGGGGAAAACTACGAGAATTCCCCTGGGACGGGGTCGCCGGAACAGCGTCTGCGGGAGCAGGACGCAGACGGGGTCGATGCAGAGGTGTTGTTCCCTGGTAATGTGGGGCCTGGCTTTTGGCGCGGCATCAGGAATGACGATGCATATAAGGCAGTCGTTCGCGCATATAACGATTGGCTGGCGGAGGAATACTGCGCGCATGCTCCCGGTCGGCTGATCGGCGTTGGCGTGATTCCGGTCACAAATGTTAATGATGCTGTCGAGGAGTTGGAACACTGCGCGGATTTAAGGCTCAAGGCAATAGCCATTGATGCCTTTCCGGACGGACAAAGATTCCCCACAGCCAACGATGACAAGTTCTGGGCTGCGGCAATTGATCTTGGAATGCCTGTGACGATTCACGTGCAATTTGGCTTTCCTCGTCGTGGACGCGGCATACCCGCTTCGCCTGGACCATCGTTCAAATACCCTCGTCAGCCAAACCCGGAACATCATGTTCCGGACATCGTCGAACGTTTCAATAAGTATGGCTTCAGGGGAAGCATTCATATCACACAGCTGATTTGGGCCGGTGTTTTCGACCGATTTCCCAAGCTCAACATCTACGTTGCGGAGGTTCAAATCGGGTGGATTCCAAATTGGATGGACCAGTTGGATAACGAGTACGGGAGACAGAGATTTTGGGCGGAGCGAGTGTTGGGGCTACCGCAGCTTTCCCGCTTTCCTAGCGAGTATGCCCGTGAGCACTGTTATTGGGGGTTCAATCGCAACCCAGTAGGTGTCCGCATTGCGCGTCACGAGATGGGAGTTGATCGAGTCATGTGGGCGAGTGACTTTCCTCACCTTGAGTCAGACTGGCCTAATTCCCGGCGCGTCATTGAGGAGAACTTCGCCGGCGTTCCTGAGGGAGAGAAATATAACATGATAGCTGGGAACGCTATTAGGTTCTTTCATCTGAACGATGCCTGAGGAACACCAGTCGAAGGAGCCTCGGATGAGCGAAGAAGAATGTCTCTATAATACTCCGGACTTTGTCTTTGGGACCTCTGTGGCAGAAAACCCTGGTGAGACTATGCCGGCTAAGATCGGTGCTATGGCGCCGGATTTTGAGACGGCAACGCTGGATGGCGGCTTAGTCCGCTGCAGCGATCTGCGGGGGAAGCGCCATGTCGTCCTCATGACGGGCGCTGTCACTAGCCCGATGTGTGCCTTTGAGATCCCGGCGATGAACCGCCTTCACGAAGAGTTCGAACCCAAAGGCGTATCATTCTTCCTACTGTATACGAGGGAGTCGCACCCGGCGGAACGGTATCCGCATCACACCTCTTGGGAACAGAAGCTCGCCCATGCCCGTGATCTCAAGGGACTCGAAGATGTTCGGTTTCCGATCTTGGTAGACCATCTGGACGGAAGGGTCCACCGGAGCTACGGCGCTTGGCCCAATGCCTTGTTCGTGATCCATAAAGACGGCCGGTTGGTCTACCGCAGTAACATTACAAACTCTGGCGAACTTCGGCAGTACCTCGAAGATCTTTTGAGTGCGGATCACCTGGAGTCGGAAGGGCGGATGTTGCACAGCGAGTACTCCGAGCGCCTGGTCGGGCGACACGCAGACCAGGCGACACATCGACGTGTGTACGAGCGGGCAGGTCCCAAAGCATTTGAGGACTACTGGAAGCGGCGGCCTAACTTGCGCGGTCGCTGGCCTTAACGAGGAGCGTGCGTAGCAGAGCATGATGCAGCGCTGGCACAGAAAGCTTTTTATTGCGGTTATTCTGGCTATTGCCCTGGGTCAGTTTAGGACCCTCTATGCTCAGGGTCTGGAGCGTGTACGGGTCGGTTATTCGGTAGGCGGCATGATTCCCTTTCCTCTTATCGTTGCAAAGGAAAAGAGGATCTTCGAACAGGAAGGGCTAGGCGTGGAACTGATCAACATCCGGCCAGGGCTGGCAGTGACCGCGCTGGTATCCGGGGACCTTCAATACACAGCCTTTGCTGGCACTACGGTCAATGCTGCTGTACAGGGCCTTCCTGTTAAGGTTGTGATGGTATACAACGACCGCCCTCTTTTTTCCCTTATGTCCAGGCCTCAGTTTCGGTCGCTAAAGGATCTCCGAGGGAAGGTTTTGGGGGTTGCCTCTCTCACCTCAGGTGAGTCCATTTTGTCCCGCCGCCTTCTCAGACAGGCAGGCATCGATGAGCGGGAATTGACCCTCAGGGTCATCGGGAATACCCCGGAGCGGCTGGCTGCTCTCAGAACGGGAGTGGTGGACGCTACGACCCTGACTCTTCCGGCTGATTTTCAGGCCGAAAAGGTCGGTTTGAGGCGGTTGGTCTTTGTGGGCGATGTCCTGGAGAGTGTAAGCGGCGGAATAGGGGTCTCCGAGAACTGGATCAGGGAGAGGCCGGAACAGATCAGAAAAATGATTAAGGCAGTTTTTAAAGCTATGGCATATGCAAAGGACCGTCGGCAGGAAATGATCTCCCTTGTGATGTCGAGATGGAAGCTCGAGCGCGATATCGCTGATAAGGTCTTTGATTTAACTGTGAGGACTTGGTCAGAGCAGGGTGTAGTGCCGGATAGCTCAGTGCTCCTTTCGATTCAAGAAAACCTGGCAATCTCCAGGGAGCAAAAAGAGGTCCCTATATCTCAGGTGGTCGATTTCCGTCTTGCCCGACAGGTATTTCGAGAGCTGATGAAGAAATAGAGAGCCGGACAGCAAAGGAACAAAACCCTTGACCCCACAAGGAAGAATGTTTTCAATACTGTTCATAGAAAGGAGGGGACATATGAGAAAGCTAGCGCTAGTGGCAATGGTGGTTTTGATGCTTGGATGCAATCTCCCCTTCCCAGACGGACCTTACGGACCTTGCAAGCCGCATGAAGTGGGTTGCACGGACTGGAGGGACCTTCCCGGCGATTAGCAGTGGGAACACTACTGGGTGGATAGTACGGATCAGTGGAGGAGTTTTTACCTCGGATTGCTCGTCCTAGCTTGCGTCCCGCTTCAATTCTCCTCGGGTTAGGCCGCCGGCGCGCCGTCTCCCGCATAACCTCGGCGTGGCAGCGCGTCCCTCCCAGCAATCAAGGCAGATACCGGCTCTGTTGTTTGTCTTTCTTCCACACCCCCAACGGCATTTAACTTGTCTCATTGCCGCTTCTCCTTGCCCTCGCTATCCTGAGGCAGTCGCAGTAGGGTAAGGCGCTAGGGCGCGGGCTCGAAAAAGCAGAAGAGGGGAGGGGGAACCCTATGCTCGATTGGATTGACCTCATAGGTTTGATCTTGAATTTTATTGGTACGGTCCTGATGCTGACGCTCCCTCAAATGGGACAATCGTCAGAGAGAACCACCTAGTACCTTGGTACAATTGAATCGCGCGCCATTTTGGAGTCTAAGGGGTGAGTATGGAGGAAATCTCAATCGAGATCGTACTGAGGCGCGATGGCGAAAGATCATTTAGCTTCGAGCTTTACTGCCCAAGCCTTGCAGATGAAATCTTTGACCAACTTCGCAAGGAGCTTCACAGGCTAGTCAAATCGTCACAACAGTAAGAGCAGTGGAGTAGGGTAAACCTTCTATTGTCAGAAGATTGTGCAAAATAACAGAGCGACCCAGTGGTCCCAAAATCGGGAACACACGGGGTGGATAGTCTGGATCAGTGAAGGAGTTTTGCTATCTCCCCCTTCAATTGTTCAAGCAAGAATGGTTTAGCAAGGTAACCATCGCAGCCATCCGCTAAACACTTTTCTCGGTCGCCTTTCATCACTTTACCAGTCACCGCCAAAATGGGTATCGTGCGTGTCGAGGGGCCAGCCTTGAGCCTACGGGCAACCTCAAGACCGCTTATCTGAGGTAAGGCGATATCCAAGAGGATAAGATCTGGCCCTTCCTCAAGAGCTTTGTGTAGAGCCTGTGAGCCGTTGGTTGCCACTGACGATATCAGCCCGATATGCTCCAATTGATTCTGGATCAGCTCTGCAAGATCCGCGCAGTCCTCAACCACTAATATTTTCGTTTTCTTTAAGGGTGCCATTTTTCATTTTCCCCCCTTGTGTTTTGGAGATGCTGTCGTACCCTTATCGGATGGCAATGATTGTTTCGCATAGTGCGCAGTCAAAAGACTTCTCTAAATCTTCGGTTCTATGCGCCTCACGTCGGTGCTTCCGCAAGAGTTCTTTTAAGACTTCGTCGACCTGTTCCGGCGTCTTGCATTCCTCCAGCATTCTCTTTGCTTGCAGGAGAAACAGCATTAGGTCTGCCGACTCATTCATTTTCTTGATATAAGTTTCAAGCTTTTCAATTCTCTTTGCTTGCAGGAGAAACAGCATTAGGTCTACCGACTCATTCATTTTCTTGACATGAGTTTCAACCTTTTGAATTCGATCCATCAACTCCTTTGAGTCCATAGGTCTTCTTCCTTTTTACTTCCTTTCAAGCTTTCTCATAGGGCTATATCACCCTCACGAATTTCCCGTCTATTGGACCGTGGTCCAATGGACCTTAGTACAATGGGCCCTAGTGTAGGGGCACAATAGAGCCAGCGGTAGGTTGGCTTCCGGTTAGATTCCTAATCCTGGGGCCGTGGATTCGAATCCTGCTGTCGTTTTTTACTGCGGCAAGCATCGAGAGAGGCAAATTTGTCATATGGCCTGCCAAACTGTCATGTCACAGACATTTGGCTCCTTGTAAGTTCTCAATTTTGCTAAATATTCAGATTGGCACAGGTATTGCTGATTTATAATATCGATATGAGAAGAAGACGTTTACATTCCGAGGAAAAGTCAGTCACTCTCTTGTGGTGTTCGATCTTCTTTTTACTGGGCGAACTGACTATACTGGCAGCATGGGTCCTACAAGAATTGGATTTTTCGAAGGTGATCCTCGCCATTGTTGGTTGGGGCGTTTTTATAGTGCTTGTCTGGAAAATTCTAGGGTTGACGAAAAAGCATGCACAAGTGGGTAATTTGTCGCGACACCATACTTAAGAAGGGTGTCAACCAAGTGAGAACCTGATAGCTCCTGCCACCGGGGTTGAAAAACACTTTCCTCATTAGCAATTCCTTTACGGTTCCCTGTTGCATCTAACTCCGCATATTCTGAAAGTGTCCGTCAAGTATCCGAGATGAGTGGAACCGAGACAGCCTGACATCATGGTCTTCTAACCTTTGCTTTGATTTTTCAATATGATATGAGATGGCGTGACGTGGTGTGAGCTCGTCACTAGTAAATTAAAGGGTTTAAAGGGAGGAGTCCAATGCCACTATCAGGCCAGGATTTCGTCAAGGAAATCCAGGAATTGGTGCGAAAAAAGCACTCAAAGGATCACCCCGTCATCGGGATGATCGAAAGGGGAGAGTTGAGCCACGACCAACTTAAGGGATTTGTCGGACAATTCTACCTATTCTTTCCGAAACCTTTTCCTAAACCGATAGCGGCCATGCTGGGTCGTTGTCCCGATGATCCCGAATTGGAAAAGATGTGGATCGAAAATGTCGTCGAGGAGGGGACAGGGGAGATTACGGGAACGGATAGCCACAAGGGACTTTACATTCGCTTTGCCAAGGCTTGCGGCTTTACGAAAGAAGAGCTGGATCGTGTGGAGCCCTTGCCGGAGACGGAAGCCTTTTTGGATTGGCGCGAGCTCCTGATTCAGCAGAGGTCCTGGCTTGAGCTTTATGCCAGTCAGGGTTTCTGCTTAGAAGGGACTGCTAACGAGCGGATGACCAGAATCGTTAATGGATTAACCAGGCACTACGGCTTTGATAGAAACTCGGAAGATATCCGCTACTGGACGCTTCATATGGGAGTAGATGAGGAGCACATGAAGGTTGGGCCCCTAGCAGTGGAGCGGTATGCAGTAACCGACATCCAGCAAGAGCAGGTGCGGCGCGCCGTGCAAAAGACACTTGACCAATTCTGGTTGGCTTACGATGGCATCAAGCGCGCCTTTGTGGATCGAGACCCGCTCTACGCACGATGGAGAAATGGACGATAAGGAGAAACCCTTTATGGAAATGGTCGATCTTTCGCGTGTGATCTATGACGGGATGCCCAAGATTCCTGTGTTACCGGATGTCCATGTAAACAAGTTCTTCAGTTTGGAAAAGGGCCATCCCCTGAACGTCACGGAGATTTCCCTCCCATGCCATGCAGGGACGCATGTGGATGCGCCCGTTCATATTGTTCCGAACGGAAAGTCGATCGAGGAACTCCCTCTAGAGGCCTTCGTTGGTCCTGGGGCCGTGATTGCGGTGAAGAAAAGGGGAGGGGAGGAGGTGACCGCTGAAGATCTTGAGACTTCCGGTGTCTCAGTCAACCGCCGAGATATCCTGATGCTGTTTACCGGCTGGGATGAGAAGTTCGAAAGCCCGGATTATAACGTCCATCCCTATCTCTCCGTGGATGCAGCAGAGTGGATCGTGAAAAAAGGCGTGAAGCTTTTCGGCATCGATTGCATCACCGTGGATCTTCCCACCCCGATGAGGCAGAAGGGATTTGACTTTCCGGTGCACAGGACGCTGCTGGGCAATGGGGTGCTCATTGCGGAGAACGTGGCCAATCTGGGAAAGATCGTGGGAAAAAAGACCAGGATTCTGGCCCTCCCCCTTAAAGTGAAGGGAAGCGATGCTGGCCACGCCCGGATCGTCGCAGAGATTCTGAATTAAGGGCCTGTTATGCCACTCACGAGTCCTATCAAAGGCATCATTGGAGCTTGTCTCACACCGTTCGGCGAAGACGATCGCGTCAACTACGACGCGTTGCGACGCGAGATCGATTTCCTCGTTACCGACTGTGACGCCATTTCGATTGCTGCAGTTGAGGCGGCAGAGTACACGATGCTATCGCGGGAAGAGCGCAAAGAGCTGCTGCGCCTTGGTACGGAAATGGTCGACAAACGGGTGCCGGTCATCTTGGGTGTCTCGAGTCCATCGCCGCACGAGGTCATCGAACTCGCTGAATTCGCCGCCAGCGTCGGGGGTGACTTGGTCCAGGTGCTGATGCCGCTCCGTCCCTGGGGAGGCCAGCCCACCATAGCAGAACTGATGGAGTTTTACACCCAGGTGGCGTCAGCAAGTCCCTTACCTTTGGTCACCTATCATAACCCCGGTCCCGGTGCCGACCCGCCTCAAGATGCGTTCGTCAAAATCAGCGAAATCAACAATGTTCGCTATTTCAAGGAAAGCTCGCGCGATATTACCAAGATTTCCAGACTCATTGAGCAGATCGATCTGGCTGGCAAAGGCTACTATTTCACCACCATGCAGCCTCTCTTGGCGACCCTCATGATGGGTGGCTCCGGTGCTACTATGCCCCCTCCGGGAACAACGATAGGTGCCCAAGTCGTCCGGGCCTTCCGTGCTGGTGACATCGAACGGGCCAGATTCTGGCAGCGCTGCTTTGCCCTGTTTCCTGGCAAGTGGGCAGCGTATGGTTTGCCTCCGGTTATGAAGTCTGCGATGAAGCACTTCGGCGTTGATATAGGAGATCCGTCGCGGCCGTACTCACCGGTAAGCCCCCGTGACCACGCTCAGATCGGCCAATTCCTCCATCAGATCGGCCTGCTTGGGGAGGGGGCGCCAACCTCGCTGTCCCTCAGCGAGGCTGCTACCACACTGGCCCAGGAAGATACGTTTCTCCGCTAGGACGCGCAAGCTTTCTGGGAAACCTCTATAAGAAAAGGGTTCCTCAAAACGCACTTAGGGTGGCGACAGTATTCTGGAGGATACTATGCTCAAGATGATTTTCGTATTGGTATTGTTGGGGGTGGGTGTTCTCCTGATCGCTCGCAGGCCTCGCCAATGGTTCCTGGAGGAAGTGAAGGCCGTTAGCGATACTCTTGTCGTGTTCTTTCTTCGCTTCTGCTCGCAGTTCGGCAGCGAGCTTACAGAGCAAGGCAAGGCGGAGCAAGGGATGTGGCGCGAGCAGCGGCTAAGAAACCTTCGAGGGCTGGCCCTGAGGTCACGGCAAAGGTGGGGAGAGAAGACGAAATAAGGATGCCTAAGAAAAGTTTCGAGTCACAGCTTTCGTGTTTCGGGTCAACTGAAACTCAAAACGCGAAACCCAAAACTGGAATTGCTGTGGCTAACGGGCGAAGGCAGATCGTTATCCTTGGGGGTGGGAGCGGTGGCATCGTCGCCGCGACCAAGCTCGGTCGTGACCTTGGCGCTGACCACGATGTTATACTGATTGATCGACGGGCTGATCATGTTTTTATGCCAGCATTCCTCTTTATGATGGTTGGACAGCGGCGTCCCGAAGATATTACCCGAAAGCTCAAGAAACTGGAGAGCCGCAACGTCAAAATAGTTCAGGCTGAGATCTTAGGGATCGACCCTGTCCGGCGGCAGGTAACGCTCAGCAGCGGCAAGATCCCTTACGACTACCTGATCGTTTCCCTGGGCATGCAGACCGTACCTGAGCTGATTCCGGGCTTCACCGAAGGAGCGCATCACGCGTGGGAGATGGAAGCCGCCCTCAGGTTGCGGAGGGTTCTGGAGGGTTTCAACGGCGGTCGTATTCTTGTCGGCGTGCCTTTAGGCCCATATCGTTGCCCACCGGCGCCTTACGAAGCTCAATGGATGCTCGACAGCTACTTTAAAGAGCGCGGTATCCGCGACCGCGTGACCATCGAGTTTTTCACCCGCGATCCCGAACCTTCGGGAGAAGCACACGATCCGGTAGTTTGGATGGACGCCCAAAGCAAGAAGCGGAATATCAAGCAACACTACGAGTTCGTCGTTAAATCCGTTGATCCCGAGAAGAAAACCGTCACAGGGCTCTACGGCTATGAGTTATCCTATGATCTGCTATTTATGATCCCGCCTCATCGGCCGGCTCAGGCATTAATTGACAGCGGTTTGGCTGAGACAGAGACCGGAATTAGAGTCGACTATGACACGCTGTCGACCAAGTGGGAAAATGTCTATGCCATTGGCGACTGCGCGGATATGCCGGCCTCTAAAGCCGGCGTTGTCGCACACCAGGAGGCGGACGTGGTGGCGCATAACCTGGCAGTTGGAATGACGGGTCGCGGGGAGTCGATCCCGCTCCGCTTGCATACGATATGACTGCTGGCTTACGGCGCGGGGCGCGCCGCAGCCAATCGGACCATCTACCCGCAAGGCTGGCCGCCGTTTGGCACAGGCGAGGCGCGCTCTTGGGGTCCGTCTCGACTTATCTATTGGGCGAAGATTGGGTTTGAAAAGTGGTGGCTTTGGCGCTACTTCTGACATACGACTCCAATGGGCAAGAAATCAAAAAACGACAGGGAAAACGTCTGCGCTTATTGCCTATTTTTCCAGCCCGACCCGGCAGCGTCTCGTCCCTTGAGAGGAAACTGCACCTACCATAAAGAATGGATTGAGAACGCATCGCTGACCCTATGCAGTGACATGAGCTACCGGCCTCTAAAGGAGAAAGGGATCTATCAGTTGGTCGCCAATGGCGATCATGATGGATGGCTTTACATCCGCCGCCAAGAGAAGCTCCGCACCCGCTTATTCTTGATCAAGTGACACTCCGCGTGGAGGGGTGGGGTGGGGGTTTTTATTATTGTTCAAGCGGTTCAAATTGTTCAAATCGTTCAAGCGCTATTATGTAAGCTTTTCCCAAAAGTTTACATAATATATCTTATCGGACGTTTTACCACTAACCCAATTTTCATTTCCCCGGGCTAGCCTGACTAACCTTAGCCTCCAACTCCTGGATTTGAAGTGAAATAGCAGCGATTCTTTCAGAAGCCGGATAGTTGGTGAGGTACTGCCGGTAGGACTTTAAAGCCTCGTTGAGGTCGCGGTTCTGCGTGCTGCACCGGGCTTTGCCCAATAATGCCTCTTCCCTAAAAGGGCCGGAAATCTTTTCTGCCTCACTGAAACTCTGCGCAGCCTCGCCGCATTGGCCCGCCCTTTCCTGAGTGGTGCCGAGTTCCATAAAGGCGAGCTGACGCAAAAGGGGGTCCTTTCTTTCCTGGCGGAGCAGCTCCTGGAGGGCTTCGATGGCCTTGGCCGGCTCTTTAAGAGCGATGTGGGCGTTCGCTTGGTAGAACAGGCCGAACCGGGTATAAGGGGACGAACGGTAGATGTTGAGATGAGACAGTGTCTCGAGGGCCTCCCTGAATTTTCCGTCGCGATATAGGGTGACCGCGCGAGAATACTGCTGAGCGGCAAGGCGGTTTTGCCGGCTCCTGTATGAGTCCCAGCCCCACAGTCCCAGGACAACTAGAAGGATTAGGGCCAAAGAAGCTACAAATGCGTTTCTGTGTTCCTCGACTAGATGGAAAAGCCTGCCTGTGAAGGTAACGAACTGATCCGGTCGGCGAATATCCTTGCGGGTGACTCTTTTAAGCGAACGAACCATTCATGCTTGATAAAAACTTATGGCTTGACTCAGGGAAGAATGAGTGGCGGCAAATATCCTACGGCCATCACATTTTGTACTTGAAGTCTTCGGGAGACATCTTCTCGAGGATCTCTGCCCACTTTTCCTTGGAGACATTTGAGACATTGGCAACGTCTGTCTCTTTCCCTTCTTCGGACTGCTGGAGGATGCTGGAAGCCTCTAGAACAGTCTTGGCTACGTAGATAGGACTTTTAGTTCTCAGTGCAACGGCGATGGCATCACTGGGACGAGAGTCAACGGCCAATTCACGCCCGGCGATATTGAGATAGATCAATGCATAGTATGTGTTCTCTTTTAGCTCGGTGATCTCCACGGATTCTACAGCCCCTCCCATCTCTGCGAGGATGTTCTTGAGCAGGTCGTGAGTCATAGGACGGGCCATCTTGATCCCTTCAAGCTCAGTGGCCATCGCAGTGGCTTCCAGGAGACCGATCCAGATAGGAAGGTTTATTTTGTTGTCCATGTCTTTGAGGATCACGATCGGAGTCTTGGTGACTGGGTCTAACGTAAGTCCGCCCACAGCCATCTGAATGGAATCATCCCTTTTTGTCATGCTACCCCCCCTGGTTCGAGTGTAATCGAGACTTCGCCACTGCTCACAAGTTCACCGAGAAGCGAGTTGGCCGAGGCGGCCGTGATTCGGACTTGGGCCATCTGCCGCGACAGGCACTCCGGGCCCGTAAAGTTTACTATTCTGTTGTTTCTCGCGCGCCCCATGATCTGCCCTTTTCTGAGTTTCGATGGTCCTTCGACTAAGACCTCCTCTATATATCCTATCTTCTTTTTGTTCTTTCTGAGAGAGATCTCGTTCTGAAAATTCAGCACTCTCCCCAAGCGCTCCTTTTTCACCTCCTCGGGCACGTCATCCGGATATATTTTTACCGCAACCGTTTGCGGCCGCGGTGAATAAGCAAACGCATAAATTTCATCATACTCTAGTTCCCGGAGGATTTCCAGTGTTTGCTCGAATTCCGCATCGGTTTCGGCAGGGAACCCGACGATGATATCCGTGCTGAGGGCTATATCGGGACATTGGTCTCGGAGTCTATGGATTCGGTCCGTGTACTCTTTTCGAGAGTATCCTCTCCGCATCCTTTCCAGAACGGTATCGGATCCCGACTGGACTGGCAAATGGAGATGTTCACAGAGCTTTTCCAATTTTGTATATGCCTCGACCAACTCAGGAGAGAGATCTTGAGGATGGGAGGTAGTGAAGCGGATCCTTTCCAATCCTTCAATATCGTTAATCCTATCCAAGAGCTGCGAAAACGTCAACTCTCCAGGAGAATTTTTTCCATAGGAGTTCACGTTCTGGCCTAGGAGCATGACCTCTCTAACGCCACCTCGAGCCAGGTCCTGGACCTCTCTGATGATTTTTTCGCTGGGTCGGCTAATCTCTCTGCCCCGCACGTAAGGAACAATGCAGAAGCTGCAGACCTTGTTGCACCCCTGCATGATCGTGACAAAGGCCTGCACTCCCTGCACCTCAGGCCTCCCCTCTGGATCCTCCATGTAGGACGGGTCGCGATAGAAGGCAACCTCGACCGGACGCTTCCCCAGCAATTGCACCTCCTGCACCATATGCGCGAGCCTATGGATGTTATGGGTCCCAAAGACCAGATCGAGATGAGGGACACGTCGCAAAAGATTCTCTCCCTCTTGTTGCGCGACACATCCGCCGACCCCGATGATCAAATCTTTTTTCTTCTCTTTCAGTTCGCGCCATCGACCCAAGGCGCTATAGACTTTCTGTTCTGCCTTATCACGGACACTGCAGGTATTTAACAGAATCAGGTCCGCCTCTTCGACTCTATCCGTCAGGGTGTAGTCCATCCGCGCCATGAGCTGCACGGCGCGGTCTGAGTCATGCTGGTTCATTTGACACCCGTAGGTCTGGACATAGAGCTTCTTCATATCAGGATCTGATCGATGGCCCTATAGAGCTGGTTCATATTGCGGCATTCTTCCACTACGTCGCAGTAAGGAATGTACTGCGTCATCTCGCTGTCACCCAAACCCCACGTCAAACGGCTCTCCGGGTTTAACCAGATAAGCTGCTTTGCCTTTTGTTGGATCTCCTTCAGTACCCACTCGTTGGGACTATTGTAATTGTTTCTTCCGTCTCCAATGATTAGGAAAGTAGTCTTTCCTGTTACGGCCGACTGGTACTCTTGATAGAAGGCCTCAAAGGCGCGGCCGAAGTTGGAGTGGCAATAAACGTCGATAACCTCGCCCTTGAGGGCCATGTCGACGGCCTGATGGATCTCATTTTCCTCAAAGAGTTGTGTGACTTCTCCGATGTCACTAACGAAGACAAAACTCCGCACCTTGCTATACAGCTCCTGCAGCGAGTAAACGAACTGTAGCATGAAACGGGAGGCATTCAAGACCGAATCCGAGATATCACAGAGAATCACGACCTGTGGTTTTTCCCTCTTCCGACGGTCAAGCTGGATCTGGAATGGCACCCCCCCGTACTGGAGGTTCTTGCGCAGTGTGTCTTTGACATCAAATCGGCCTCTGTGGGCATTGCGGCGCCTTACCGACAGGAGGTTCTTGAAACGTCGGGCCAGCCGGACCACGATCTCATTCATTCTCCGTATTTCTTCCTCAGTGTAATAAGAAAAACTCTTCTGAGATAGATACTCGAGTCGTTCACGTCCCGAAGTGTCCATGTCGTTTTTCCGGAACTCCTGTTTGATGAGGTCCCGAATTATCCGCGCGAGTTCTCTGAGCCGGTGGTCCACGTATCGGGAGATTTTTTCTATCGTCTCGGAGTCTGCACCCAGTTGGGCCAACATTGCCTGAAAGCCTTCTAGTTCTTCTTGAACTCCCCTGAGCCCAAGCTGAAAAGCCATGCCTGAGAAGGCGGTGATTTGTGCTCCGTCGTGGATCTCCGCCAGTCGCACTTCCGATGCCGCTTCGCGCAGGAGGCGTTCCAGGCGACCCATGTCACCGGACAGGAGGGCACGAGTGAGCACAGAAAGATCTCTATCCAAGCGATCGAGGAAGCCCTGGATCTTTTCCAGCATGTCCTGGAATGCCTTGGGGGTGAGCCCCATCTCAACCATCATCCTTCGATCCGACTCCTTTATGGACTCTCCCAATCCCAGGAAAAATAGATCAAAGAGCTCTTCAAAGGTCTTGATATCTATGGACCGTTTAATCAGAGCGCTTCGAAGGGCATTTCTGAATAGAGCGAAATCCTCGATCCCTAACAGGTCCAAGGCACGAAAGGCATCCATATTTTCGGATAGTGAAACGCGGATCCCGTTACGCCGGAGGATGTTTGAAAATTCAACGATTCGGTCATCCATAACGAACTGTGTTCCAATGTAAAATGCAAAGTGCAAAATGAAAAACGCAAGTGAGAGAGACAAAGGTCATATTATAATGACACCTTCATTTTGACTTTTGAAATTTGCAATCTCCATTTTGCAATGTACTTAATGTAAAAGGTCCTTATCGCTCTCAACGGGGGCATGGACTTTGGCCTTGTGGATGGCGAGATATTCTTTCAACTCTTCTTGAGCCTTGCGGATGTCTCCCTCGTATTTCATGAGCGTCGACAAAGTCTCTTCCACCAGTTGATGGTCCAAGCTCTTGATATTGAGAAGGGTTAAGGCCTTCACCCAGTCGAGGGTTTCACTAATGCTGGGTTTTTTCTTGAGATCTAGTTTGCGCAGTCGCTGCAGTATTTGAACTACCTCCTCCACCAGTTTCTCCCCTACCCCAGGAACTTTTAGCCTGATGATCTCCATCTCTCTTTGAGGATCCGGAAAGTCCAGATGGAGATGAAGGCATCGACGCTTCAGGGCATCGGACATCTCCCGGCTATTATTGCTGGTCAGGACAACAAAAGGGAGATGGTTCGCTTTTAACGTGCCGATTTCTGGCACGCTGACCTGGAAATCGCTCAAGATCTCGAGGAGGAAAGCCTCGAATTCTGTATCTGATTTGTCTACCTCATCGATCAAGAGAACCGATGGCCGCGGGGAGAGAATAGCGCGCAGGAGGGGCCTGGGGAGCAGAAACTGGTTAGAGAAAAAGACATCGTCCTCCTTTGCGATACAATCGACCGCCTCTTGAAGGGTCCGAGACCCCGCGAGGACTTCGCCGATCTTGTCCTTAAGAATCTGAGTATAGAGGAGCTGCTTGGCGTATTCCCATTCATACAGGGCCTTCGCTTCATCCAGCCCCTCATAGCATTGCAGACGGATAAGTTCTAGGCTAAGGGAGAGGGCGAGAACCTTTCCCAGCTCGGTCTTTCCTACCCCTGCGGGACCCTCCACCAGAATGGGCTTACGCATCGCGCAGGCAAGGTAGACAACCGTGGCCACGTTCTTGTTGCAGATGTACTTTTGTTGGGCCAATCGGTTGATAACATCATCCACAGACTCGAACATAGATCCCCCCTCAAGAATGGCTTGGAGCCTAGCATAAAAATTCTTGCGGAACAACGCGCAGCACCCCATCCGTTGCAGAATAGGGCCTCTTTCTGTAAACGATATAACTATGTGTACCTTGGCCCTCTACTTCCAGGAGTTTGAGGACTATCCTCTGATCATCGCGGCCAACCGGGATGAATTCTATACCCGTCCCTCTGCCCCTCCACAGGTACTGGCCAGCAATCCCGTCGTCATCGGTGGAAAGGACCTTCTAGCTGGAGGAACCTGGCTGGGGATCAATGAACACGGTTTATTGGCTGGGATTTTAAATCGCAGGTCTGACAGGGAAAAAGAGCGGGTGGCTGAAAGATCCAGGGGATTACTCTGTTTGGATATCTTGAGTGTCAAGAGCCCCCTTGAGGCTTGTGAGCTGCTGAAAAAACAGCAAGGTTCGCTCTACCAACCCTTCAACCTCCTCTTTGCTAATGCGGAGCATGCCTATGTTGCCTATAACCAGGGGAGAGAGATTCCATGTATTAGATTAGAAAAAGGACTTCATGTTCTTAGTAACTATTCAGTTTATGATGCCCGTTCAGAAAAGATGAACCACGCCTATCTCCTCTTCTCTCGCGTTAAGGACGGGTTACAGGCGGAATCGGATTACCTTTCTGGAGTCCGCCTTCTTAAGGCAGTGCTGAGCAATCATACTCTGGCCAAGATGTCCGGTGAACCGAAGGACTCCATATGCGTCCACACGGAATCCTATGGAACGGTTTCTTCCAGCATCATCTTTTATGCCCGTGCTGAAAAACGCTTTACCACTTACTATGCCTCTGGCCCGCCTTGTCGAAATGAGTATGGGAAGTCTCTGTCTGTAGAACCTCTATGACGGAGATCTATCCTAAGCATGCCGCGACAGTCATCCTCGTCCGTCCGGAGGCCAACGGCGGGTTTGAGGTTTTCATGACTCGCCGTCCGCATGGAATGAATTTTCTCGAAGGAATGTATGTCTTCCCGGGTGGCAGCCTCAGGAAGGAAGACTGCACGGAGCGAATCTTACGGCGCTGCCACGGCCTGTCACGAAAAGAGGCCCAGGGAATTCTCGGTATGCATCTTAGCCCTGAACTCTCCCTCGGGCACTGGGTGACTGGGATCAGGGAGCTCTTTGAAGAAGTCGGGATCCTTCTAGGCGTCACTGAAGCGGGTAAGCCCTTGGATATGAATGAAAGAGAACGCAAAGAGAGATTGGCTGAAAAGCGTAAGGCCTTGATCGATGGATCGATAGATTTTCAGATGCTTTTAGAATCGGAAGGACTATTTTGTGACGCAACAAGTTTGATTTATTTCTCCCATTGGCTCACGCCGGAGGAATTTTCCATCCGCTTTGATACGCGTTTTTATCTTACTCCCCTGCCCACGGATCAAACCCCCCTTTCAACCTCGCAGGACAGTCTGTGGATTACTCCTGATCGCTCCCTGAAACTCTGCGAGCAGGGTGATCTCCCCGTAATTTTTCCAACCTTCGCCTCGCTTCGCACCCTGGCTAATTTCGACTCGTTAGAGGGGTTACTGGCCGAATATCGATTCGCATAACAAATGCTTGATATCAGGAGTTTAAGTGTTTTCTTAGATATTATCAGCCGCTAGCTTTAAGCCGTCTTCCAGTGCAATTGTAGGGACAAAACTTTGTAATAATTTCATGCGATAAGCGTGGCGTTGATCAACTTTTCCATAAATATTTGAGCGCGCTCTTTTGCAAAGGCTATGTTGGGTATCGTGGGGGCCGCAGAAGGCTGCCTACCTGGTCAATGCTGTCACCGAACAATTAAAAGTGCACTCGCTTAAACTTTAAAAGTGCACTATTATGCCTTCCTTGGCTTTTCATAATCATCCATCAAACCAGGGAGGACAAAATGGGCAGACATCTCCGT
>JAHFAO010000302.1 GCA_023250515.1 Deltaproteobacteria bacterium | reverse complement strand
CCGCCAAGCCTCCCACTAGGAGGGTGAATCCGATGAACAGGCCGAACAGACACCAGCCCTGCTTGCTATTTGCCCCCATGGTTTCTGTGCCTCCTTCCTTTGTCCCACCTCTTTATGGATCGGCATAGCTTTAATCTCTTCCGGACCTACGGGCCAAGTACCCCTTCCACGGGTCAATGTGCAGCACGACGCTCGCGCCTGCCAAAATCAGAACTGATAGACCAACTCGAGAGCGATCGTGTCCAGCGAATCCGACTTCTTTTGAACCCCGTTGCTGTCAAGGCCGTTATCGTCGAAGACCTGGCGACCGTTTGTCGCCTCATCGTGGCGCGTTGGCACCGTCTCCCCTACAAGGGGAGAAAGGCCTAAAAATAAAACACTACCCCCACACCGAGGGTGTGCTGAGTCCTGCTCGATCGGAAATCGCCCCCTTTGGTGAAAAAGTCTTTGTCCGAGATGTCGAACCGATACTCGGGCCGAACGAGGATGTTGGCATATTGTCCTGCCGGGATCTTGTAACCGAGGGTGAGGGTCAACCCGACCAAGTCCTGGGCCACGCCAGTGGTAAACCCATCGCCATCCCGATACCATTCGGCACGAAAAGATGGCTCAAAGGCATCCGTTACCTTGTAGCGAACCCAGCCTGTTACTCCATACCATTGGGCATCTTGTGTTCCCCCGATGGCCTTCTCTTCTGTGGCGTAGTCAAAGTTGAAATGGAGGTTCAGTTTCTCGGTTGGGGCGAAATTGACTTGCGCGTCAATGAGGTGGCGAAGGTTTTTGAAGAACTTATCGTTATCGGTCTGCTCATTCCCGACGAGGTAGTTCAGGTACAGGGAGAATTGGGGAGAGGGGGTCCAGCCGATCGAGGGGCCGAAGGTTTTGGCCTTATTGTTGTCCGAGGTCACGTTCCAGCCGTTGAGGATGTACAGCTCCGTGTAAAAGGTATCCGTCCAGTCGTAGTGAATCCGGAGCCCGGAATCCTGGAAGGGGATGCCGTAGGTGTAGAAATACGCGTGAGAGTAGTTATGGTTCTTGACCGTCTCGATGGTCTCCCCACCGATATGGGTAACGAACTTTCCGAAATCGAGGCGGATCCCTCTCCCGATAGGGGCGACATAGCTGATGGAGGCATGCTGGAAGGTCTTATCGAAGTCACTGACGCTGTCTTTTCCACTGGCAGCCTTGATCGTGTCCACGATAATGTCCTGGGTGTCGCCGAAGGCCAGATCGAACTTAAAGCCCACGCCGCCGAATTCAGGGACCTTTTCCACCTCTAGCTCCGCTAAGGAGAGGCTGAATGATTGGCTGTGGACATCGAAAGTCCTCCCTTCAATCGTCAGATCTCGCGACTTTATGGCGGAAAGAGCCTGGTTCTCATTGACTGTGGACCGCTTCGGGTCATTGAAGTTGCCGACGAAGTAAGTATCGATCCAACCCCGGATTTTGATGCCCTTGAACAGCTCGATCTTGGTGATTTCACCGAGGTCCTTCGTGCTAGGCTCGGTGTAGATGCCGCCCACCTCTGCCGCATAGCTGGGGCCTCCTCCCAGCAGCATCATAATGATAAGCGTAGCATTAAGGAGCGACAGTACGGCGCGCACGACCTCTCCACCGATCATCAGCCTCGCAATCGTCAGATGCGGCATCCTCAGAATCATCACCGATCCCTCCTCTTTTGCGTACAGGTTGCAGCAGATGGGGCTAGTTTTCCCGAACGCCCAGCCCGCCAATGGTCACCTTTCCTTCGCGCGCAAGGATGGTAATGTAGGACAACGCGAGCGCCTCGGAGATTCGAAGCGCAGAGGCGAGGTCGTGAAGGCTCGCTGGCTGGCGGCCCCGAAGATACCCCAGAACCTCTGATTCGATTTCTTCGACCCAACCCTTTAGCACTCGTTGTCTCCCATCCGATTGCTCTTTCGAAGCGATACAGAAACGACCAATACACTAATCTGAGTTGATAAGGTTCGCAAGAAGCGAGCCAGTATCCCCCAGGTTCCTTTGACGGGGGATGGCTCCAACCGGCGCGGGAGGTAAGAGCGTGGAGGAACAGCAGAAAAACGGGATGTTAGCGGGCAAAGGTCAGCACAACGCCGTCATTCAACGCACCTAACGAAACAGAGGAAAAAGATAAAAATGTCGGAATATACAAAAATGTGAGATTGGCTGAGACGGCGATTGGCTATCTTCTAGGCAAGACCCCGAGCCTGGTGCTCAACCGGGGCGCATGTGCGGGAGACGTGCGAAGTCCGGAGTGCGGGGTGCGAAGTTGGGAATAGAGGAGCGCTGAGAGCATAGAGGTGCGGATTGCGAGGTGCGAAGTTGAAAAGGGAGAAGAGCAGAGGAAGTCGGCGGGCGGGAGTGAAGCTACTTCAGGAGGTTCTCAACTTGTCTCCGGGACTCCTTGTCGGTCCAGTCGCGGTACCCGAAGTCCCTGGCGCGGATGATTCCTTGGTGGTCGATCAACATCGAGACGGGAACCCCAAAGACACGGTAGTTCCGAGTGACCTTCATATCAGGATCGAGCAGCACGGGGAAGGTGAGGCGAAGCTCCTTCATGAACTCGCGGATCTCCTGATTTGCATCAGGCTCGATATTGACAGCTAAAATCTCAAACCCCTTTCCCTTGTATTCGGAGTAAATTTTCTGCAAAGTCGGCATCTCGACGCGACATGGGGGGCACCAGGTGGCCCAGAAGTTGAT
>JAHFAO010000301.1 GCA_023250515.1 Deltaproteobacteria bacterium | reverse complement strand
GTCAAGCTCGGTTCTGACGCGAACCGGCTCCGGCCACCTCACACCGATATAGGCCATCACCATAAATAATACACAACGGCGAAGGGGCAAGGACAATGCCAGACCCTCCCTGAGACCCGAGTTCCCCCGATGGTTCCCTTAAGGTGCTGGCTTTGCACGCTTCTCAGACCCGAAGAGCGATCCACAGGGTTGAGAAGCGGGCCGCAGATGCAGGGAGTTTCTGGAGGGCAGGGAGTTTCTCCCTGGTCAGATTTGGACTTGTGTGTCAATGTCTTCGTATCTCTCCCTGGAAGACGGGCGACACGGCCTTTCTTCCCCTGGGTGTATCTGGGGGCCAGGATGAGGGAGAGCAGAACCGGACAGGGTGCCTTCCGGATCACCGATGGGCGGGAAAGATGACGCGTGCGTACCGCTGACTCTGTTGCGCCGGTTGCTGCTGCTAGGCTACGCGAACTCTTCCGCCTCCGGCTCATCCAGTTGAATCCTCGTCTCTACCCGTATCCCCCTTCCGGCTTCGTAGGCTCTTATACGTTGTTTTCATCAAGGAAGCCGTCCTTCGGTTCTCTTTCAGGTTTTTGACGATCAGCTCCGTGCCGATCCGATGATGAAAATATCCCATCCCCTCCCCCGGTAATTTATTTGCAACGTAGAATTCAAAGAGCACATCGGTCACCGTGGCTACCTGTTCCCGGGGGACGCTCCGTAAATACATTTCACCCGTCTCTCGATCAATCAGCGGCTCGCCTTGATGTCTCCCATCCTCGGTTCCGCCCACTTTGAGCTGGTACCGGTTAAGACCCATGCCAACCCAGCCAATGGTCTTTGTTGCGGGACGAAAACACTGCCGTTCACACCCTGTGACCCCAATGGATTCGGCCATCGCTCCCCACTTTTGCTCCAACTCATCAATTAGGAACGGCTCAAATTTTTCAGAATCGGTATATGTCAGCTGGCAGGTGTCTCGACCGACACAAGCGCCGGACAACAGTCGGAGCCGCGAGTAGGGCCGTCCATGTCGCATGCCGTACCCAAAACTCTTCAAGTAGACCTCAAATTCTGACTTCACGTCCGACGGGACATTCGTGAACAAGATATCTTGATTGGGCGTTGTCATAAGCTGAACAGGATATTTCTGCATCACGTATCGGACCATGGCTTTCAGCTTGCCGTTCGGGCCGTCAATGATCCGTCCGCTCTCGATGAAGGCCCCGTAGCAGAGCTGCCCATCACAAGGCTGCACCATCCAACCGTGATGCAGATGTCGGTTCCCATAATCGTGATCCGGGTTGGGCATTTCAAAATCGCATCCGTCGATACGACGAACTTGCTCTCGGAACCAGTTCATGCCCTGCTTCCTCAATACATATTTCATTCGCGCCCAGTGTCGGTTCTGACGGTCACCCCACTCCTGATGCACCTGCACGATCCCATCCAGGACCTTTAACAATTCGCTTTCTTTTACAATCCCAAATGGTTCTCCCAATGCAGAAAATGTGGGCTTCCCGTTCCTTTCCCCTTGGCTGCCCCCGATATATACCTGGAACCGTGTGATCTTACCATCGTCCACAATTGGCGCGATCCCAATGTCATTGGTACGGAGTTCCACACAATTATCCGGAACGTACGCCCCCTTTTCTTCATCAAAGTGAATCGCCGAAAAGGCAATCTTGAATTTTCGGTTCAACAAATTGGGACCGTAGTGGAATCGCTCGTCTGGATCCCGTAAATAGTTCGGATTTACAGCGAAAATTTCAATGAACGCTGCCGTGGGCAGCCTGAAATATTTTCCGGCATTCTGCGCCCAGGCATTGGCGTCATAGATTTTTGAGAAGCGGGAAACCGGGCACCCCATGACATTCCTGACATTGTCGCCGCATCCGTTCAGGCTGTAAAATCCGGACTCGGCAACCCCCCGCACCACCTCAATAACATGGTCCTTTTTCACCCAATGGAATTGGACGTTTTGCCTGGTGGTCACCCGCAACGACAGACTGCCTTCAGGGTTAACGGTGAACCGCTCGGATAATTCGTCAAAGACCATCCATTGTTCTCGCGTGATGGGACCCCCACCTGGAATAGTGATCCTAATCATGTACATCCAGTCTTTTTCCTTACCTGTCTTAGCCCGATTCCATTCAAGGTAAATGCCGTGGGATTTGGCGAGTTGTTGAGACTCCCACGCAACATCGGCCACAGAGGTATCCCGGAAATCATGATAGAGGTTTCCACGGATTCCATTCGAGCCAAGCTTCGCGTGTTCGTGCTTGGAAAGTTCCTCAAAGGCTGTTCGTAGATGTGGATTGATCTCTTCCATATCTTCACCAGCGTGAATTCCTGCGCATTCTGAGGGTAGAGATGTCAGTCCTACAAAGAGCAGAGGCGGAGGATAGAAGGTATTTCGAGGGTCCATGCCTCTTATAGCCGAACAGGCAATCAAGCAGATCTCTTAGTCGGCCGAGCGCTGCAGCTCGCTCAAAAGAGAACGGACCGCTTGAGATGTCTCCTCCAGAGAGGCAAAATGCCGTCCGGTGAGCTGGGTCCGGACCGCCCGGTAGAGCCAAATTGATTCCTCCCTTCCCCCAGGACACTCAATCTCCATGGCACGTTCTGGAATTTCCTGCTCCGGCCGGGCGACCCCGGTACCCACCATCTCAAATCGACCCCGGGCTTCCGCCACGTGCCAGTAAAGACGCCAACGCTCCAT
>JAHFAO010000030.1 GCA_023250515.1 Deltaproteobacteria bacterium | reverse complement strand
CACCACCAAATCACGCACCTCATCTTGACTGTATAGCGGCAACGGTAGGGCAAAAACAGCGCTGACCATCAACGCGCAAATAATGATTCTCTTCATGAGCGGTTGTTTTTTGCTAGTCTGGGCCATCGACTTCTCCCCTTCTAGCTCTTGTCTCTATCTCTAAAGACCATGTCTAAGATTTGAATGAGTTTCTATGGAGAGCCGTAGCAAATTGGGTGCCGGGGAAAGAATGCCTCACCTCTGCTGCGTCGCCTCAAAGAGATGGAGCTGGCGGGTGTGGCCCTCGTCATCGAAGTGGACAGGATAGTTCCCGCTGAAGCAGGCATCGCAGAAGCCCTGCGTCTGGCCGTTAAGGAAACCGTACAGGCCTGTTCGACTGAGATAGGCAAGGCTGTCCGCGCCAATGAACTTGCGGATCTCCTCTACGGAACTGGAGGAGGCGATTAGCTCCGAACGGGTGGGGGTATCAATCCCGTAATAGCAAGGGCTGATTGTCGGCGGGGAACTGATCCGCATGTGCACCTCCCTCGCTCCGGCATCGCGCAGCATCCGGATGATCTTACGACTGGTAGTACCACGCACGATCGAGTCATCCACCACCACCACCCTTTTCCCATTTAACACCTCCCTCTGGGCATTGAGTTTGATCTTGACCCCGAAGTGACGAATCGACTGCTGCGGCTCGATGAAGGTCCGTCCCACGTAGTGATTGCGGATCAAGCCAAATTCTAGGGGGAGCCCGGATTCCTCGGCATACCCGATCGCGGCGGGGACCCCGGAGTCCGGGACTGGTGTCACGAGATCTGCCTCGACCGGGCTTTCCCGCACGAGCTGACGGCCCAGTTCCTTTCTGACCTGATAGACATTGCGACCGTAAAGATTACTATCGGGTCGTGAGAAATAAACATATTCAAAGATGCACTTGGCATGAGGGGCAGGGGAAAACGGTTTTGTCGATTCCAGGCCTTTAGGCCCAAACGAGATGATCTCGCCTGGCTCCACCTCTCTCAAATATTCAGCCTCAATCAGATCCAGGGCACAGGTTTCGGAGGCCACCACATACCCCTTTGGATTCCTTCCGGTCTTGAACCTTCCCAGGACCAAAGGACGAAAGCCCATCGGATCCCGGGCAGCGACCATCCGGTCTGGAGTCAAAAAGAGAAGAGAGTAGGCCCCTCGGACACGGCCCAGCGCCTCGACAATCCTGCCCATAAGGGTTGCCTCCCTGGAGGTAGCGATGAGATGGATGATCACCTCGGTATCCGAGGTAGACTGAAAGATGGAGCCGGAGGCCTCCAATTCATCTCTCAGGACCCCGGCATTCACCAGATTGCCATTGTGCGAAATCGCAATCGGACCATGGGCGTATTCAACGACAAAAGGTTGGGCGTTCTTAAGATGGCTCTGGCCGGTGGTGGAATAACGGTTGTGTCCAATGGCACTGGATCCTTCCAGACGCTTGATGATCTCTTCCTTGAAGATATCAGCCACAAGACCCATTTGGCGATGGGAAATCAGGACCTTGCCATCGGAAGAGACGATACCGGAGGATTCCTGGCCGCGGTGCTGAAGGGCATAGAGGCCGAGATAGACCATGTTGGCCGCCTCAGGGTGGCCGTACACACCCATGACCGCACACTCTTCATGAAATTTATCAAACCCCGCCTGCATTTAGTTACTCGTTGACTCGTTATTGGCTCTTCCTCCAAGCATTATAGGCAGGAGTACACGATTAACGATTATACGATTAACGAAATTATTTAAGTCTCCGTTCCAAACTGCTCGACCAGATGGACTTAAGTTCCTCAACGGGCAGTTGGAGCAGGGGTTGAACCACTAAACGCGACCCTCCGACCTCACCGATCACCTGGACCGGCACCCCTTCTCTCGCAGCCAACTCCGTAAGACGACTCAGGTCCCTCTCCCTTATAGAGACAATAATGCGCGACTGCGACTCCCCAAAGAGAAGGGCATCGCCGCGCATCATCTCACGCAGCTCGATCCTGGCCCCTAAGCCTCTCTCTGGCCCACTTACACAGCACTCTGCCAAGGCGACCGCCAATCCACCTTCAGAGACATCATGAGCAGAACGGATCATCCCCCTCTCAATAGCCTTGAGGCAACAGCGCTGGACTGCCTGCTCTAACTTCAGGTCAATCCATGGGGGAGTGCCTCTGACCAGTCCATGAACCACCTTAAGATACTCACTCCCTCCAAGCTCTTCCCGGGTAATCCCTAGAAGCACAACTAGATCCCCGGCGGACTTAAACCACGGCGTGACGTACCGCCCTACCTTCGGCAACAGACCCACCATCGCCACCGTGGGCGTTGGATAAATGGGAACTCCATCAGTCTCATTGTAGAAGCTAACGTTCCCGCTGACAACAGGTACTCCCAAGGCGACGCAGCCGTCCCGCATCCCCTGGAGAACCTGGGAGAATTGCCACATGACATCTGGCCTCTCGGGGCTACCAAAGTTAAGGCAATCACTGAGTCCGATGGGGTGAGCCCCAACACAGGCGAGATTGCGCGCCGCCTCCGCCACCGCCAAGATACCTCCGATATAGGGATCAAGATAGCAGTAGCGGCTGTTCCCATCGACGGTGAGGGCGAGCCCCTTTTCAGCCCCTTTGATCCGAATCACCGCGGCATCGGAGCCCGGGGCCACCACCGTGTTGCTGCGCACAAAATGGTCGTACTGCCGGTAGACCCACTCCTTCGAGGCAACGTTGGGCGAATCGAGAAGGAGCTTCAGGGTTTCACTCAGCTCTTTGGGCTCGCCGATTATCGATAAGTCCAATTTCTGCACTTCGTCTTGGCTCTGCGGCCGCTCTGCGGGGCGGGCATAAACGGGCGCCTCTGTGGTCAACGCCGTAATAGGGATGCAGGCCACCTCTGCGCCATGAAAGAGAGCACGGAACAAGCGATCCCCGGTCACTCTACCGACCACTACCGCATCGAGATCCCATCGTTTGAAAATGCGCTTAACTTCGTTCTCGCTACCTTTCTTGGCTACTAAAAGCATCCGTTCCTGTGACTCCGAAAGGAGAATCTCATACGGGCCCATCCCATGTTCCCTGAGGGGGACACGAGAAAGATCGAGCTCCACACCGGTTCCTCCCCGACCAGCCATCTCCGCGGCCGAGCTTGTAAGCCCGGCCGCACCCATATCTTGAATCCCAACCAGGCAATCCTTTTCCATAATCTCAAGACAGGCCTCCAAAAGAAGCTTCTCCGTAAAAGGATCGCCCACTTGGACTGTAGGTCTTCGTCCCTCGGCCTCTTGAGAGAAAGCCTCGGAGGCCATGGTAGCCCCATGGATTCCGTCCCGCCCGGTCTTGGCCCCAACATAGATTAAAGAGTTACCGACTCCTTTCGCCTGCCCCTTGAAGATGTGCTTTTTCTTGGCGATCCCAAGGGTGAACGCGTTAACCAGGATATTGGCATTGTAGCATTCATCAAAAAAAAGCTCTCCACCCACGGTGGGCACTCCAACACAGTTGCCGTATCCTCCAATCCCCGCCACCACCCCACTTAGAAGATAAGGGGTGCGGGGGTGACCCAAGCTGCCAAACCTGAGCGAGTTCAATGAAGCGACCGGGCGGGCCCCCATAGTGAAGATATCTCTTAAAATCCCTCCCACTCCCGTGGCAGCCCCCTGATAGGGTTCGATGAAGGAGGGGTGATTATGGCTTTCCATTTTAAAGACTGCGACCAATCCGCTTCCAATATCTACGATCCCGGCATTTTCTCCGGGACCTTGGAGGACTCCCGGACCTTCAGTGGGAAGGAGTTTAAGAAGGCCCTTGGAGCTTTTATAGCTGCAGTGCTCCGACCACATGACAGAGAAGACTCCGAGCTCCGTGTAGTTGGGCTCCCGTCCCAGAACCTTCAAGATTTTTTGATATTCCTCCTCGCTCAGGCCATGACTGGCAATAATCTCCAGGGTGAGTGAGGGTTGAGGGAATTTCCTTGCGCTTAACCGAGCCATGCCTTTTGCTTCCGTTTATCGCGGGCAGCTATTAATGAGGAGAAAATCTTCAGTCCATCCTCGCTGCCCAAGAGCTTTTCTCCAGCGTCCTCCGGGTGAGGCATCAACCCAAAGACATTTCTCCCCTCGTTACAAACGCCTGCGATGTGATCCAGGGAGCCATTGGGGTTGGCCGAAGAAGAGATCCTCCCTTTGCCATCCACATAGCGCAAGAGGATCTGCCGATTCTTGCGCAGACGCTCCAGGGTAACAGCATCCGCATAATAGCAGCCTTCCCCATGTTTGACCGGAAGCCTCAGAACCTGCCCTTTCTTTCCTGCACAGGTGAAGGGACTATCGGTCTCTTCCACACGCAAGAAAACATGACGACAGACGAACTGAAGACAGGCATTGCGCATCAGCGCCCCCGGCAAAAGCCCGGCTTCGCAGAGAATTTGAAAGCCGTTGCAGATCCCCAAGACAAATCCGCCTTTACGGGCGAAGTCCATGACCCCTTGCATGATCGGAGAGAAGCGGGCCATGGCGCCGGCACGGAGATAATCGCCGTATGAGAATCCTCCCGGGAGGACAAGACAATCGAATTTCGCATCCAGGTCATCTTTGTGCCAGAGGAACTCAACCCTTTGCCTCAAGGCATGCTTGAGACAGTCATAGACATCCTGTTCATCACAAGAACCCGGAAAGACAATCACACCCCAACGCATAGAAGAACTCTAGCCATTAGCCCTCAGCCATCAGGTTTCAGCCCGATGTTTTGCTGACTGCTGATCGCTGACCGCTGAAGGCTTTTCGTCCTGGATCTCGAAACGGTAGTCCTCGATCACGGGATTAGCGAGCAGCTTTTCACACATCTCACGGATCCGAGCATCGGCAGCTTTACGAGATGGCACGTCAAGGCTGACTTCGAGATACTTCCCCATCCGTACGTCTTGAACCTCCTTGTAGCCAAGCGTGTGCAGAGATCGCTCTACTGCCTTACCTTGGGGATCTAGGACTCCATTTTTGTAAGTAATGTAGATCCTAACGTGCATAAACAGACTATCCCCTCTTGGAGGTTTCTTCCACGGTCGAGGCCTTAACGCAACCTCGTCGTCCGGTTCCCCTGGCCTCGACCTCCTCCTCCCCCTCGGCCCGCCTGGGGGTGTCTTGAAGGGCTGATGCACCGGACGAGAAGACACAAGCGTAGCTGAGAGGTACCATCAGCGATATGGCGAGCGTAAGACGAATGCATTGCATCGGCCCGGAAAGATACTCCCAGGCGGGCCGTCCCTCACCCACACACCCGACGACAAACCTCCTGGTAGGCATCTTCGACCTTTCCCAGATCGCGGCGGAACCGATCCTTATCCAGCTTTTCCAGGGACCCTTTTTCCCAAAGCCGGCATGTATCAGGGCAGATCTCATCTCCCAGATAGACCTTACCGTGATGGCGTCCAAACTCCAGCTTAAAGTCCACCAGCATAAGGTTACGACGATCGAAAAAATCTTTAAGGAGCGCGTTTACACGAAAAGAGAGCGCCTCTATTTCTCTTAACTCCCCGTCGGTAGCCCATCCCAGGGCCCGGATATGGAATTCATTGATCATCGGATCTCCCAACGAGTCGCTCTTGTAACAGTGTTCCAGAATAGGTCTCGATAGCAAACCCCCTTCTTCCAACCCAAGTCGCTTGGCGAGACTGCCCGCAATCAAATTACGCACGATCACTTCCACGGGGATGATCTCGAGCCTGCGCACGAGCATCTCCCGATCGTTCAGCCTCTGGACAAAGTGGGTCGGCACACCCTCTGTTTCCAAAAACTTGAAAAGAACTTCCGAGATCTTGTTGTTCATGATCCCCTTGTCCTGGATAGTCCCCCGCTTCTGGGCATTAAAGGCAGTGGCATCATCTTTGAAGTACTGGATGATGAGATCGGGATCATCCGTAGCATAGAGGATCTTGGCTTTCCCCTCATAGAAAGCCTTTCCCTTGTTCATATCGCCTCCCTTGGCAGATAGGTGAAAAGCCCCAGTTTACCCGGGTTCGATAAACTCACCGCAGGCTTCGACAGGCCTGTCCTGAGCGAAGTCGAAGGGCTCAGGGCGAACGGTTTTGAAACCATTCATGATCTTTCGTTCATGCTGAGCCTGTCGAAGCATGAAAGACCCTATCAAAAATATAGTCCACGTTTTTCAGATAATCTTTTAAATCCCAGATCTCTTCGATCTCACCCGGAGAGAGATAACGGTTCACTTGAGGATCCTCAAGTAGTTCGCGCTTAAAATCCCCATCCCGCGCCGCCTTAAGGGCATGCCGTTGGATGATTTCATATGCCGCATCGCGGCTTAGCCCTTTCTCCACAAGTTTGAGCAAAACCCTCTCAGAAAAGATCGCTCCTCCAGTCTTCTCTAAGTTACGCCTCATGACCTCGGGATAGACCGAAAGATTCTTTAGGATACGCGTCATCCGGGCGAGCATATAATCGAGCAAGATCGTGGCGTCGGGTCCGATCACCCGCTCCGCCGAAGAGTGGCTGATATCCCGCTCATGCCACAGGGGAACATTTTCCAGAGCTGCTATGGCATAGGAGCGGACAAGCCGGGCCATACCCGATACTCCCTCTGACAGGAACGGATTCTTTTTGTGTGGCATCGCCGATGATCCCTTCTGCCTTTCAGAGAAAGGCTCCTCAGCCTCTGCGACCTCGGTCCGCTGCAGGTGGCGGACCTCAATGGAAAACTTTTCAAGGGAGCTGGCGACGATAGCCAGCGTGGCAAAAAAGTAGGCATGGCGGTCCCGCTGGACGATCTGGTTAGAGATAGGTTCAGGCTTGAGCTTGCTTTTTTGGCACACATAAACTTCCACTTTGGGCGAGATCTGCGCGTAGGTCCCAACCGTGCCGGAGATCTTGCCTACGCACACCTCCTCCGCAGCCCTTTCCAAACGGATGAGATTCCGCTTCATCTCCTCGTACCAAAGGGCCAGTTTCAGACCAAAGGTTATAGGCTCCGCGTGCATCCCATGGGTGCGCCCGATCATGGGTGTCATTTTATATTTAAACGCCTGTTCCTTAAGAACCCCTATGAGATCCTTTACGTCCTGGATTAGGACGGAGGAGGCTTCCTTGAGCTGCAGGGCCAAAGCGGTGTCCATCACGTCGGAAGAGGTCATACCAACGTGGATAAAGCGCGCGTCGTCACCCAAAGATTCCGCCAGGCAGCTTAAAAAGGCGATCACCTCGTGGTGCACCTCCTTTTCGATCTCACGAATCCGAGCGACGTGGATGCGAGCCTTCTTTTTAATCCTCTCTACCGCCCCCTTAGGGACCTCTCCCAGTTGGGCCAGGGCCTCTGCGGCCAGAATCTCTACCTCAAGCCACTTTTGAAACCGGTTTTGCTCAGACCAGATCCGAGCCATCTCCGGACGACTGTAACGGTCAATCATAAGAGCAGGAAACAGTACTAGCTCACTAGTTCACTAAGTCACTAGTCACTTTTGTCCGTGTGACCGAAGCCTCCCTCTTGGCGCTTCGAGGGAGGAAGTTCACTGACCTCCTGCCATCGGGCCCTGCAGACCCGCTGCACCACCATCTGAGCCATTCTATCCCCACGACGAATGACAATAGGCTCTTTCCCCAAATTGATGGCGATCATTCGGATCTCCCCTCGGTAATCCGAATCGATAGTCCCGGGGCTATTGACCAGGGTGAGGCCTTGTCTCAAGGCAAGACCACTCCGGGGCCGAATCTGGGCCTCAAAACCCAAAGGCAATGCTACGGCGATCCCGGTTGGAATCAAGGCACGCTCTAGAGACGCGAGGACCACATCGTCTTCCAAGTCTGCAGAAAGATCCATCCCCGCCGATCCCTCGGTCATATAGGCAGGCAAAGGCAGGGCACCTCCCTTTTGACGCACCCGCATGATCTGAATTCGGACCTCCTCCATTGGCGTCCAAGAAAGGATGAAGTAGGAAGGCGGAAGGGATGAAGTTTCTTTCCTCATCCTTTATCCTTCATCCTTTATATCGTGAGGTTTAAGTCTAAAGCCTTTTTATCGACATCGCCCAAAAGGGTAAGGGCCATCCCATCGGGCCGGAGGATCGCACTGGCAAGCTCGACGATATCGGCCCGAGACACCGAACGAACTCCTTGGGAGATATCCTCTAGGGAAATAGTCTTACCGAAATAGATCTCATTCTTGGAGATGTGGCTCATCCAAGAATCCGAAGTCTCAAGACCCAAAAGCATGTTCCCAATCAGCTGGCTTTTGGCTCGTTGAAGCTCTTCCTCTCTGATCTCTCCAGCCGCCAGCCGTCCCACCTCTCTAAGAATTAGATCCACGACCTCCTCAACCCACTCGAGACTCGTCCCCGCATAGATCCCCAGGTACCCCACATCTTTATAAGAGGCCAAAAAAGAGTATACGGAATAGACCCTTCCCCTCTTCTCGCGGATCTCTTGGAAAAGGCGCGAGCTCATCCCTCCACCTAGAACGGTGTTCAGGATATAAGCCGCATAACGCTGGGGATGCGATTGGTGGATGCCGGCAACACCGAGACATAGGTGAACCTGCTCCAACGGCTTTGAGTGCTGGAATATCCCGCTCTCAAGCTTGGGAGAATCCTGAATTCTAGATTCTGAACTCTGAATTCTGGATGCTAATTCCCTGCCCCCCAATCTCGCCTCTATCTCCCTGACTAAGTCCTCGTGGCGCAAGTGGCCCGCTGCGGCAACGATCACCCGGCCTGGGAGATACCGATCACACACAAATTTGAGAAAGTCCTCACGATGGAGATTCAAGACCGTAGCGGCTTCCCCGCAAATAGGTCGGCCCAGAGGATGGTCCCTGAAAAAATCGAGACTGAAAAGGTCATGCACATAATCATCAGGGGTGTCTTCGGCCTGGGAGATCTCCTGTAAGATAACGGATCTCTCCCGCTCAATTTCTTCCTGGTCGAAAACCGAATGGAGAAAGATGTCTGAGAGGAGATCAATGGCGAGCGGCAGATTCTCATCCAACACCTTAGAGTAATAACAAGTGTACTCTTTGCCGGTAAAGGCATTAAGCACTCCGCCGACGGCATCCATCTCCTCTGCGATTCGCGCCGCGCTGCGCCGCTCTGTCCCTTTAAAGAGAAGGTGCTCAATGAAGTGGGAGATCCCGTTCTGATGACGAGGCTCGTGGCGCGATCCGTTCTCCACCCAGATCCCCAAGCTAACGGACCGAGCATTGGGCATCTCTTCTGAAAGGATGCGGATACTGTTGTCCAGGACAGTCTTATTAAACATGGAGAGGAGGAAATAGTCTAGCGTTCACCTCGGGGTGAATCATCAGGACGAACTCTGGAACCCCGCGGGGATTGTGATTTTCCGGTCTCTGCGAGGGCCTCTTTTCTACTGAGCTTGATCTTCCCTTGTTTATCGATCTCCAAGACCTTGACCAACACTTCATCCCCTTCCTTGAGGATATCGGTAACCCGTCGCACGCGTTCGGGCGCTAGCTGAGAGATGTGCACGAGACCATCGGTGCCGGGAAGGATCTCCACAAAGGCGCCAAAGTCCATAATTTTCCTGACTGTTCCCTTGTAGATCTTTCCGACCTCGGCCTCGGCCGTAATCCTCTGGACCATCTCCACTGCTTTTTGAGTAGCGGCTTCATCGCTCGATGCGATGGTAACGGTGCCGTCATCCTCCACATCCATCTTGACACCGGTCTCTTCGACAATGCCTCGAATGACCTTGCCTCCCGGTCCGATTATTTCGCGAATTTTCTCCGGCTTAACCTTAAGAGTAATGATTCGAGGGGCATGGCCTGAGATCTCTCCGCGCGGCTCCGGGATCGTTGTCTCCATCACCTCAAGAATCCCGACCCTTCCTTCCCTCGCCTGATAGAGGGCTTCCCGCATAACCTCCCGAGTCACCCCACCGATCTTGATATCCATTTGAAGGGCCGTGATCCCACCGCGGGTGCCGGCAACTTTAAAATCCATGTCCCCCAAGTGATCTTCATCACCGAGGATATCGGAGAGGACTCGCACCTCACCCCCCTCCTTGATCAGGCCCATGGCAATACCAGCCACCGGAGCCGCAATCGGAACTCCGGCATCCATAAGAGAGAGCGAGCCACCGCAGACGGTGGCCATCGACGTGGAACCATTCGACTCCAGGATCTCTGAAACGACGCGAATGGTGTAAGGGAACTCCTCCTCTTTAGGGAGGACAGGAAGGAGCGCCCGCTCCGCCAAGGCGCCGTGGCCAATCTCCCTCCTACCCGGGCTACGCAGAAATTTGACCTCACCTACGCTGAAAGGAGGAAAGTTATAATGGAGCATAAACTTTTTGTAGTGCTCACCGATCAAGGCATCTATCTTTTGCTCGTCTGAAGTGGTTCCCAAGGTGGTGACCACCAATGCCTGTGTCTCTCCCCGCGTAAAGAGAGCTGAGCCATGAGTGCGGGGAAGGACCTGGACCTCACAGGAGATCGGGCGGACCTCCTTAAGAGACCTACCGTCAATCCGGCGTCGGTCTTGCACGATGAGCTTACGAAAATAGTTCCTCTTCAGCTCTTCAAAGACCGCCTTGATCTCTTTTTCCTTTTCCGGGTGCTCGATCATGGCTTGGGAAAGAACCCCACTTTTTACGTCATCCAAACGTTTGTACCGTTCTTGCTTCTCCGGAATGGCAATAGCCTCGAGAATTTCATCTCGGGCTAATTCTTCGACTCGTTGGATAAGTCCCTTATCCTGTTCCGCGGCCGGGACAGGCCGCTTGCTTTTTCCCACCTCCCGCTTGAACTCTTCTTGGATACTTAGGAGATGCTGGATCGCCTCATGGCCCTGGAACAAGGCCTCCAAAATAGCATCCTCTGGCACCATCCGCGCCCCACCTTCCACCATAACGATGGCATCCCGGCACCCCGAGAGAAAGATATCGATTTCGCTATCCTGGAGTTGACTCTGAGTCGGATTAATGACCCATTGGCCTTGAACCCTTCCCACCCGGACCCCTGCAAGAGGTCCATTAAAAGGAATATCAGAGACCTCTAGGGCGACGGACGCTCCCAGCATGGCCAATACATCCGGGTCATTCTCCCTGTCCGCGGAAAGGACCGTGGCAATCACCTGAGTCTCGCACCTTAGGCCGTCGGAAAAAAGCGGGCGGATGGAACGGTCAATTAGTCTGGAGGTGAGGACCTCCTTTTCCGAAGGGCGGCCTTCCCGCTTAAAAAAACCTCCGGGTATCTTCCCGGCTGCGAAAGTCTTCTCCTGGTAGTCCACTGTTAGGGGGAAAAAATCTGTATCAGCCCTGAGTTCCTTAGCGGCTACGGCAGTCACCAGTACAACCGTTTCTCCGTAACGGACAAGGGCGGCGCCATCGGCCTGCTTCGCTACCCTACCTACCTCTATGGATAGGGCACGGCCATAGTATTCAACATTCACTCTCTTCATCATAGGTAGATCCTCTAGAACGAGAGGGGTTTCACGGAGAAATAAAGGGAAGGGGACCTCAAGCTCAGGACTGCTACTTCCTTATTCCCAACCGATGGATCAAACTTTGGTATCTCTCATAATCGTTCTTTTTGAGATAATCGAGAAGCCTCCTCCGTTGCCCTACGAGCATGAGGAGACCCCGGCGGGAGTGGTGATCCTTCACATGTACCTTGAAGTGCTCTGTGAGATGATCGATGCGCTGACTGAGCAAGGCAACCTGCACCTCAGGCGATCCGGTATCGGTTTTATGGAGTTTGAACTGCCCAATAACCTCTTGCCTCTGCTGCTGAGCAATCCCCATGTGTCCTCCGTTCGTTTTCTCTCTATCCTTTAACTTGGTGATTTTTTATCACACTAGCTTAACCTTGTAAAGCAGGACAGTGCCCTTAAAAAAGCAGAGGACCCAAATCTAATCCCTACAGGGCAATATGAGGACCCGTCAATAGCCCCTGCAAGAGAGCTCAATCTTCTCTGCGGGAATTTGCAGCCGAAAGGTAAGCATCGAGAACAATCCATACATAGAGAGCAATGGCAAGGAAGACACTTGCAAGGAAGCGTAACCCGTTAACACCCACGCGGAAAAAGTTTTCTTTTGTCCAAGTGAGTAAAGTCTCGCCTTCGGCCAAGAAATGGGTCTCCATTAGGGTAAGAGTCTGAAGAATGAAGAACCCGTAGAAAACGGCTACCCCCAGGATAACCAGCCCCCGGTCATACCTTCCCGCATAGGCTTGACCCAATCCGGGGACAAGGAGAGTTAAGATAGCCGCAAGCCAAGCCTTCTTACGTTTTCCCGCCGCCATCCATTCACTATGAAGACGTTTCTTTGACTTTGTCAAGGAGAAATGGACAAGGAAAGCCCGGTTTTTCTAAACGCTTTTTTGTGATAGACTTACGGATCTGATGACGAGATTTTACTTCGCCCTCATAGCGGCGCTGTTTTTTTTCTCCTCCCCGGTTTCTTCCAGGGCCGCGGAATTCTTTCGTTGGGTCGATGATAAGGGCGTGGTCCACTTCACCGACAACCTACACAACATCCCTGAAAAAAAAAGGACCAGCGCTACACGGATAAGGGCAAGAGAAACTCCGAGGAACGAAGAACCTTCAAGTCCTTCATTGCTGGACAAGGCAGCGATCCCCTTCCAGAAAAAGGGTGAGGTAGTCATCGTCCAGGCAACCGTAAATGAAAAGGCCGCGGCAAGATTCGTCGTGGATACGGGAGCAAGCTATACCATGATCTCTCAAGCCGTCGCTAAGGAGCTGGAAATTGATCTAGAGAGGAAACTTCCCACGATTACTTTCCAGACCGCCAATGGCGTTATCCATGCCCCCCTGGTAAGCCTTGATTCCGTAGAGGTCGGAGGGATGCAGGTTAAGGAACTCACTGCGGCGGTCCATGATGTCTTTCCCGACGCTAGCATCTCAGGACTTCTGGGACTCAACTTCTTAAGTAATTTCCGCATGGATATTGATACCAAAAACGGGGTTCTCCACTTAGAGAAAAAATAACCGCATAGAAAAATGCGGCCTCTGTAGAAACCCCTTATCTGATAAAATTGTTAATTGAACTGCGGCTGCCGACGACCTGCCTCACTTCCCTAAGGTATCGTCTGATGTCGGCGATGAGCCGTGGCCGGTTCAGAAAGAGAGGAAGGAGGGCATAATTGAGATAATCCCCCTTGAGGAGATGGCACTCCTTGCAACTGGCAACAATATTCTCAGGGATATCCTCTCCGCCCCTGGAAAGGGGAACTATATAATCTCTGACCTTAGTATCAAATCTGCCCCCAAAAAAGGAAAGCCGCCTGGCACAGTAAGTGCAGACCCTGGCTGCAAGGAAAGACCCTCTACAGAAGTACTTAACCTCTCCCATCAGCCCCAACTATGAGTCGATCGAATTATGAGCATCCGCTAACAGCACCACAGTTCATGCACTTGTAACAGGCACCGCTACGGACCATGATTGCCCCGCAATCGGGACAGGGTGGGGCATCCTGCTGATAGAGGCTTGTAATGCTGCTAATCGTCGCTACCGGGGCTCCGCCGCGTGGCCCCTGAGGGGTAAGCTGGATGACCTTCTTGTTGGCCGAATTTTCCTCCTCTTCCCGCTTAACGATCCCGACTTCCTGCTGGGCTTCGCCATCCAAAAACTTGGTGGCTAGCCAGCGGAAAATGTAGTCCATGATCGACTTCGCCATCGGGATATCGGGATTTTTGGTGAAGCCCGAGGGCTCGAAGCGCATATGACTAAACTTATCCACCAGCACTCTCAGTGGGACCCCATATTGTAAGGCCATGGAGATAGCGGTAGCGAAGGAATCCATAAGGCCCGATATCGTAGAGCCCTCCTTGGACATGGTAATGAAAATCTCTCCCGGCTGACCGTCATCATACATCCCGCCGGTTATGTAGCCTTCATGGCCGGCGATATCAAACTTATGGGTGATCGATTTCCTCTCGTCAGGGAGCTTGCGCCTCAAGGGACGGGAATCCTTAGTCTCCGCCTTTGCCGTCTTCCCCTCCTCCTTCGAAGTATTCAGAGGTTGAGTCCGTTTAGAACCATCCCGGTAGATCGCCACGGCCTTGAGTCCCAGCTTCCAGGCCTCGATGTAGGCCTGCATGATCTCCTCTACGGTCACATCGCTCGGCATGTTGATGGTTTTAGAGATCGCGCCAGAGATAAAGGGTTGAACTGCCCCCATCATCTTCAGATGGCCCAGGTAGTGGATTGAGCGGCTGCCATTGGCTGGCTTGAAGGCACAGTCAAAGACGGAGAGGTCTTCATCCTTAAGATGGGGCGCACCTTCGATGGTCTCATGCTCATCAATGTACTCCACGATCTCCTGAATCTGTTTTAAGTCATAGCCGAGCCTCTTTAAGGCGCGCGGAACCGTATTGTTGACGATCTTTAAAAGGCCGCCACCCACTAGTTTTTTGTACTTGATAAGAGCGATATCTGGCTCTACCCCGGTAGTATCGCAGTCCATCATAAAGGCAATCGTCCCGGTTGGGGCCAGGACCGATATCTGGGAGTTTCTCACTCCGTACTTTTCCCCCACTTCACAGGCGAGGTCCCATACCTCTCTGGCAGCAGTAAGGAGATCTAGAGGGACATGAGAGGTAGGGATCTTATACGCATGGGATCGATGTTTGTTCAGCACCCGAAGCATCGGCTCTCGGTTAACGGAGAACCCGGCAAAGGAGCCTATCCTGTCGGCTATGTGAGCGGACTGGAGATAGCCTTCCCCGGACATAAGGGCCGTGATCGCAGCGGCATATCCTCTGCCGGCATCCGAATCATAGGGAAGGCCCAAGGACATAAGCAAAGCACCAAGATTGGCATAACCCAAACCCAATTCGCGGAACGCATGGGCATTGGCCACGATCTCGGGCGTAGGATAGGAGGCGTTATCTACCAGGATGTCCTGAGCCAGGATCATGATATCGACGGTCTGCCGGAATGCCTCTACATCAAAGACCCCATCGTCGCGGAGGAACTTAAGCAGGTTTAACGAAGCCAAGTTACAGGCCGAGTCGTCCAGATGCATGTACTCGGAGCAGGGATTGGACGCATTGATGCGTCCCGTGTTAGAGCAGGTATGCCAGTTGTTGATGGTCGTATCAAACTGCATCCCGGGATCGCCGCAGAGATAGGTCCCCTCGGCAATCATACGGAGCAGATCCCGCGTCTTATAGCTCTCGCAGGCCTCCCCTGTTGTGACATAGCGGGTCTTCCACTCCCGGTCATCAAGCACAGCCTGCATGAACTCATCGGACACACGCACCGAGTTATTGGCATTTTGGAAAAAGACACTCCCGTAGGCTGGCCCGTCTAGACTGGAGTCATATCCCGCCTCTATGAGAGCCCACGCCTTCTTTTCCTCCTCCACTTTGCACTTGATGAACTCCACAATATCCGGATGGCCCACATCGAGGACCACCATCTTTGCAGCGCGCCTGGTTTTTCCCCCGGACTTGATCACCCCGGCGGAGGCATCCGCCGCCTTCATAAAGGAGACCGGCCCTGAGGCAGTACCCCCACCCGCCAGTTGCTCTTTGGAAGAGCGGATCTTGGAGAGGTTCACACCAGACCCTGAGCCCCCCTTAAAGATAATACCTTCCTTGCGGTACCAATCGAGGATAGATTCCATCGTATCGTTCACGGAAAGGATGAAGCAGGCGGAGCACTGGGGCTTCTTCTCGATCCCACAGTTAAACCAGACCGGGCTATTAAAGCAGACCTTTTGATGCAGAAGGATATGTGTCAACTCATCAGCGAAGGTTTGGGCATCCCCCTCGCCGGCAAAGTAGCCATCAGCCCTACCCCATGCAGTAACCGTATTAACCACCCGACCAATCAGTTGGCGCGCACTATGTTCTCTCTGCGTGCTGCCTAAAGGACCACGGAAATATTTAGAGACCACCACATTGGCGGCCATCTGAGACCAGAACTTAGGAATTTCCACATTGGTTTGCTCAAAGACCACCTTGCCTTTTTCATTAACGATCGCCGCCGTACGGATTTCCCACTCAATTTCATCATACGGGCTTATCCCCGGCCGAGTGAAATGGCGTTCCAGCTTAAGCCTATCCTTTACACCCGGCTCTCTCTGAGTTACCTTTTCTTCGGTTATTTTCGACGCTGTGGTAGCCATTTTTCCCTTCTCTCCCTTCCTAAGACTCTCCTCTACATATTGTGTGGGTATTTGGTGAGTTGTACAATATGTTGTTATAAAGATTTACCAAACCCTTGTCAAGAAAAATTTGGCTCTACTGCGAAACATGTGGAAGCGCAGGGGGCCTGCCCCTCAGCGGGAGCCAATGGGCTTCTACTTTCCTGCTCCCGAACGCTTAAACTGATCGGTCTCCTGTCTCTGAGAAACTTTAGTGTCGGATGTCTCCCTTTCTTCGGAGCAGGCCCCCTGCGCCCTAGAAGGCTTGCGATTGCGAGGGGAGGTAAGCCCCGAAGGCCCGAGGAACCGAACGAGGAGGTTGGCACAGGCCCTGATGGTTGGAGAACCCACCCTATGGGGTTGGAGGGGTGGCCCTCAAGGCACTGGCCCATTTCCTCAGGCAGGAGAGGCTTTCTTCCCCGAGCAAGGTGACGCCGAGAAACAGTGCCCCTGGAGTCCAAGGCGCCTTTGATGTAAGGTCGGTAATTAATAATAAAATGGACAAAAAAGACTCCCAGCTAGAAAAACTGGGGAACATCCTTGAGAAATCTCTCAAGAGATTGGATCCATCCGATAGGTTAGTGGAATACGGGGTGTGGCCAATCTGGAATGAAATTGTGGGCCCCACCATTGCCCGCAATGCACAGCCCGACAAGATCCGCCACGGCACCCTTTTCGTGAAGGTCACAAGCCCCACGTGGATGCAGCAACTCCAATATATGAAGGAGATGATATCGGAGAAGCTCAATCAGAGCTTAGGAACAGAGGTAGTCAAAAACATCTTCTTCTATGTCGGAAGACTAGAGCCGGAAGTCCCCGCGTCGAGGACCAAAGACCATCCTGCGCCGAGCCTCTCTTCATCTGAACCAAAGATCGATGAGGAGCATCTGAGCTCCATCAAGGATCCGGAAATCCGCCGGGCCCTGAGAAGACTCTTTGCCGCCAACTCCAGAAAGAAAAGATAGAGACAGAGATTAGCGCCCTGCAAGAACGGCTCTCATTTCTGAGGTGTATTGCCGCTCTTCCGTGTACACGACAAGGGGCGGCATAATCTTAAGCTCTCTCCTGCCACCCCTGAGCCCCTCCACCAGGATAAGAGTCGCTGCGGACCCTGCAAAGGAGTGAACTAGCCTAAGGCGTTTCGGTTCTATGTCCTCCTCTCTCATCGTTTGCAGGAGATCTACTGTGCGCGCGGCCGGATAGACCAAGGACATCCTTCCTCGGCGCCGCAGCAAATAGGATCCGGCACGAAGAAAATCCCTGAGGCACCCCTTGATTTCATGACGTGCGACGCGCCTTTCCACGTCTGGGTTGATCCTGCCGCTTGTCGCGCGCCGGTAGGGCGGATTGCAAACCGCAGCATCAAAGCTCTGTGGAGGAAAAATCTGCTTAATGGAACAAACATCTCCCTGAATGATACCGACACTGTCCCCTAGCCGGTTCAACGAGACACTCCTTAAAGCCCTCTCGACCATCCCCTCTTGGATCTCGAGGCCGGTGATCCGCACCGAAGGGTCAAGAGAAGCTAAGATGAGCGGGATTACTCCACTCCCTGTTCCCAGATCAATGACCTTTTCTCTACTGCTGACGTTTACAAAATGAGCCAGCAGGACCGCGTCAAGCGAGAAGCGATATCCTCTTTTTCTTTGAATGATGGCCAGCCTGCCTTGGAAAAGGGTATCCAAACTTTCATCCGTTGAGTCACCTTTCTCACTTTTTCCTTGCAAATTACGAGAATTTTTTATAATAGCCACTAAAACACCCTCATGCTCCTGCTACTGAGTCGAATCGGCCGATCCACCCTCGCGCTGCTTTCTGAGATGGGGAGGATGTTTCTCTTCCTTCTCTCGGCTTTCTTTTTGGCGTTTCGTCCACCGGCCAAGATCCGGCTTATTATCCACCATATCAAAACCATTGGTGTTGATTCTCTCTCAGTCGTACTTCTCTCCGGTTTCTTTACCGGAATGGTCATGGGCTTCCAGGGCTATTATAGCTTGAGAAAGTTTAACGCCGAAAGTTGGCTCGGCTCTGCCGCGGCCTTAGGCCTCTTGCGCGAACTGGGCCCAGTGCTATCAGCCTTTATGGTGACAGGGAGAACAGGCTCGGCTATGGCCGCAGAGCTCGGCACCATGCGAGCCACGGAACAGATCGATGCGCTTTATTCCATGGCGATCAACCCAATCAAGTATCTGGTCTCACCGCGCATCATCGCCAGCTTAATCGCGATGCCCTTGCTGACCGCCATTTTTGACGTCGTGGGGATTTACGGCGCTTACTTGGTTGGCGTGGGTCTCCTGGGCGTTAGCTCTGGAAGCTATTTTTCGGGCATGGAAAGCAGTGTAGTCTTCAGCGATGTCTATAGCGGATTCATGAAGTCATTGAGTTTTGGCATTATCATTACGTGGATCTGTTGTTACAAGGGATTCCATGCCCCCCCCATGGCCACCGGGGTGAGCCAGGCAACAACCGAGTCCGTGGTCCTTTCCTTTGTCATGATCCTTGTTTGGGATTATTTCTTGACCTCAGTGATGCTGTGATGAAATGATACGGGTTGTTGACCTGCACAAGAGTTTTCGTGGTCAGCAAGTGCTCAAAGGCGTGAATCTGGACTTCGCTACGGGGAAGATCACGACAATAGTGGGAACCAGCGGGTGTGGCAAGACCGTTCTGCTGAAACACCTAAACGCGCTTCTCCTCCCTGACCGAGGCGAAGTCCTCGTGGACGGCGTGGACATCACCAAACTCGGGCAGAAAGAATTATATGAAATCCGCGGCCGGTTCGGCGTCCTTTTCCAGGGGGCGGCGCTGCTCGACTCCATGACGATTTTCGACAATGTTGCCTTCCCTTTGAGAGAAAAGACTGACACGACTGAACCCCAAATCCGCAAAAAGGTAGAGGAGCGATTAGAACAGGTTGGCCTTGAAGGAATGGGATACAAGTATCCCGCGGAATTGAGTGGGGGGATGAAAAAGCGAGCCGGATTGGCCCGCGCGTTGGTCATGGACCCGGAGATCGTTCTCTTCGACGAGCCTACCACCGGCCTCGATCCGGTCTTGGGAACGGGCATCCATGAACTCATCGCCCGAACGCAACAAACCTTCGGCTTCACGGGGGTTGTGGTCAGCCATACTATCCCTCAAGTATTTGAGATATCCGACTATGTTGCTATACTGGCAAACGGTGTGATCGAGGAGGTGGGCCCCCCGAAAGAGTTCCAGGCCTCGCAAAACCCGGTTGTACAACAATTCATCAGAGGAGAGACAGAGGGACCCATCCAGGCGTTGTAGGGGGTTTTAGTGAACGAGACGCGAAAGGAGATTACCGTTGGGGTCTTTGTCCTTGTGGGGATTGTCTGCCTCGGCTATCTTGCCATCCGCTTGGGAAAACTGGAGGTAATGGGGAATAACGGCTATGTCGTCTACGGCGATTTTGTTTCGGTGGCTGGTCTCAAAATTGGAGATCCGATAGAGATCGCCGGAGTGAAGGTGGGAAAGGTGGAATCGATCGCTTTGGCTGATGATCGGGCCCGCCTGGGCCTTAGGGTGGAGCCCCAGGTCAAGCTCCAAGAGGACGTGATTGCATCGGTGAGGGCACGAGGACTCATCGGCGACAAATTCATCACGCTTACCCCGGGAGCCTCGGACAAACTGCTGGGGCCCGGGGATAAGATCCGTGAGACGGAATCTCCTGCAGACATCACGGAGCTAATAGGAAAATACGTAGGAGGAGATTTCACTTCGAAAAGTGGGAAAAAATGATGGAAAAGTATAAATCAACGTTGATGGGCCTATTCCTTTTAGTTTATTTTTTGGTCCCTTTCCCTCTAAGCGCCGGGGCCCCTACAGATCAGGTCCGGACTACCGTGGACAAGGTCCTGGCTATCCTCAAGAATCCGCCCGCGAAAGATCGCCGCGCTCAATTACGGCAGGTCATCTACTCCCGATTTGACTTTGCTGAAATGGCCAAACGTTCCCTGGGAAGCCACTGGCGCCGGCGCACGCCAGAGGAGCAACGGGAGTTTGTGGAGATCTTTACTGACCTTTTAGAGGATTCCTACCTAGGCAGGATCGAAGCCTTTACCGATGAAAAATATTTTTTCAATCGAGAAACCCTGGAAAAGGACTACGCCGAAGTGGATACCAAGATGGTTACAAAGAATGGTGAAGAGTTTTCCCTCCGCTACAAGCTCCACCTCGTGAACGGGGACTGGAAGGTCTATGACGTCATAGTTGAAAACATCAGCCTGGTAAACAACTACCGCTCCCAGTTTAACCGTATTATCGCGAACTCATCTTACGAAGAGCTGGTTCGCAGGTTGAAGGAAAAGCAAACGGAGCTAACGAAGTAGAAAACATAAGGGAAGCAACTTTTCCGGCCGAGTCCCGAATGCTTGCTGCGCAAGTGCTGGTCCCCAAACCCATAGATGAAAATCCGCTCGTACTAACCGACATCCCCATGCCTTTCCCGCGGGAGAAGGAAGTCCGTGTCCGCGTTCACACGTGCGGCATCTGTCACACCGATCTGCACACCGCCGAAGGCGACATCCAGCTACCGAAGTTACCTGTGGTCCCTGGACATCAAATTGTCGGCGTTGTCGAAGCCAGCGGGCGCGAGGCCCGACGATTCAAAGAAGGCGATCGGGTCGGCGTTCCGTGGCTTCACCACACATGCGGGAACTGTCGCTATTGCAAGAACGGGAACGAGAACCTCTGCGAGCGGGCCGAGTTTACAGGACTGCAGGCGGACGGAGGCTACGCCGAATTCTCCATCGTCGATGAAGCGTTCGCGTGTCCTCTCCCAAACGACTTTTCGGATCTCCAGACGGCGCCGCTGCTGTGCGCCGGAGTGATCGGTTACCGTGCACTACGGCTGAGTGAAATCCGGAGGGGGGAGCGTCTAGGATTGTTTGGCTTCGGCGCGTCGGCACACATCGCCATCCAGATAGCGCGGCATTGGAATTGCGAAGTGTATGTTTTTACGCGCAGTAGAGAGCACCAGGAGCACGCCCGAGCCTTGGGCGCCGCATGGGTGGGACGCGCTGAAGATTCGCCGCCCGAAAAGCTTCACGGTGCCATCGTCTTCGCACCTGCGGGAAACCTAGTCATCGACGCCTTGCGCGTGCTGGATAGAGGCGGCACTGCCGTTCTGGCGGGTATCACTATGACGCCGATTCCTGAAATCGATTATGCTAACTACCTGTATCACGAGCGTAGGCTCCGGAGCGTCGCCAATGCTACTCGTCGCGATGCGGAAGAGCTGCTGAGGCTGGCCTCGGAGATTCCCCTTCGTACGGAAGTTCAGATCTTTTCCCTTTCGCAAATTAACCTCGCACTTCAGAAATTGAAACAGAGCCAAATTCGCGGTGCAGGCGTCGTTGCTATAAGTTCGGTGCACACGGGTAACTAAAACTTCTTCTCTTTCCGATCAAAGAGAAAAATGGGCCCTAACCAATTCGATCTGACGGTCATTGGCGGAGGCATTGTGGGTCTGGCTACCGCCATGGAGACCGTCGAAAAATACCCCAGGGTGAAGCTTCTTTTATTAGAGAAAGAAGATCGGCTTGCGACCCACCAAACCGGTCACAATAGCGGGGTCATTCATTCGGGGATCTACTACAAACCCGGATCGGTCAAAGCCCAAACCTGCGTCTCCGGTAGAGAGGCGCTCCTCAAGTTTTGCGACCAACATGGCATCCCCTACGATCTCTGTGGCAAAATGATTGTGGCGACTAACGAAGAAGAAATTCCTCGACTTCAGGAGCTGTTACGTCGCGGCACGGCCAATGGAGTGCAGGGCTTAGAAATGATCGGCCCTGAGCGACTGAAGGAAAGCGAACCCCACGCCAACGGAGTTAGGGCACTCTATGCGCCGGCTACGGGGATCATCGATTTCACTAAAGTGGCCCAAGTCTATGCCGCAAGGGTCCAGAGCATGGGCGGGGAGATCCTCACCTCACGCGAGGTAAAAAACGTTGTCCAAGGGGACGGTGGGCTGATTATGGAAACCCCTTCTGGAGAATTCCGCTCCAGGTATCTGATTAACTGTGCAGGGTTATTCTCAGACTATCTGGCCCGAATGATGGCTCGATATAAAAGCCCTAAGGTCGCGGCGGGAGAGGAGCTTCAGATCGTCCCTTTCCGAGGTGAATATTACAAGATAATACCAGAAAAACAATTCTTGGTTAGGGGACTTATTTATCCGGTGCCCGACCCAAAATTCCCATTTCTGGGGGTTCATTTCACCCGAACGATCCACGGAGATGTGGAAGCTGGCCCAAACGCGGTTCTCGCCCTTGCCCGTGAAGGCTATCGAAAAACGGACATCAACATCCGCCATCTGTGGAAGACCCTTTCTTACAAAGGCTTTTGGTCCCTGGCTGGAAAACACTGGAAGACGGGGTTGGGGGAAATTCACCGATCTATTAGCAAGCAGGCCTTCGTCAAGGCATTGCAACGACTGGTCCCGGACATAAGGTCCGACGATCTCATTGCAGGTGGGGCTGGAGTTCGAGCCCAGGCAGTCTCACCAACAGGCGCCCTTATTGATGATTTCGTCATCACGCAGACAGGAAATGCCATCCATGTGCTCAATGCTCCCTCACCCGGGGCCACCGCATCGCTCGCCATTGGAAAAAGGATCGTCGAGATGGCCGCCAAGGCCTTTTCTCTTCAGAATTGAACCACGTGTTATAACCGCCTGTCTGGAGGTGTCTTGGAGGGGCGCCTTGCTTTCTTTTTCCCCCTAAACTATCTTGAGGCCCACTTTTCGGATGGAGGTGAATTTTAATGATCATTGAATATAAGGGCCGCAAGCCGAAGATTTCCCCAAAGGCCTTTATCGCGCCTACGGCAGTCGTCATTGGGGATGTCACAGTCGGAGAGGACGCAAGCATCTGGTTTGGCGCGGTCCTCAGATCCGACCAAAACGAAAACCCCATTGTGATAGGAGCCCGCACCAGCGTCCAGGATAATTGCGTGATTCACTCGGGTGAAGCCCCGACTATATTGGAAGAGGATGTCACTGTGGGGCACGGAGCTATCATGGAGGGGTGCATCATCTGCCGCGCGGCAATCATTGGCATGAACGTCACAGTCCTAGAGAACACGGAGATCGGAGAAGAGTCGCTTATCGCTGCGGGGAGCGTGGTTGTCCCCCACACCAAGATTCCTCCCCGCGTCCTTGCCGCAGGAAGCCCGGCCAAAGTCAAGAAGGAAATCAGCGGCGAAGCCCTAAACTGGATCAAAATGGGCTCCTCCAATTATGTCAACCTCTGTCGAAACTATCTAGGCGGTGCCTACAAAATCATCGGCTAACTTTAATTTATTTGTCTACGGAACCCTGATGGACAAGTCACTGGTCTATCAGTTAACCGGCAAGTCCTTTCCCACCTCCACTGCCTATCTCAAAGACTATAAAAAACTGACCTCGC
>JAHFAO010000300.1 GCA_023250515.1 Deltaproteobacteria bacterium | reverse complement strand
ACAGCCTCGCATTGTCCAGCGCGATCGCGGCGTTCTGCGCCAGCGCGGTCATAAGGTCCAAGTCCTCCTCTGAATACATGTGGTTGCCGGCGCGTGGCCCCAGGTTACAGAACCCGATCAGTCGGTCCTTGCTGACCAGCGGCATGCAGACTTCGGAGCCCAACCGACGCAACGCCTCCAGGATTGGTTGCATCGGCCGGGGACCATGGACGTGTTCCAGCTCCTCGCGCACCAGGATCGCCCGGGAAGACTCCAGGTAGTGGGGTAGCCAGTCTCCCCTCATGAAACGAGGGGCCTTCGCCGAGTCTAAGTTCAGGCCGTGCGACGCAGCAAGGAGATAGAGGTCCTTCTCTTGATCAAGAAGATAGAGAGACGCGGTCCGGATGCCCATCACTTCGACGAGCCTGCGGACAATCTCCTCGGTGAGTGACTTGAGGTCGAGCCTCGTCACCAGCGAGGTGGAGAACTCAGACAAGGTTTGATACATGTCGAATCGCTGTCTGAACAGGGTGCGCGCCACGGCGACCTGCGCTTCCGGCTTGAACCTGTACGTCATGAACATGACCAGCGCGAAGAGCAGGAACATCAGGATCGAAAAGGCGTGGCTGGCGAACCCGAAGAAAGCTTGCTCTGCCGCCACAAGAATGGGGTAGAACGGAATTGCGACGATGATCAGGAGCAACAGATAGGTCAGCCCCTTCTCAAAAACCACCGTGATGTCCATGAGACGGTATTTGAGAATGGCGTAGGTCATAATGATCGGGTATAAGACTATTGCAAAATTTCCATACGGATAGAGGTCGATTCCGAAAATAGGCAGATAGTCTAAGGACCCTCCGGAGTACCCGATGGCGGTTGCAAGAAAGAAGTATCTGATCCGATTTCTTTGCTGGCCGGATGTGTCTGCATACGCTCGTAACAGTTCATAATGACTGTAGACGACCATCCCTATCCACCAAAGGACAAAGAAGGGGAATAAGAAAGGACCGGGCTTGGAATAGTAAAAGGATGAAAAGGCTAGACGGACACCGGAGAAAAACATGTCGGTAAAAATCAAAGGAAACAGTAGAGCGCTAAGGGAATAGCAAAACACCAGGGACTTTCTGCGCGAAAGCCCACAAAAAACACAGACGAAATGATAGAACAGAATGGGAATCCAGAGAACGCCACATGCGAACGCAAGACGCCAGGCCCACAGAGCCTCCAACTCGGTCTGGGCAAGCCCGATCCACATGCCCCCAAATCCCCAGATGGCCACCGAGGCCGTAAAGAGAAACCAGAGTCTGTTTAACAGCCGGGTCGGGCCTTTCAAATAGACAAAAGACCCAAAGGCCACCGAGGTGACGCCTGTCAATAGCCCTGAGAGTGCAAAAGGATTCATCAAGCGCCCAAGTTACGGGTGGACGTGACTGAGCCGCGACGCTGCTGAGGAGTGGACAAGAACTCTGAGAACCAGAAGGACTTTGACCAGGAAGGACTGAATGGGTGAACGGCCGAGGTCCTGCATAAACTCCTCGTGGTACCTCGGCCCATGTGGCACGAAGTGGGCGATTAATGAACCCTTACCGGTCGCCTGAACTGAGTTGAGCCAGGGGTAGCCACTGGAGCTTCACGCTCGCCGTGAGGTTGGAAGTGAGTATAGCAGGTCTCAAGGGCCATCAAAAGATATTGGAGGCTTCTGCGGGTCGCGAAAATCACCTTTTCTTCGAGGTCCTTCGATGTTGTGTATAGTTTCATGATTTCGAGGGCCTGGGCGGGATGCAGATCATCGTAACGGGCATGTGCCTCCATCCACAAATAGGCTTTCTTATCCAAATGAACTCCGTCCAATCCCTCATAGTGCGGGAACCCTCTGACCGTTAACTTCGCAATGCCCTGGGTGACCCCCTCGATTGCGTAATTGCTAGCCGCAACTGCTTCGGCCAACGTTCCCTGCGCGTTGATGGACCACAGCCAGTGGGTCAGGGCATCGACTTCAGGAAGGGGTTCAACAGTGTACAATTCATCCGGATTGATGCCGAATCCTTGCGCCATATATACCCACTGCGCCGCGTGCTTTTTCTCGACGCGCACGTTATCAATCATGTAACCGCGGGAAACAGGATCACGGGTCTTCGCTATGTTGAGCGCAATCCATTTGGGAAAGGTTTCGATAAATGGATAGAGTTGAATGATCCAAGCCCTCATCTGCGGTAAGGAAAGAGTCCCGGCTGAAGCTTTCTGGACCAGTCTGCATTCCAGAATAGCCTTCCAATAGGGCTCGATATGGCGCTTCAATGCTAAGACCCAAGCTGGGTCATTTGGATCTGGGTTGAACGCTCTCTGTCCCTGTGCTCCTTTGCGTCCATTTTCCGAAGAAAGAGCAGGAGTTGTTAGAGACAACTTGGCCGCCTCTTGAGCCATTGCGTCCTTTGAAACCAGGATCGTCAGGAGCGATTGACCCTGTGTGACGGGGTTCTGTTTAAGCGCCTGAAGCGCGGAGGCCAGGATGTTCTCTTCCCACTCCCGCATGGCGGCAAACTTGATGCCAATCGCATGGTTGGGAGAAGTTCCCAGTTTACTTGGCTTGCAAAAAACCACCTGCCCTGCAAGGTTGAGATAACAGATCCCCGCAAAATTGCATTGAAGAGCGAGGGGGGTCCCGGCGGGTAGGGGGGTGTCACTCATGATTCGCAGGCCGTGAGGGCTGAGATCCTGCGTGGAGCCGGACACCTCTTTCTCATACGTGCG
>JAHFAO010000299.1 GCA_023250515.1 Deltaproteobacteria bacterium | reverse complement strand
GCAATCATAACGAACGAAAATAGTGGCCCATACTGGCTGTATCGTGAGGTACCGAACAGAAGTGGAATCGCAAGATTCGTGATGGTTGCCAGAATGCCAGGGACGAGTATGCCAGCGAAGAGATACTTGAGTTGTAGGCGCTCGACGCCATGAGCAGACCGGATCTTTTGTACGAGAATCCATAGTGAGTACCCAATACAGGCGTATATATAGAGTGCAAAGAATGGGTGTAGCGGACCGTATTGAACCTTTAGGCCACCGTTGATTATTTTCAAAGCCGTTACTATCCACGGAGTTGTGGAAATCACTGCCAGGGCAGCAGCTACGACACCAAGGAGCATTACCGCCCGATTATGTGGAAACGACTGTGCCTGTGGAAAGATGTGAAAGAAGATCACTAAAGCATATGTGGTGAGACCAGCCATTACGAACGCGATCCGCCACCAGAAGAGTCCCGAATTACTTTCGGCGAACCGGATTCCCATCGAAATTCCAGCCATCCAACCAGTCGCGGCAACAGCAAACACTGCGAAGGCGCGATTAACCCACCGGGATGGATTTTTGAAATAGACAAATAGAGCAAGCCATAAGGTCATGGTCATTACGACGAGTAAGACGGTCGTATTAGCTAGCACGTGAGCGTAACTCATTCAACTTTGGGGGCTGGTGAGAAGCCTCTTCATGACGTAGTGCGAGAAATGGAAATGTCATATTCGTAGGGCTGCTGGCAATTCTTCGGTCCCGAGGAAGTCGACGGTGACTGTTGTCCCGCAGCCATCTGGATTGTTCTCGGCATGAATGGTAGCGCGGTGAGCGTCGGCAATGCCCCTGCAAATTGCGAGTCCGAGGCCGGAACCTCCAGGCTTGGTAGTGACGAAAGGATTGAAGATTCTTCCCAGCATCTCCTGGGGAATACCGGTGCCGGTGTCGTTGACCTCAACACGAAGAGATGATGGCGCCGCGCCTTCTTGGCGAGCCAATCGGATCGTCAGTTCGCCTCCGGCCTCCATGGCCTCCAGCGCGTTCATGAAGAGGTTCAAGAAAAGTTGTTTCAACTGGGCGGGATCCCCCGCCACTTGGGGGAGGACTCGGTCATAAAGACGCCTGACTCTAACTTGTTTTTGTTCCAACTGACCTCGAAGCAGGACGAGAGTCTCCTCGATCGGTGTTCGAAGGTCCAACAAGGGTAGCGGTCGAGCGGCGGGAGTGGCAAGTCCACGAAGCCTGGCTACCAGATCGTCGATGCGAGCGATCTCGCGGATAACGACTTTAGAAAAATCCTCCCGAAAATCCTGTTCGGTGAATCGCTCTGGAAGTAGCTCCGCGAACGTCTTGATGGCGACAAGCGGGTTTTTAATTTCGTGGGCAATTCCAGAGGCTAGAGCGCCAATCGAAGCCAGTCGTTCAGCCCGGCGTTTCTCTCCCTCCAGTTCCTTGAGTCGGGTGAGATCGCTAAATATAGCGACAGCCCCTAGGACGTTGCCCAGACGATCACGGAGTGCATAGGTTGAGGACGAAACTGGCGTATACCGTCCGGCCGCATCGGGGATCGTGGTTTCAGCCTGAACTCTTGGCTGCCCGTCCGCCAGCGTGGCTTGGAGAGGATGCCCTAGAGCCGCGGGTAGGCTACTGGTGGGTCCTAAGCGAACGGCGCGCCTAGTCAGACTCGTTATGCGCTCCGCTGCAGGATTAAAAAGGGTTATCTTGCCATTGGTGTCTACCGAAATAACCCCACTTTCCATTGTTGCGACGATGTTGGTGACATACTCGTTTACGAGGGCTACCTCCCGATAGAGCTGAGCATTCTTGATGGCAATGGCGGCTTGGCCTACTAGCGTCGAAAGGAGGTCAATGTCTTCCGAGAAGTACGGGTCGCCTGAGAGTTTGGGGGCAACGATGAGGAAGCCGGTCAGTTGTTCCTCGTGTAGGATTGGAAGAGCCATTTCGCCCCTCAACGTGGCGAGCTCTGCTAATGCTTCGTTCTGGATAGGGTCAGACTTTCCCCGTCCAAAGTCGTCCCGGAGGAGGTAGCTGCGGGTCCTCGAGAGAACGTTGACTAGAGACGAACGTCCTGCAATGGTTGCCTCGGAATTCCGACTGCTGCTCTCTCCCATGAACTTTCGCGCTGCCATTTGTGTGTAGTCAAGCCTTTCGGGATCCTTTATATAGATAGAGACGACCTCGGGCCGAACCGTCCGGTCGATGACCTCGCAGATGTAGTTCAGCAGCGACTTTAGATCCAGCATGCTCCCGATGGTACGGCTGGCTTCTCGGATTGTGCGCTGGTAGTCATAAGGTTCTCGGTACAGGTATCGGTCCAGGTAAGTTTGAATCCGCTCCCGGAGCGGCTGAAAAAGGAAAGCGATAAGGAGGACTAGGGTCACGTCGACCCACAGCGGAAAGTCCCGATGGCGCGGGAACACGAAAGTTGTGATCAACCCCAGAAGACCAACAAACACGCCTCCGGCTGTGGTGACTGCGAGCAGCAACACAACACCTCTGCGAATGACGAGGCGAATGTTCATTAGCCTGTGGCGGACGATGGCATGAGCGATCATGGCGATCATGAAAATGCCAAAAAGCGGCCCGTACTGACTGAAGCGCGATGTACGAAGAACGAGAGGGGAAAAGAGGTTGGTGATTGTTGCCCCCAACCCAGTAATGAGTATCCCCAGGAACAAGTACCGAACTTGAAGCTTCTGAGTTCCCTCAAGGACCCTTAGCTTCTGC
>JAHFAO010000163.1:1717-7826 GCA_023250515.1 Deltaproteobacteria bacterium | reverse complement strand
CTCGCCCTTTGGGAGAGGGCAAGGGTGAGGGTTTCACTTTCGGATCGCCTAAGGCCTGCGCAATTTGTTCCAGGACTGCATCGATATCCTCCATCACTTCATTGTCCCAAAAGCGTAATACTCGGTAGCCACGGGAGACGAGGAAAGCGGACCTCCTTTGATCCGCTGTAGTTTGGCTGGCGTGCTGTCCCCCGTCGAGCTCCACCACCAGGCGACTTTCGAAGCAGCAAAAGTCAGCAATGAAGCGACCGATAGGATGTTGGCGGCGGAACTTGGCGCCGCCCAACTGTCTGGCACGCAGCTTTCTCCAGAGCCTCTGCTCTGCGTCAGTCTGATCACGGCGCAATCGCCGGGCTCGCTCCTGAAGTGTTGAAACGTTTGGTGCCACTATACTTTCCCTCACCCTAACCCTCTCCCAGAGGGCGAGGGAATGTGGAGGTGCAATCCAAAATCCAAAATCGAAAATCTAAAATCGACTCATCCCTTCAACTCTTTTTTAACCTCTCTAAGGAAGCGCCAATCCGTGCCCTGGGCGATGATCTTATTTGGGTTTGATTTGATCATCCCGACTTCGTGGAGACGCAGCGCATAGAAGCGCAAAGTATCTTCCGGGTCGTACTCTCGCCACGCGGTGAATGCCATCTTCATCTCCATCAGCGCCTGGAGGGCATAGTCGTAGTTTTCCGTGAAGCCTCTATCCACGAGGAACCTGGAAGTCCGTTCGGGCTCGCGGGCGGTCAGGTCGCTGGCCTTAAGAATTGCCCGCAACGCTCTTTTGGTGGCTACCGGGTGTTTCCTCACGAACTCCCGGTTCCCAGCCACCATGCAACAAAAGTACTGGGACCACGGCCGATCCACCATGCTGTTGACCACCACGTGAATGGATTTGGTCTTCATTCCCCTCAGTTGTTGCGGTTGCGGCGGGAAACCCAGGAAGGCATCGATCTTCCCCTCGGCGAGCTGCCGCATCGACTCGGCTGGTGGTTGTGTGACCCAGTTGATGTCCTTGCGAGGGTCTACCCCCACGTGCGCTGCCATGCTGGCGATAAAGGCGTGCTGGCTGGATTCGAGCTCGAGGACCCCCACCGTCTTGCCCTTCAGGTCGCGCACCGACCGAACCCGTTCGGTCGCGAATAGCTCAAAACAGCCCACGTGGCCCCCAGCGAGCACGATGATCGGGTCGCTGGCTTCTACGCGCATAAGGAGGCGCGCATTGAAATGCATGTTGATGTCCGCCTCACCGGATGCCAGCGCCGTCTCGATCCCCTTAGCCCCAGGCTTCGGAACGTACACGACGTCAGTGAATCCCTCAGCCCGGAAGTACTCCTCGGCCACAAATTGGGGAGCCTGGCAGATGCTTGGGATCTTGACCAGCCTGAGCCTGGTTGTCTCCGGCGGCGGCTCGGCAGCGAACGACTCCGGTTGCAGTCCAAGAAAACCCGCAGTCCCTGCAAGGGCCACTCTGCCCAGAAACTCTCTTCGGCTCCAGCCGCTATCTTTGTCATTATTCATGTGACCTGCCTCCGTCCATCACCTTAATCCCCCTCACCCTAACCCTCTCCCGGCGGTGGGGAGAGGGAACATGGACTCCCTCTCCCTCGCCAGGGAGAGGGCAGGGGTGAGGGAACTAAATGAACTTCTTGATCTTTCTGATCAACTCATTCTCATCAATGGGCTTAGGGATGTAATCGTCACAGCCGGCCTCGCGCGCCTGGATTTCGTCACCCACCATGGCGTGGGAAGTGACGGCAATAATGGGAATATGTTTCAACTCGCTGTTCGCCTTGATCCTCCTCGTCGCTTCCCACCCATCCATGACGGGCATTCCAAGGTCCATGAGAATCAGATCCGGCTTCTCCTCTTCGGTTTTCCTTACCGCCTCCTCTCCATCGACAGCCACCAACATCTCGTATTCGTCTCCCAGAAGTTGAATGACCAAGTCGCGGTTAAACTCTGCGTCATCCACAACCAGGATTTTTTTCTGAGCCATGTCGCTCACCTCCTTTATTCGTTACTCGTTACTTGTTGACTCGTTAACTCGATTAACGAATAACGAATATACGATTAACGAGTCAGCGGGATCGTGATCGTAAACGTCGATCCCTTGCCCACTTCACTTTCAACCTCAATATCTCCGCCCAAAAGATTCGCAAGCCTTTTGACAATCGCCAGTCCTAAACCGGTGCCGCCGTATCTCCTCGTAGTTGACATATCGACCTGCCGAAATTCCTCGAAGATATAGTCCAGCGCCTCTTTTTTCATGCCAATTCCAGTGTCCGAGACTACCAGCTTCAATGACCCGTTCTCCTGCCAGGCCGAAACCTTAATCTCGCCCTTCTCCGTAAACTTCGCCGCGTTGCTAAGGAGATTGAGAATGATCTGTTTCAGCTTGTCTCGATCCGATTTCAGAGGCGGGATGTCAGGAGCGATCTCCCTGATTAAGCGGACCCGCCCGTCCTTCAGCATCGGTTCGACTGTCGATGTTGCCACATGGATAACCTCATCCAACTTGAAAGACTCCACAAAGATCTCCATACGACCGGCCTCGATTTTGGCTAAGTCGAGAAGGCCATTGATGAGGTTGAGGAGGTGCTCGGAGCTGATGAGAACCTTTTGTAGATTCTCTTTTTGTAATTCAGGGAGTAACCTCTCGGTTCTGCGGAGAACCACGCGGGTGAAGCCGATGATGGCGTTCAGAGGCGTGCGCAGCTCGTGGCTTACGTTGGCGAGGAATTGGGATTTGTGTCTGTTGGCGGTCTCAAGCAGGAGGCTCTTCTCCTCGATCTCGCGGAATAGCCTTGCGTTTTGGATCGCCAGGACCGACTGTGTCGCGAAGGTCTGGAAGAGATTCACGACTTCCGTCGAAAAGTTGCCCGACTCCCGCCGCAAGACAACCAGGCCACCGATGATCTTCTCCTCGCGGAGGAGCGGAACGGCTAGAAGAGATCGATAGCCGAGCCGCACAAGGATGGGCCTAAACCGTGTGACAGCATATCCCTGCTCATCCATGGTGTCGGGGATTTGAACTGGTGCCCTGTTGGCCGCAGCTTGCCCGACCGCGCCCTCCCCCAGTCGGATAGGTGCGGCCTGCAGTGCCTTAACCATCTCCTCTTCTATGCTGTGCGCTACCCTCAGATGAAACTGTTGTGTCACGTCATCGTATTCGTATACGACCCCGCCGTGGGTTCCAGAGAGCTGGACCGCGTGGGTGACTATCGTGGTGAGGACCGTCTCGATATCCAGAGTGGAGCTGACCGCTTGGCTGACCTCGCCCAAGGCTTTTAGTTCTTCCACCGATCGAGCTAGCTGGCGGGTTCGCTCCTGAATCTCGTTGAAGAGGCGGACGTTCTCGATGGCGATCACCGCCTGATCGGCGAAGGTCTTGAGAAGGGCGATCTGCTTTTCGGAAAATGGCTGTACGTGCTGTCTACGGATCACTATAACCCCTATGGGAACGCCTTCCCTGAGCAGAGGGGTGGCAAGCATTGTCCGAACACCGAAACGCTCCTGTACAACCTTGTCGCCAGGGAAATCCGTTTCGACCTGTGCGGCAAGATCGTGCACATGTACGGTCTGGCGATCGATGACGGCTCGGCCGGGTATCTTGTCACGAACAAGAGGTGACTCGGCCCCAAGCGGACTTGAGGGGATTGACCCATACTTGGCCACTCGTCGAAGAACATTGCCGTCGACGCGGTAGATCATAGCGTCGTTCGCCTCGCAGAGGCGTGCGGCGCGTTCAGCAACTGCATCCAATACGGGCTGAAGATCAGTCGGTGAGCTGGCGATCACGCCCAGGATCTCGCTCGTAGCAGTCTGCTGCTCCAGGGACTCGCTGAGTTCCCGAGTCCGGGCCTCGACTTTCTGCTCCAAACCTGTATAGGACTCCTGGAGTGCCGCAGTCATCTTGTTGAACTCTTCTGCAAGAATCTCGATCTCATCGCCGGTCTTAACTTCAAGACGGAGGCCCAGGTCACCGCTGCCGATCCGTTCCACCCCTTGGCGCAGCGTTTGGAGCGGGCGGATCACCCGCCGCGCGACGAAGAGGCTCGCCAGGAGGGCCATGCCGAGCCCGACCAAGAGCAAACTAGATGTGCGCAGTACTGAGGCATAGAGAGGCTCATACACCTCTACCGCCGGCCGCTCGATGAATACTGCCCAGTCCAGAATCGGGATGAGAGCATAGGAGCTGAAAACTTTTTGCCCCTGTACGTTCCGCGTCATCACACTTTTCGGCTTGGGTGCACCTGGGGTAGGTTGGAAGGCCGTTTTCACCTGATTGAGTTGAGCCGCGTTCCGCCGTTGCAAGACCAAGCTGATATCCGGATGGGCAACCAGGTCGCCGGAGCGGGTAACGAGATAGGAGTAGCCGGCCCTTCCGACTTTAATGGCCGAGGCGACTTCGCCGATATATTTGAGGTTTACTTCGGCCTGAAGGACGCCGATAACGTCGTTGGCAAAGCGCTCGATGGGGACAGCGATGGTCATATAGGGTTCAGAACCCCGGACGAAATAGACCGGACCAAAAAACAATTTGCCCTGCTTGGCCTGCTGGAAGGCTGCTGAAGTGGTAAGATCCCGCTTGACCTCAGAAGGAACGGTGCGCAAACGCGAGGCCTGTAAACGTATGGCCCCTTCAGTGTCAAGCGCTACCGCCTCGGTGATTGAGGGGGCAATTAAGAGCAGCTTCTCAAGTTCAAACCTGTATTCGGGCGCCAGTCCTCTGGGAGCGATCTCGCGGCTCTTGGTGGCTGCTTTCATCGTATTTTGGATCTCCTGAATGAACCGTTCGATCTTGAACGCAGCCCCGTCTGTGACTTCTTGCTGTAGCAGGGCGAGGTTCTCTCGACTCTCATGATAGCGGAAGTAGATCTCCACGAGACCGCTGGTGATGAGCCCACCGCCGATCAAGAGCACCGAGATGAAGAAGTAATGGCGTAGCAGGCGGCCACGCCTGCGCCCGCGGAAGATCTGGATGAATGGCGATTCCAGAAATTTTTGTAATACCTTCATAACGTTAGCCCTCTGATTTGGGCATTATACACCTTCAGTGCTCCCTGGGTACTGTCATTTTATGACTTTATTTGCCCGCGCCAGCACCTCCGGCGGGATCGAAAGGCCAAGGGCCTTGGCTGTCTTTAGGTTGATGACCAGCTCTACATTATCGACCGTCTCGACCCGTAGATCTCGAGGGTGAGTGCCGGTCAGTACCCGCTGGACATACTTGGCTGATAGGCGGCCGACTCCATAATAGCTCACGCCGTAGCTAGCAAGGGCCCCCTTGGCGACGAGACTTTGCTCGTGGAACATCGTCGGCAACTTCTGGGCGTTTGCCGTCTCGATGATCAGTTGAGCCTGGCCCAGCACCATCGCGTCCGGAGTGTAGAAATAGGCGTCTGCCTCGCCGGGCTTGAGTGCCTGCAGAGCCTTCCGCAGTTCCTCGACAGAGCCAACATGGCGTTCGATGAAGATGAGCTTAAGGCGCTTCGCTTCCTCCCGCCCCAACTTGGCGGCCTCTGCGGGAACGGGGCTTCGGCTTCCTGGGTCATAGAATGTCAAGACACGGCGGAGCTTGGGAAGAATCTCTTTAAGGATCTCAAGGCGTTTTGCCGCAAGGTCTCTGACAAGAAAGTGCACACCTGTTAGCCTCCCCCCGGGTTTTGCGAAGCTCTCTACGAGTCCCCCTGCGACTGGATCGCTACCCACGCCGAAAACGATCGGAATATTCGTTGTTGTCCCCTTCGCCGCTGTGATGACAGGAAGGGCGAGCGCGTATATCAAGTTTACTTTCTCCCGTTCGAAATTCCTGGCTGCCTCCTCCGCCGCTTTCGGATCGCCCTTCGTATCCCGAATTGTCAGGGTAAATTGTTTCCCCTCTTCGAGCCCAAGCTCCTTTAGCCCGTCCTTGAGCCCGCCGATTGCCTCGTACAATGCGCCCCCTGGGAGGATGACCCCCACGCGATAGACCTTAGACTGCTGCGCGTCAGCGAAATTGACGGAGGCCAGAATTACGGTGGCAAGTAGACAGACGGAGATGAGTCGAAAACCTAAAATCCAAGGTCGTTTATCCATAATGTTTATCCTTGTGTTCTTCTCCTGAATCCAAAAT
>JAHFAO010000163.1:0-1617 GCA_023250515.1 Deltaproteobacteria bacterium | reverse complement strand
AATCCAAAATTTATTTGATTACCTTGTCCGCCCGCGCGAGCACTTCAGGCGGGATGCTAAGGCCGATCTGCTTGGCGGTCTTCAGGTTGATGACAAGCTCGAACTTACTTGGGGTCTCAACTGGTAAATCCTGTGGCTTTGTTCCCTTGAGGATTCGATCTACATACCATGCCCCACGATGCCCTATGCGATATAAATCAGTACTGTATTCAACTAAACTCCCCTGTTCGGCTACCCCCTCTGCAAAACAAGCCATTAAGGGGAGTCTCTTCTGTCCTGCGATATTGGCGATCTTTTTAAGTGATCCTCTGAATAGACTACTGTAGATCATAAAGATGCCATCCGTAGTCTCCTTAGAAACAGAGGAAAACGCCGGCTCCAATTCGGCAGCCGACTTAATAGGTTTTTCGCCAAGCTTAAGCCCAAGGCTTGGGGCAACCTTCTGCACCACCCCAAAGCCCTGAGCATGGTGCGGAGCTTCGGCTCGCGCGTTGTATATTACGATAACTCGCCGCAAGGTTGGTACCACCTGCTTAAACACCTCCAGGCGCTTACCCTGTAATTCAGAATCCGGATAAGCAGTCAAACCCGTAAGATTTGTCTCGGGCTGGGGCAGCGACTTTACGAATCCTGATCGCACGGGGTCAGCAGGGATTAGGAAGACGATAGGGATTTCGTGATTTGCCTCTTTGGCGATGCCCGTTGCTGTGCTGCCGATAGTAACAACCACATCGACTTTCTTTTCCCTATAAACCTTAGCGATAGGAGGGAGTTCGTCAGAGGTCTTGTTTTGGGGCATATCCAGTGCGAGATTTTTCCCCTCAATATATCCGGCCTCCTTCAATCCGTCTCGAAGCCCTTTGAGCGCGGGAGTATCTGGCCTTCCCCCGATAAAGAGAAGCCCCACACGATAGACCTTTCCCTGCTGCGCCTCGGCTAGCTGAACAAAAGCCAAGAGCACTGTGCCGAGCAAGAAGAGAAAGATTTTTTTATCCATGTTTTTCTCACCAATCCAGTCGAAAATCTAAAATCCAAAATATTGATGGGGAGCGTATCCAAGCATGAACCATTGTGTCAACAATAAGTTAGGCCGTCGCGCTCTTAGGCTTCCGCCACAGGCGCTGGACTCAACGCTAAGGCGGAGGTTAGAAGCAGAACTAAGGTCCCCCATTTGTCATTTCTAAACGCAATCAGTGTGCCGATCCTGGAGCGCTTTCACAGCTTAGCGTAACTTGTTGAATTACCAAGAGAAACTCTGGGAAGTCAGTTCAACGAGGGCTTCAAGGGAGGGGGAAAACGCAGCATTTTTGCTACACCTCTGTAGCAAAATTGATTCACCCAACCGTGATTTTGGATTTAGGATTTTAGATTTTCGATTGACCGGAGGCGCCTCGCTAGACAGGTCGGCAATCCGAAATTAGCGGTAGGAAGACTTTATTTAGACCCTGTCAAGTTCACGATCCCCCTGTAATGGTCAGGCCACCTCCTGGGCGATACATGAATGTTGGCGTCGGCGCTGGCCCGTCTTGCTGTTTTGGCTGTTGCTCGATGACCGAATCTGCCCGGGGATGCTGGAGCTGCGCACCACAGCCAGGAAGCACCAAAAGAGCGAGAGAT
>JAHFAO010000162.1:3358-7854 GCA_023250515.1 Deltaproteobacteria bacterium | reverse complement strand
TCCACAACTGTGCACACAGCCGAGGGCTCGCCTGGTATACCGAAAAGGATAGCTGTAATAGAACCACCGGTGATCGCGCCACAGTAAACCGAAACCAACATGCTAAAGGCCGTGATCGGATTCATGCCAAAGGTAAAGGGAATGCCCAGGACCACGGCCATCGAGGCGCTGATACCAGGGAGGGCGCCAGCAACAATGCCCCACGCCCCGGAAAATAAGTTCGCCCCTACCCATTAGCACTCCTTTTCGGCCTACAGGCCAGCCTCTTTCAAGATCTCCCTGTAGACGCCCACCTCCTCCTCCCAGATCTTGCGAAACTCGTCTGGCGGTAGATAACCCTTACGGATGTGCAAAAAGTTTTCCTGTTCGAACTTTTTGTAGCCGGGATCTTCCATCGCCTTTCTGACCGCCTCAGCCAGGACCTTGACACGGTCAGGAGGGGTCCCTTTTCGGACCGCAAAACCGCGCGTCAGTCCTTTGGTGTGATTAATTCCCTGCTCTACCGCCGTGGGCACATCTCGGAGGGCCGGATGGCGTGCCTCACTGATCATAGCCAAAGCGCGAATCTGGCCCGCCTTAATAAGAGGCAGAGTCTCCGCAACCTCCTCCAAGGCCCCATGGATATGTCCCCCCAGCATGGCAGCCTTGATCTCCGCCCCGGACCCATAGGGAACAAAGGTCACCTTGATGCCAGCCAGTTTTGCGAAGCTAAGGGTCTGGATCTCTGACCACCCTCCAGGACTTGTCCCGGCAAACTTAAGTTGGCGCGGATTCTTCTCGCCGTAGTCGATAAGCTCTTTAATGTCTTTAAAAGGAGTCTTGCCTCCCACCAACACCGCCGTGGTGTCGAGCTGGTAGCGCGCCACTGGGAGGAAGTCATCGAGGAGGTTGTGGCGGGCCTTGGGTTTAACGGCATCGATGAAATGGGAGGTGGTGATGGCGAGGATGGTATAGCCATCTGGGGGTTGTTGGGCCACATGGATCATACCCCTAGTGGCTCCGCCTCCGGGCATATTGGTAACAACGATCTTTACCCCTAAAACTTTTTCCAATCCCGGCACAATAGCCCGAGCTGCAGTATCGCTTCCCCCGCCTACCCCAAAGGGGACGATAATCTCGATCGGCCTCTCAGGAAACGCTGCAGTCATAGCGCTGGCAGGTAGGAGCAAAACTACGAGAATTTCCAAAATGAATTGATTCATAAAAAACCTCCCTAAACGGTTTTCGCTATCCGTCCACCAGATCTGCCGGGCAATCACAATATCACAAGGAATAAGACAAAATTATTTCCCGCAATGCTTACAGAAACCGTAAAGGGCCAGTCGGTGGGAGCTTACGGTGAAACCTTCGTGGGATAGGGAAGAGGAAAGGATCATCTCCTTGGCGTCGACAAAGACGTCGTAAACCTGACCACACTTTTCGCAGATGAAATGCTCATGACGTTCCAGCGTGGGATCAAAATGTTGCGTGCGATCCAGGGTCAGCACCTGCAATTTTCCCTCACCCACGAGCTTCTGGAGATTCCGATAAACTGTCCCTAAGCTGATATTCGGGATTACGCTCCTCACCTTCTCGTAGATCTGATCCGCAGTCGGATGGGAGGTCCCCTCTTTGATTGCCTCCCAAATGACTTCGAGCTGCCTGGTATGCCTGCGTCTATTTTCTGCCATGCGCGCTTACTCCGTAAGGTCCTGGCTTAGAGACTCCCTCATCTCTTTCCAAACCTTTGCCTGGGCCTTGTAGCTCGGATGATCGATAAGAACCAAGATCTCATCTTGACCTGCGATGAAAGCCCTGCGCGCATCCGGGCTCAGGCGGAAGCGCACATACTGGACCGCGCTTATCTTGTCCTCCTTACTATACCCTTCTTCAAAAGTGGCCCGGATGGCATGCTGCTCTCCAATCTTGAGGTAAACAGCCTCGTCAATTCCCAAAAATTTGAGCAGGGCCTCGCGAATTTTCGTTTGATCTTCGATCTCAATCAGTAAGGTGGCGCTGAGCTCGTCAGAATTCGGGATCAGGGAGTTGTAGACATCGATCTCATCCTTGATTTTATCCAGGTCAGTGATCCTCTCTGTCCGCACCATCTCCTGGATTTGAAAGATCACGGTATTTCTATTTTCAAACACCAGGGAGACGCGGTCACCAACCGGCAGCCGACGGTTCTTCTTATACTCGATGATTTCCTGGCGGAATCGAGAGCGGACTTTTTCATAAGCAGATAAGCCTATTAGATCATCTAGGGCAACCTTCTTCATCCCTATCTCTCTCCCTCTAGACTGTAGGCCCGTTCTAAGACCTGGATCGGGTGGAGAGGTTTTTGTCCCAGACCCTGCTGGATCTGAAGACCTGCCAAGGGGCAATCCGACACAGTCAGATCAGCCTGGCTCTCACGGATCTCTCGCAAAAGGGGCTCGGCAACCTTACGGGAAAGATCGTAGTACTGATGCTTGAGACCCCATGTCCCGTCAATGGCCGAACATTTTTCGATGAGATGAACTGTTGAGTCGGGGATGAGTTGCATTAGGTCACGGGACTCATGTAACAGATTAGCTCGCGGTGTCGGTTGGCTCTTTACCAGCGATCCTCTGAAGCCCCTTCGTGAAACGGCCTGCGTGAGACTTCTTGGCTTTAGCGAGCGTCTCAAACCACTCGGCCAACTCGGGAAACCCCTCCTGACGTGCAGTCTTAGCCATTCCGGGGTACATTTCGGTGTACTCGTAGGTTTCCCCTTCAATGGCCGATTTAAGGTTTTTCTCCGTGTTGCCTATTGGCACACCGGTGACCGGATCGCCGACCTCTTTTAGATAGTCGAGATGACCGAAGGCGTGACCTGTCTCAGCCTCTGAGGTGTCGCGGAATAGCCCTCCGATATCTGGATAGCCTTCGATATCGGCTACACGCGCGAAATAGAGATAGCGCCTGTTCGCTTGCGATTCGGCAGCGAAGGCGATCTTCAGGTTCTCTAGGCTCTTACTACCGTTTAACTTCTTGGACATACTTTCACTTCTTCTCTGCTAAAGTAATTGGGACTTGCACGCTGCGCCTTACGAGGGACGCTTAGCGGACAGAGCGTGGTCGCACGTGTAATGTATTCCGCCCTGGGGTCACATTGGCCGCCTCAATAAAGTGGTCAAGGCAGAGTCCTACCTGCCAGAATCTGCACACACCAACGCCTTCCTTCGCCAGTCCGTCCTTCATCATGCAAATATAGCACTTAGCCCATTCTAAAGGATTCTTACAGGTGCCATAGAGGGGCCAATTGATGGGAGGTTACCGTAAAAGCATCAGTCCTTTCTACGCAAGAAGATAAACTCATATATTAGGGCAGCCAGGGCCCCTCCGATAAGGGGTCCTATCCAATAGATCCAATGATTCCCCCACAACCCAGCGACCAAAGCAGGGCCAAAACTTCGGGCCGGGTTCATGGAGGCACCTGTTATGGGGACTCCTGCCAAGTGGTCCACGAGTACCGTGAATCCAATGGCCGGAGGGGCCAAATGTCCTAGACCTTTAGGATCCATAGCCACAGCAAAGATCACAAAGACCAGGGCAAAGGTAAGGACGATTTCGGCTACAAGACCGCCACCAACCGTGATGTTTGGGCCTAGACCATGGGCCCCCAGCCCGCTCTGAGCAGCCGCCGGAATAACCCCCGTCAGCAGCCAGGCACCAACGACAGCGCCGACGAGCTGGGCCACAACATACATAACCGCTTTGGTCAGGCTGATTTTACCAGTGACCAGGGCCCCGAAGGTAACCGCAGGATTGATATGTCCGCCAGAGATCTTAGCAGTAGCAGCTACCAGAATCGCAATCGCCAGCCCGTGAGCGAAGGCGATAGCTACCAGACGTGCCGAAGTGAGCCCTTCGTTCATAATGCCACCGGTAACGACCACAGTCCCGGCACCTAGGAAAATAAAGAGCAGAGTAGCTATGAATTCAGCAAGGGTGGCGCGCCAGGTTCCCGGTGAAGAAAGTTCTTGAGTGACGGTAAAAGCCATGATGAAGTCCCTCCTTTAGTTTAATATTTAAGAGCCATTGCTATATTTATCTTAAGATGGTTGTCAAGAGCCTCTAGGGCTAAAAAAACCTTTTTTGGGATCTACTGTTCTGCTATCTTCCTAAGGAGGATCACGCTATGGAAAAGGGGTAGGAAAATGATTTCTATCGACGAGTTCAGGAAATTAGAGCTCAAGGTAGCCACAATTAAAAAGGCTGAGCCTCACCCAAACGCTGACAAGCTCCTGGTTCTTCAGATTGACCTGGGTTCGGAAGAACGTCAGATCGTTGCTGGAATCAAAACGCACTACAAGGCCGAAGAATTAATAGGAAAACAGATTGTGATCGTAGCGAATCTTGAAACGGCCAAACTCCGCGGAGTAGAAAGTCAGGGGATGCTCCTGGCTGCCTCAGACGGCGATCGGATAGTGATTTTAACGCCGGAAAAGAAGGTCAGTCCAGGAGCTAAGGTGTCATGATGTAAGCTTGTTATT
>JAHFAO010000162.1:0-3348 GCA_023250515.1 Deltaproteobacteria bacterium | reverse complement strand
GCAAAGGGTATATAAAGGGGCCAAATAGTAGAAGATCATGCCCGGATACATTGTCAGCAGATGATGTGCCTTGGGGGCCCTCGGGATGGGGCACTACGACAGGATATGGTCAACCCTCAGATATTCTAACCGAACGCGCCACGGTGAAGGCTCCCATCAGCTTGGCACCTAAATATGAGCGGAGGAGTTACCCATGAAACTGTTAAAAGATGATGAACTGGTCCCTCTCGTAACCGGAGCAAATCCGATCATCAGGGATATCCCCCAACCTGAGGGTGCAGGTGCTGAGTGGTGGTACAGTAAGGATTCGCCTGTCCAACCCTCGTCAATCGATGTCCACATTGGAAGTATCTTTCTCCCAGGCGCAAAGAAGGAGGAGGAAGGCGCTCAGTCGAAACCCAAGACAGAGCATAGCCTAAAACGCGGCGAAACGGCGGTTGTGACAACTCTCGAGAAGCTCGAATTTCCAGGTCATATAGCTGCATTTGGGCTTCCACCCTCGAGCGTTTCCTTCAGGGGGATTCTCATTACGAACCCTGGCCATGTTGACCCGGGATATGTCGGCCGCATGCGCTTCACTATCATTAATATGGGGAAGGAGGAATATCCGTTTAGACGTGGTGATGTGATCCTTACTCTTTTACTGGTTGAACTGTCCCGCTCGTCTTCGAAGAACTGGCTCGCACGCCGCGGCGGGAAGGTGGAGGAACCTCCCACCCAGCACAACATTGACCAACTCTCGGCCGACTTCCTGGATGTAGAAAAGCGGGCTACCGAGATCGCGAAAAAGGCTGTGGGCGAAGCAGAGCTTGATATCAAGAAACGCCAGGTGGTATTCCCGATAGTTGCAGCGTTGATAGCGTTGATAGCGTCACTGGTAACTGGATACATTGGTTGGCTAAAGCCGGCTTGGCAGGAACTTGACAAGGTGAAGACGGAGGTTGAGGTATTAAAGGCGAACCTGAATATCGCTAAGATAGATGCAAGGCTCACAAAGGCTGAAGAGGTTTTAGGTATTAAGCAGACCCCGCAATCCGTCGGAAGCAGCCAGGGAGGACCACCGCAAGGTGTCCTACGCGAAGCACCAGGGACGACCTTCAGAGACAAGAAATGAGCGTAAAAGTATACCTCGTAAGCAGGCCACAGTTCGATGTAGACTCTTTGCTTTCCTTTCTGCGCGACCAGGGAACAATCTGGCGACGTGGCGCAGGCGCCCCGAGTGCTGAAGAGATTGTAGAGGTCGCCGGCCGTATCTGCTATATGTCCTTCGGCCAGAACCAATCTCCCCGGACCAATGCGGAGTATATTCAGCGTCTGATCCTCATGGGGCATGAAAGCGTGCTGGAGCACGTCAACTGGACCTTTCTGATAACGGGTGTCTCCCGCGCATTCACTCACCAGTTGGTACGCCACCGAGTGGGGTTTGCATTCAGCCAGCTTTCACAACAATACCATGATGAAACAGACGCCGAATTCGTGGAGCCATCGCTATTAAGAAAGGCTCCTGGCGCTCTAGCTGCCTGGCAACGGACAGTAGTGGTAGCCAAGCAGGCCTATCGCGATATCTTGAAGTCTCTCCAGGCACTTGAGACACAGTCGGGCGTGGAGTTTCAGAAGAAAGAGCTCAGCCGTGCTATACGCTCAGCAGCGCGCAGTCTATTACCCAATGCCACCGAAACCAAGATCTTGATAACAGCAAATGCGCGTGCTTTGCGTCATCTCTTTAAGGTCCGAGGCTCGATTCCCGGTGACGAGGAGATGCGGCAGGCCGCTGCTGAGTTGTTAAGACATTTGCAGGTCGAGGCACCGTCGATCTTCTTCGACTTCAAGATCGGGACATTAGCGGATGGGTCACCAATAGTAACTTGGCAAGGCGCAGGGGAGACACAGAATGAACCCGAAGAGTAACATAGTTTGCGTCGGCGACATTATGGTCGAATGCATTCTTCGGCTTCCCTCACTACCGCCAGCAAACGCTACACTGGTGTTGGACTCTGTCTCCCAAGAACTGGGGGGGGCAGCCTTCAACATATGTTGGTACCTTTCTCAATTTGGACTGCGGCCCAGGCTGATCGGCCCTGTTGGCCAGCGCAATAATGCCCTCGTAGCCGAAGCTTTTTCATCTGCTAAACTGGATGATTCCGGGCTTGTCTCTATCGAGGGTGATACAGACCTTCTCATTGCCATATTGACTGACCGCTACCATTACAGCATCTACCTGCGGGCCCGTGTGCCTGACGATATCGGGTTGGAGATGCTCAGCCGGTGTGGGTCTGCAAAATGCCTGGTTCTGGCTGGAAGTCGACACGCCTCCATTCGTAGAACGTTTCTTGCTCTAGCGGATACATTCAGCGGTGAGTTTTTGGCCTTCAACCCGTCGTATGCCATTTATGAATACGATAAAGAAGAGTTGGCTAAGCTGCTGAAACAAGCTCACGTGGCAACCCTGAACGAGCAAGAAGCCGAGCGCGCTTGTAAGGCGTTGGATGTAAGCGATTGTGAAAGGCTGTCTAAATACGTGCCTGGATCGTTAATCGTGACCCTTGGAGAAAAAGGCGTGCGTGTGTACCACCAAAGCCGCGTGCTGGAGATGGGAAGTCTGACCGGTTCACAGTGCACGGCCGTGGGGGCGGGAGATGCCTTTTTTGCTGGCTTTCTTTTTGAGACAATTCGTGGGTGTTCTGTAGTCGAAGCCACGCGGTTTGCATCTGGGCTAGCGGCCTATGTCGTGGAGGCATCGCAAGTTCGCGCTCAAGTCTCAGAAGACCGTATCCGGCAAGGATTGACGAATTACCAGGATTAGGCTGAAAGTTGCCGCGCATCAGCTTTCAATAACTTCTTCTTGACACTTATTCTCAGTCTCGCTCGACACCGTCTGAAGCGCTTTTTCTCCCTAATGGGCCCCTTTACTAAGAAGGAAAGTAGATGTGCTAGCCTTCTTATTGAAGGCGCATAAAATGGAGCCAGTCGGCGTCAGCAAATAACCGGTCAATAAGACCCCGGACCTGAGAAGTCGTAAGTTCAGAAGCGACGGGTTCGACTCTCGGGTGGAAGCAGATGGCGTGTACGAACCATCGGTGTCGTGAGAGGTGCCGGAAGCCAAGAATGGCGTTGGGAGATTGGAGTGAGTTAAGAACGATTGATGCCGAACGGTCTTCCCTTGCGACCGGTAATAAATCCAGCTCTGTGAGGACACGAGTGAGTGTGACGTCGTGAAACACCCTTGTGCGGTAGCGCTTGGTTAGCTCTATAGTCACGTAAATTAATCTCGAGGGCTTAAGCTCAGTTGAAGGTTATTGTTGGTCTCAGGCAGTTGAGGTGGGACAAAATGCTTGCTGAATGGATAGC
>JAHFAO010000161.1 GCA_023250515.1 Deltaproteobacteria bacterium | reverse complement strand
AAGTGGGTTTATCCTTTGTGCTGTGTTTTGTCGGTGTCAAAATGACGATCGTCGATCTCTACAAGATTCCGATTGGGATTTCCCTTGGGGTGGTAGGGGGAATATTGGCGCTTTCCATCCTGGCTTCTTTGATGATCAAACCAAAGAGCGTAGGGTCTCCAGCCTCACCGTTTGATTTCGGTTCCGGTTTTAAGAAAAGGGTAGGTAGAAGTTTGCTATACAACAAACCGCACCGTCGGATGAGGGTGTGGGTATGGCTGGCCGCGGTCGTTGCGATCCTGGCCATCGTGACATGGGCATCTATTCCCTCAGGGCCTTCGGCAGATGAGGCTATGGCGGCGATCCGTGTTGCCCAGCACGAACTGGTGCAGGCGCAGCGGGTCCATCGCGGAGCAAATTCTCCGACCCTCAATGACGCCCAAGCTGCACTGAACCTGGCTTGGTCACTGCTTGAAGAGAAACGCTATGAAGAAGCAATCTTGGCGGCACATCAAGCAACTGCCTTGTCGAGGAAGCTCAAGGGGTGATGCCATTTAAAAAAAAGCGGATGAATAGGACCGAGAAAGAAACAAAGAGTGCAACGCTCCGGCGAATATCTAGGAGGTTGAGATGCATGACAACCTGATTTCTGGACTTCCCCTTTTCAAGCGAGGAAAGGTAAGGGACATTTACGATTTGGGTGATCATCTACTGATGGTGGCCTCTGATCGGATCTCCTGCTTCGATGTGGTTCTCCCCACAAAGATTCCGGACAAGGGCAAAATTCTGACCGCCCTTTCTGTCTACTGGTTCCGGACCATGGAAGATCTAGCCCCGCACCACATGCTTACCACTGACGTTGCACAATTCCCTTTTGTCTGCCACCGCTACAAAGATAAGTTGGAAGGCCGGAGCATGTTGGTTAAAAGAGCGACGCCTGCGCCCGTGGAGTGCATCGTAAGAGGCTACCTCTTCGGCTCGGCCTGGAAGGAATACCAGGAATCCGGCGGTGTGTGCGGTATCCCGCTCCCAAAGGGTTTGGTCGAGGCCTCCCGTTTAGAGGAGCCCATCTTTACTCCTTCTACCAAGGCACCTGTCGGTGAGCATGATGAGAACATTACATTCCAACAGATGGTGGACAGAGTCGGGAAGGCAAAGGCGGAGACGATGCGCGACCTCTCCATTGCCATTTATCTCCGTGCGCGGGAGATGGCTGAGGAGCAAGGCATCATCATTGCAGATACAAAAATGGAGTTTGGCTTGGTCAACGGGGAGGTCATCCTGATTGACGAGCTTCTTACTCCTGATTCATCGCGTTTTTGGCCTGTAGAGGGTTACCGACCAGGAACAGCGCCTGAAAGCTTTGATAAGCAGTATGTGCGGGACTATCTCCTCCTCAAGTGTGATATAAGCACTCCCCCGCCATCTTTACCACCGGAGATCGTGCAGAAAACACAGGAAAAATATTCCGAGGCGCTGCGGAGGCTCACTACACCCCCGGCAAGATGTTTTGGTCGCTGAAGGTATACGAAAGAAGATGGGAGAAAAGCCTGTTTCTGAGAGTCGTAGTGGCCGAGTCGATATTGTACCCCAGGGAGGGTTCCACTTTGAGGTGCGCTTTTTCGAAAGCGAGAGCGATAGGCGTTACCGTAGCTGGTCTTTGCCCCTTGCTGCCGCGGGGGCCATCACTCGATGGTGGTTAAAGCGCTCGCTTTCGCTAGGTGAGATAGCTGGGGGTGGAGAGGAGTTGTCGGGACCTGAGATAGAGTGGGAGGAGGCCCAATCTGTCTCGCTGAGAGGAGTCGAGCGCGAAGCCGATATCTTTGAGCCTTACCGAGGAACACCCATCTCCACTTGGCTTCGGTATCACAACCTTGGTGAAGGTCCCCATTCCTATGATTCCCCGCAACTGTTAATCGTCACCTGCATGGATTACCGAATTGAACTCCACGTTCCAAAGAGGTTCGCTTATATTCTGCGACTGGCTGGGGCGAATATTCGCCACCGGGAGTTTGATCTTGCCTGCGTTTTGGCTTTTGCCGGCATTCGGCATGTCTGCCTGGTTGGCCACACGGATTGCGCGATGGAGTCTTTGAATGAGAAACGGGAAGACTTTATCTCCGGGCTGCAAAAGATGGGAGGGTGGAGCAAGTCCAGGGCAGAGCTTGAGTTCGGTGTTTTTGCCCCTCGGCTCGCTATCCCCAATGTGGTTGACTTTACCCTTTTCGAAGCGGCTTGGCTGGAGAGGAGATTCCCGGGACTTTTGGTTGCCCCTCTCATCTACGATGTAAAGGACGGCTCCCTCTGTCAAATTGTGAGGCAGCCATGACATTTCCCTCTGAGCAGGATTTCGCCCTTTTTCTCTTCCAGCTTTTTATCCTTTTATCTGCCGCGCTGACATTGGGAAGTTTCTTGCGCAGGCTCGGACAGGCTGCGGTCGTTGGCGAGATCTTTGCCGGGGTTTTGTTAGGGCCGTCCATCTTGGGCGCGCTTGCCCCTGAGCTGGCGTTGTCTCTATTCCCCTCCTCCCAAACTCAAATGCTGGGTACCATGGCTTGGCTGGGGAGCATCTTTCTGCTCCTCGTGGCAGGCACGGAAGTGAACCTCGCCACCCTGAGACATGAGCGCCGCGTGGTGTTCTCGAACTGCCTGTTGGGGATCGCGATCTATGATGAGCGGGTGCCTGATTCAGTGGGCCATGAGTAAGACGGCGGTCTTGGCGAAGGCGTTCCCAACCCAAAAGGGAGTCGAGGTTTGAGCGTGAAGCCATTGAAGAAGAGGAGATTGCCGTGGAGTCCGTTAACGATGTTGACAGCCTAAGTCAGCTTATCTTTGCTCCCGACCCTTCATCGCGCTTTCAACATGAAAAGGTTCATGGGGTGCAAAAGGGCCCTGCGGACTGTCAGCCGCTGAGGGCGTTGATGCTGGCTGTGCTGCACGATGCAATCGCCTGTTTTCAAGGTTACTTTTTTAAGCCATCCCGCACCAGTGAGATGTTGTTCCAGGAGGCAGAAGAATGGATTAATTCAAACGACGATGAGATCTTCTCCTTCAATAATATCTGCGAGACCTTAGGCCTTGATCCACAGAGGCTTAGAAAAGGACTGATGCAGTGGAAGGCAAAGCAGATACTTTCTCAACCCGAAGAGAGAAAGCGGCTCATTTTAAACAAGGGGAAATGCGCAGGAAGGAAAAAGGACGCAGCTCAAGGCCCGACTCCTATTATCTATACCAAACCACCAAAAGAACTTGCGAGTAAGTTAAGACAAGTCGCGGAAAGGAGGTGAAAACACTATGATGCTCAGAAGGCAGATCGTTGCAGCCATCCTGGCTCTCACGCTCGTTCCTGCGCTTACCCTGGCTCAGGAGGAGAAGAAGGCCACGGTTTCGGGTTACGACTCGGAATCAAGGATGTTGACTGTGAAAGGCAAGGATTGGGAGCAAAAGGCCAAAGTCAGCAGCGGCATGGCCAAGGAGAAGGCCGATCTTCTCAAAGAGGGGACCAAGGTCACCGTTGAATTCGATGACAGAGGCGGGGGAGATATCAGGGTAAAGTCGCTTAACCCTCGATAGCTCTATCAGAGAAGTAGATATCTGACTGGGGGAGGGAGAGGGAGGAGGGAATTCGCCCTCTCTCTCCTACCCAGCCTTTGCCTCTGAAATGTCTCGCAGGGGCGTTATTTGCTTCTCAGGACTAGAGCATTATGGCCTATATGCGCGCGGATGCCCCCTATTTTTTGGCCATACAAAAAGATCTTGGTCAGCAAATTGCCATATAGGAGAGTGACATGCAGACGATCTTACTGACTGTATTCTTTACTCTTTTATTGCGCTCTGATCTCCAAGCTCAAGCACCCTATTATCAAGGAAAGACGATTAGAGTTGTGGTGGGGACTTCCGCAGGAGGCACCTATGATGCGTACGCGCGACTCATAGGTCACCATTGGGGTAAGCACATTCCTGGAAAACCCGAATTCGTCGTGCAAAACATGCCGGGCGCCGGTTCCCTGATCGCAGCCAATCATATCTACAATGCGGTGAAGCCGGATGGATTGACCCTGGCCTCAATTAACCCAGCGCTCTACTTCAATCAACTTGCCGGAGGCAAAGAGGTTCAGTTCGACTGGGCTAAATTTACCTATCTTGGCAGCCCGGACCGCTCGGATCATTTGCTTCATATGCGGGCCGATTCTCCCTTCAAGACGATTCATGATGTGCGGAGAGCCTCTGAGCCGCCCAAGTGTAGCGCCACCGCGACCGGCACCACTGGCCATTACTTTCCTCGTCTTCTGGAGGAAACCATCGGGACGAAATTTGCCATAGTCTCGGGCTATCAGGGAGCGCCTGAGATGGATCTCGCCCTGGAGCGAAACGAGGTTCACTGCCGCGCGCTTACCCTTGCCGCTTGGTTCACCGGTGAAATCTACCGGAAATGGCGCGACAGCAAATTTACCCGCGTGCTCGTTCAAACCGGGAGCAAACGCGATCCGAGGTTGCCCGAGGTCCCATTACTCGCCGAACTAATGAATGAGTATAAAACCCCGGACTCCGCTCGCCGCCTGGCTTCGGTCATCCTTGCTTCCGGTGAGCTTGGCCGCCCCTACGTGGGTCCTCCAGGACTTTCTGTGGAAGTGACGAAAATTCTCCGCGACTCTTTCGCGAAAATGATGAACGATGGGGAGTTCCTGGCTGACGCCAAGAAGAGAAATATTGATATAGAGCCAACGCCTGGAGAAGAGCTGGAAAGGTCATCAAAAGAGGTGATCCAGCAGCCGCCCGAGGTCATCGACCGGGTGACGAAACTCCTTGCGAAATGATTGCTGAGGATTCGTCGAAGCTAAGTGTTGGCCTTTGGTTTAAGAACAAGCCAGCGGAGGAGAACATTTTATGAAAAGAATCGCCTTAGTTTTGCTATTTGGAGTTTGCGGAGCGCTCTGGTTTGCCTCCAGTCTCCACGCTCAGGCCGAACCCTTCTATAAGGGAAAGACCGTCAGGCTTGTAGTGGGGTTCTCTCCAGGAGGGACCTTCGACTTGTGGGCGCGCGCCGTCGCCCAGCACATGGTCAAACACATCCCTGGAAGCCCCGCATTTATTGTGCAGAACATGCCTGGCGGCGGCTCCATGATCGCGGCCAACTATATTTACGCCGTGGCCAAACCTGATGGTCTGACAATAGCGACTGTCGGCCCCTCGCTCTATATCGAGCAGCTTATGGGACGGAAGGAAGTCCAATATGACTGGGCGAAATTCTCTTGGGTCGGTCAGCCGGAACAGACCGACCGGATATTTTATATGCGGGCAGACACTCCTTATAAGAGCCTGGAAGATATCCGCAAAGCTCCTGAGCCACCGAGGTGCGGGGCTACAGGGGTGGGCACAGCAAGCCATTATTGGCCCAAACTCCTCGAAGACGCCGTAGGGCTCAAGTTTAACGTTGTGGCCGGGTACGGGGGCGCGGCAGACGTCAACCTGGCCATCGAAAAGGGCGAGGTCCACTGTTGGGGCGGGACCGTCCAGGCCTTCTTTGGCAGCGAACCTGGCCGTACTTGGACCAAGACAGGATTCGTTCGGGTACTGATTCAAGGCGGCAGAAAACGTGAGCCAAGACTGGCCGAAGTCCCCACGATATGGGAGTTGATGGAGAGACATAAAACGCCGGAGAACACACGGCGTCTGGTCAGAGTCCTCCTCGCCCCTGACGATCTTGGTCGTCCCTATATTGGCCCCCGGGGGACCCCTGCGGACCGGGTCAAAATTTTGCGCGAGGCCTTTGTGAAGACGATGAATGATCCTGAACCCTTGGCCGAAGCGGAAAAGCGGGATTGGGGAGTGAGCCCCACCAGGGGTGAGGAGCTGGAGGCTATGGCACGAGAGCTAACGGTCCAGCCACCCGAGGTCATAGAAGGCATGAAAAGAATTCTGGCGAAGTAAACCTAACGCAGATCCTAATGCTTGTTAGCGGATCAAAAAGTGTCCCAAGAGGTGCAAAATGGTGAGAACGCTCGCCTTTGGTTTTCTACTTTTAATTTTCTTAACTTCCGACTTGCAGGCTCAGGCGGAACCTTTCTACAAAGGAAAGACCGTGAGGATTGTCTTAGGGTTCTCCACCGGTGGAACCAACGACCTATGGGCCCGGGCGATTGCTCGCTATTGGACTAAGTACGTTCCGGGAAATCCCGATTTCATGGTGCAGAACATGCCTGGCGCAGGCTCAATGATTGCCGCCAATTATGTTTACGGTGTCGGGAAACCAGACGGCTTAACCCTCGGTTTGATCGCCCCCGCCCTCTTTTTCGATCAGCTTGTCGGACGCAAAGAGGTCCAATTTGACTGGGCAAAATTCGCTTGGCTTGGTTCCCCAGAGGAGACCGATGAGATGCTATCTGTGCGCGCCGATAGTCCTTACAAAACTTTGGAAGATATCCGCAATGCCACCGTACCGCCGAGATGCGGGGCCACGGGAACGGGGACAACCGGCCATTACTTTCCAAGGCTTCTCGAAGAGGTCCTAGGACTGAAGTTTAATATCGTTACGGGCTACCCGGGAGCATCGGAAATCGACCTCGCCATGGAAAAGGGAGAGGTTCATTGTCGCGCGGGCACAACGAGCGCCTTCTTTGGACGTGAACCAGGCCGGACTTGGGCCAAAACTGGGTTTGTCCGATTGCTAGTGCTAGGCGGCATGAAACGGGACCCAAGGACGCCCGACACACCAACGATTTGGGAGTTAATGGAAAAACAAAAGACGCCGGAGCTTGGCAGACGCGTCGCCACGGTTGTTCTCTCTCCCGGCTTCTTCGGCCGTCCCATAGTTGGTAGCCCGGGAACTCCTGCTGACCGGGTCAAAGTTCTACGTGAGGGCTTTATGAAGGCCATGAACGATCGCGAGCTTTTAGCCGAAGCTGAAAAGAGGGGATGGGAAGCGGGACCTGTATCGGGTGAAAAGCTTGAGGCGTTAGCAAAAGAGGTGATCGCCCAGCCCCCAGAGGTCATCAGCCGGATGAACGCAGTTTTGGGAAAGTAAAGAAGAAATTTCAGGAGGAGCTATTTATGAAAAACTCCTCTGTTAGCTTCATTCTAGCTGCGGGTTTTGCGCTCGTGTCCGCGACTTTGTCCCACACAACGACACACTAGTCCTTTAAAGGGAAGACCGGCCGCATCATCGTTGGCGCCGCGCCCGGATGCCAAGGTGTTGATCGAGTTCGATGACAGGGGAGGAGGAGACATCAGGGTAAAGTCGCTCGACCCGCGCTAGTGGTATGTCTCTAAAATACCTTTACAATTCCGTTCGCCCTGAGCTTGTCGAAGGGCTGAGTGTTTTCAACAGCTTTCGTTCGTGGTTCGACAAGCTCACCACGAACGGTAAGTAAAGCTTTTTCTGAGACACTACACTAGCTGCCCTATCAAAGGAGACGGGGTGAAAAGCTAATTCACCCTGTCTCTTCTCTCAGGATAGTTGTTGCTTTCCTTCATAGAGTTCTATACCATCGGGTCGATTTTGCTTCCGGGCCCGGCCGGCACGAAGGGATCAGATGAGAGGCTTAACGGGGCTGCTGCTTTTTGCTCTGCTGTTTTTGATCCTGTCTATCGGCCAGGCTATTTCTCTTTACACCGACTGGCTCTGGTTTCAGGAAGTCGGCTACACCCAGATCTTTACCACTACCCTGACCGTTAAACTGTTCCTGGCTCTCCTGTCCGGTGGATGTTTCTTCCTGCTGGTGTATCTCAACATCAGGATGGCTGCACAATCGCTGAAGGGCATACGGTTTCTGGATCAAGAAAATGCGATTGAGCTGCCCAGCCCCGAGCTTTTCGATCCGCTGCTCAGGCGGATGCTGCTCCCCGTATCGCTGCTGCTTGGATTTTTGGCTGCTCCCCAGGGGGCCGGCCACTGGGAAAGCTTGCTGCTC
>JAHFAO010000298.1 GCA_023250515.1 Deltaproteobacteria bacterium | reverse complement strand
TTCGACGGTTATGGGGAGAAAGTGGAGGAGCCTGGGGAAGTGCGCCGCGCGCTGGAGCGGGGTCTCAGGGCTGTTGCTGGTGGCCAGCTCGCCCTGATCGATATTCGCTTGGAGCCAGTGACCTGAGACAACTTTATCTAAGAGGCTACACGATGAAAACAAGCTTGAGGTGTTGGCTGTTAGGCCTTGGGCTTTGGGTGTCGGGTTTCAGGTTTTGGGTGATAGGTCTTTTCATTCTGATTGGCCTAACATCTAACACCTATTACCTGATACCTAAAAGTGAGGCAGCGGAAAGGCTTGTCGGTATCCATTCTGCCCGGGTGTTGTCTCAGTCGATGCCCTGGATCGCCCAGGAGGCCGGACTCTTCAAAAAACACAATCTCGACTTTCGGCTTGTTTACATTGCCTCCTCGCCATCGGTGACTGCGGCGATGCTCGGCGGAGACGCCGAGCTTGCGCTTACCGGTGGTGAGGGGATGATCCGTGCCTTTGTCCAGGGAGCTACTGACTTTGTTTTTATAGGAGCTGTAAAGAATGTCTTGACTCATAGCATCTTGGCCAAGCCGGAGATCAAAAGGCCCGAGGACCTTAAAGGGAAGAAGGTCGGGGTTAACCGGATTGGGAGCAATCCCCATTACTTTGCCGTTCAGGCGCTGCGGCGCTCTGGCATAGATCCCAAAGATGTCAACTTCATCCAGTCTGGCGGCGCGCCCGAGACGCTCGCGGCGCTGGTCTCTGGTGCCCTTGATGCTGCGACATTGACGACCCCAATGGATTTGCTGGCGATTGAGCGGGGTTTTCATTCTGTCATTTATGGTCCCGATCTCCGCATTCCCTATATAGCGACGGCTTTCGTAAGTCTTCGACCTATAATTATGAAGCGCCCCCATATAGTAGCTCAGTTCATGCGGGCTATGGCGGAGGCTGCAAAAGTTATGCATACAGATAGGGAGTTCACTCTCAAAGTTGTGGGAAAGCAGCTCCGGCTCGACAACAGGAAAATACTGGATTCTGCCTATAACTTGGAGGTCAAGAACCTGGAACCAAGACTGGAGATTAGGCCTGAAGGATTTCGGGCAATCTTGGAAGAAGTTTCAAAGGTTGACCCACGGGCGAAAAAAGTTATGGTAGAAGATCTCGTGGACCGACGCTACTTGGAAGAACTGGAGAAGAGTGGGTTTCTTGACAAGCTCTGGGAGAGTAAAAAGTAATAAATAAGGTAGAGAAAAAAATGGGAGCTACTTTTCACGATGAGCTTGTCGCCAGGCGCGATAAAAGGCACAGCAAGAACCATCCCTTTTTTGAAATGTGGGCAAGAGGGGATCTGACAAAGGAACAGACCGCCTTTTACTGCATTCAGCACTATCATTTTGTAAGTGAGTATCTGAACTGGATGGCCTACGAGGCCTCGCAGATTCCCCACAGAGATGTCAAGCTGTACCTGTTCGAGAATCTTGGGGATGAGGAAAACCCAGAGGACCGTCATCTCGATATGCTCACGGACTATGTTGTGACGTGCGGTCTGAAGCGGGAAAGCGTGGAGCAGGCTCAGGTTCTTCCGGGAACCGAAGGTTTGCAGAATTGGGGCTGGCGTTTAGTCTATCAGCGCCCTTGGCAGATAGCCTTGACGGCCATGTTTATCGGCCTGGAGTCACAGTTCATGGACATCTGCCGAAAGATCGTTCCTGCCTTGCATAAGCACTACGGTTACCCTCCAGGCGCGCGGGAGATCCGCTTCTTTGAAGAGCACATCGGTGCCGATGAAATCCACGCAGCTAAGGGTTTTGCCATCGTCGAAAAATACTGTAGCACGCCTGAACTTCAGCAGCAGGCAGTAAGGGTAGTCGAGGAGGCTACCCTCAGACGCTGGCGCTACATGAACGGCATCTACTGGTTTGCCCTCCACGGCAAGGACGATGACACTCCACCCTTTCCTGCCTAACTTGACAAACGTCTCCCTTCTGAAGGAATTTAAATTCGTTTGAGCCATGAAGATTAAATATTTCCAGGACACAGACACTCTGTATATTGAGCTTAGAGCAACAGAGGTCGCAGAAACCAGAGACCCTGGACGAGAATACCTTAACTCGACCTTGACCGGGACGGCAACATTTGTGGAATTACCATCGAGCATGCCAGGGAAAAGGCGGGTATTCCTAGCTTCTCGTACGAGCAGGTCACATCCTAACTCTGCGCTTCATGGCGATCGCTTACGAGCGACGGCTGAGCTTGGCTTTTACGTGGTCTGGTTGCTCGGGGTAAAGGTGCATGCCGGAGATAAGCCGCCCTCCCTTACCTTGACTTGTCCGTTGACTTCAGAGAGAATCACATCGTTAGATGAAACCCGTTGCGTGGAGAACAATGGAGGACAAGGATGAAAGAGCAACTGGCTAACGAGTTGCTTGCGTTTGAAGCCGACCACGTCTGGATCAACAAAAATCTGGAGACTCTCCTAGAGGAATATGCCGACCAGTGGATCGCGGTTAAGAATGGACAGGTTCTCGCCAGCGACCCGGATCTTGGAGGATTGCTGGCTCAGTTGCCTGACCCCGCCCGCACATGTGTGGAGTTCATTACCCGTGAGCCTTTGGAAATGGTGCTGTGATCATTCAAGGGCGCTTTATCGGCGACTCTCCCTACTTTCCTATCCATTTGCGTTCCGAGCACTTCCAGGGACTCGTTTGGCTTTTGGCAGATACAGGAGCCTCTCGCACAACCCTTTTGGACCGTGATGTAAGGCTCTTGGGTATCCCGGCTACAG
>JAHFAO010000297.1 GCA_023250515.1 Deltaproteobacteria bacterium | reverse complement strand
AAAAGCCCACCGTCCACCTGGGGCGTCGCTCTCGGTTAACACAAAAAGCCCGGCTGGGGAAACCCAGTCCGGGCTAAAGTGGTGCGCGTCAAAGATGGGACCGGATCAGACGACCCCGTTGAATCCTAAAGGGCCTACGGCTCAGCTGTTATTTATGCTAAGTGGCTGATAGGCGTCAAGCGGGAGAAAAACGTCTTTTCCGAGGCCAACGCTTTGAGAGATAAGTCCAAACCGATTAGAGTCCAAAAACCTCAGGCGAAGAGGAGCAGCCTACTTAGGAAGGACCACTAGCACCCCCTGCATATTGGGCCGGTGTTTCGTGCAGATGATGGGGTATGTGCCCGCCTTGTTGGCTGTGAAAGTGACCCGTGTGATCTCCCCTCGCTTGACTGTGAAGGATTCTACAAGTCCAGGAATCGTTGAGGGATGGATATCGCCGTTCACGCCCACAATCTCGAGTGTCACCGTCTCGCCTTGCTGCACAACAACGGTGGCTGGGGACCACTGGTAAGCTGAGACCTCCCATCGTCCGGCGGGGTTAGGTGGGGTCCTTACGTACCCTTCCCCTTCCGGCAGAGGAACCTTCGGGTATGGTTCCTTCTCCTGCTGCGCTCCACCTTTCATCTCCACGGCAGCCATGTAGATCACCCGCCCTTGCGCCCCGGCCCAGGAGACTTCGGCTCCCACCATCGCCAGAGCCAGGGCTAAGCTCATACTCGCGCGCCGTATCAAGCATCGTGTCATCCCGTCGTTAGTCATGAAACCCATGGCTTTGCTTCCTTTCCCCCTTTAGTCACAACGAACTCGATAAGGTAACTTTACAGTCGAATCGTTATCTATTCCAAGTTGCGGGTCGCCGTCAACAGGAAAGATGGTGGGGAACTCTAGGATTTTTTTGCCCTGTGGACAGCACCGGGGGGGTTACTTTGAAAACCAGCTTACCAAGACAAAAAAGAGAGTTCCCGTATGAATCAAGCACCAACAGCTTTCCTCTTTTCCCCGCGGCTCTTGATGTACTCCGAGATCGCTTCACGAACTACGTCCGCAATGGAGCGACGCTCCTTATAAGCAATAAAGCGTAGAGCCTCATGCTGCTTCTCTTCGATTGCAGCAAAAAGAGTAATGGGTGCCTCGAGTTTCTTTTCCCGTGCCATGTCTGAACTCCTTCCTTATTGAAACTGAGCTAAAGCCTTCTAAACACTTACTCCTCTGATATTTTCACGTCTGTTATCTCCAAGGTTTCGGTAGGCCTCACAAGCTTGATGTAAATGGCCTCCTGTTGAAAACGATGTAATAGAACATCCCTAGCATAAGATTTTAACCATTCACGGCTTTCTTCGGTGTCGGGAACATCCACTTCAAGGAGCGCCATATCGTCTCTTTGAACGATATTCCTGTTCCACCAGAAACCCTTTGGAGGGGTTTCCCGGTAAAGATGGAGGAAGCCACCCCCGAATTCCTTGCTGATCTCTTCAGCCGTCACGATAAACTTTTCCTCTTCGATTGGCTGCCGCGTACCCTGCCCTTGTGGATTGTAAAACAGAGGCAAATGAATTAATGTTGTGATGATCTCCGGCTGTTGAACCACTATCCCCCCTTACAAGTGCTCCCATAACGACCAGCCTGAAATCATACTAGCATTATAGTATAAAAGCCTCAAGCCCGGTATCGCGTAGTCTAAAAATATAACCCGGATTGTCTGTTCACCGTTAGGCAAAGGATAGGCTTTTTCGATGGCCTACGCCGGCGTGAGGCTCACCACGGCGTTGCCGGTGCCCGAGGAGGGACCATAGGCGTGGAGCTTGCCGCGGAAGGCGCCGCCCGTCGCGCCGAGCAGGATCGCCAGGTGGCGGCCGCCCATTTCAGCTTCGACTGTTTTGGCAAAGGAAGGAAAGAAGGATTTGAGCTCGTCTGCCCTGCCCTGAGTTGCTAGATCAACAAATTGATGATCCAGCCGTTGAGACTCCTCGCTCGGCCACGTTTCCGGGCCGCGCACGAGCTTGTGAGAGAGAGCGCCGCTGGCAATCACCACCACTCGCTTCGAGCTGTCGCGAATGGCCTCTGCAATCGCTTCCCCCCAACGGATGCATTCCGGGATATCCGCCAATAGACAGCTCGACACGGGAACCACGGGCACATCGAACTTCGGAGTGAGATAGCGGATGGGATTGACAGTTCCGTATTCGAGCATGAACGGTTCCGCGGCAGTGCAGATCACCGGAATGTCTTTCTCTCTCCCTTTAGCAGCCATGGCCTCTGCCAGCCCGGGGTCGCCGGGAAAGTCGTAGGGAACGCCCGCGATGATTTCCGGCGCTTCCGAGGAGGTGAGTATTCCCCTGTGCCGCTTATGTCCCAGGACATAGTGGTTGAAGGTGGTCACCCAGTGGGTAGAGGCCTGGATCAGGGCGTCGGGCCGAAGTTGCGCGACCACCTCGCCCAGCTCGTGCATTCCCCGGATCATCTCGCGGGTGAAAGCCGGAGCGGTGAATTCATCCGCCATGCGCGGCGTATGCGTGACGATCAACGCTCCAACGATAGATCCCATGGCGCTCGCTTCTATTCACGAAGACGGAGGAGAGTAAATAGCGCCATCTTCGATCCTCTATCCTCCATCTTCGGATTTCCAATTCAGATCTTCCTGAACGGCGTTCCGCCCGGCTTTACGCCCTGAATCTGCATGCCGGCGGGCTTCTCTCTGGACGGCTTGGCTTCCCTATCCAACAGCTTGTCGAGCGCGTCGTCTCCCTTCAACCCCTCGAGCTTGATCTTGATG
>JAHFAO010000160.1:4708-7944 GCA_023250515.1 Deltaproteobacteria bacterium | reverse complement strand
GCCAAGAGGTCCTCCCGCGTTCCCTAAACCGATCAGGCCGATCCGCTTCATAAGCCGCTTACCTCTGCTTTTTTCTCTCTTCCAGAACTTCGTTTACAAAGCTACGCACGGTCTTGATCATAGCGGGGCTATTATATTGGGACGAATTGAGCATAAAATAGCGAACCCCGTTTATGGGCACGAGGACTGGAGGCAAGTCGCTCTTTGGAATATCCGTGCGCAACGAGTTTGTCTCCAGGTGTTTCTGCCAGGCTGTTTGCCCTTCACGGGATAGAACCCAGTTGATAAAAACCTTTGCTGCATTCGGGTGGGGCGCCCGATTCAAATATGCAATGCAGCAAGAGCCTCCGCCCATGATTTCTCCCTCCTTCACAGGATGGGGAAGTAAATCCACGGGTAGTCCCTGCTCTTTGGCCCTCATGATCGGTTGAGCGCTACCAATGTAGAATAAGATTTTCCCTTTGGCCAGCCAGTCCGTGCCCTGGACGAGGTCTCTAGTCAGGATCATGTCCGTTTCGGTTAACAGGCGTTTGATAAAATCAGGGCCTAGGGCCGGAGTATGATAAAAGAAAGCGAAAGTTTCCCCTCCACCCCCCGAGACACGCGGATCGAAACAGCCCAGCTTTCCTTTCCACTTTGGCTTCAACAGATCCCGCCACGATTGGATCTCCTGGGGGTTGACTAGCTTAGTGTTATAAGAACCACGACGGGTTCCGACCTCACCTGTGATCATGAGGACATACTTATTTTGAGGGTCGGAGAAAGATAGCTTTTGTTCCCACCATGCTGACTCATCAATGACCTCAGGCAAAACGAGGAGAGTGCGTATAGATTCCAGAGTTTCCGGAGAATAAGAAGCATAGGTGCTCGATCCTCCCATAACGATATCCGCGATATATTTCCCGGCCCGCCGTTCCGCTAAGGTACGCTCGGCATGCTCAGCGCCCCTACCCGGCACATAACTGAATTTGATCTCGGGGAACGATTTTTGAAATAGCGACCAGACGGGGCGATAATTGGGATTGTGCGGTCCGTAGATGACAACTTCCCCCTCTTTTTTTGCCGCCTCTACGGTCATCTCCCAGAGTTTTTTCCAATCCGACTGCGCCTCGAGATTGCCAGAGAGTCCGAAGAACAAAACGGCAACAAAAAGAAAGAAGCTAGCAGCTACCAGATGATTCTGAAGTTTCACTTCCTGTTCTCCGACTTGATTCGCTTTAGCTCTGACAAAGCTTCGAAGCTAATGACCCAGATTGAAGAACCCTGATGCTGTGCCTCCTAGAAGATTCACTCTGTCCTTTTCCGTCAATCCTTCCCTAGCCTGAACCATCCTCACCGTGTTAGGAAATGTACCGTCAGGATGGGGATAGTCGCTCCCGATCATCAGCCTATCGCTGCCGATCCTTTTGGCCACATCGGGTAGAGTGGAGTCGTCGGCACCGAGAGAAAAATAGAAGTTTCTAAAGCATTCTCTGGGTCTCTTTGATACTTTCGCCCTGGCTGCGGGCCTCGCGTCATAGGCAGTCTCCAACCGATCGATCAGCCATTCCAAGAGCCACGCAAAGTCGCAGCCAATACTCCGGGTGAGGACCGTGCTCTCTCCCTATGATATCCTCACCCTCCTCCTCGATCGCTTTCGTGAGCCAAATCCGTCGCACCTCGGGGTAAGGGCAGTTAAAAAGTATGCCGTATTCTTTAATGGGCACCTGCCGGACAAAATAGAATCTTTCTTTGGCCCAGCCCTGAAGCTGCTCTTTTGTGCATTTTCCTTCTCGGAAAAGGAGATCCCACGGATGGGGAGGGCGGTTGTGATCTTCTTTGTTGATTCGCACAAAGGTCTGCTTGAACTCTTCAGGGCTCAGTTTTCGCTGGAGTTCATACATAGCTTTTGTACTCCTTTCGCCCTAGACTACTTCGTCCTTTGCCTGCTCAATCTCCTTTCCTCATATGCCATAGAGCCTTGCTGCGTTTTCTCCCATAATCTTTTCCATGGTTCTTGGGTCAATATCCTCCCTTTGGGTCACTGTCTTAACGGTGTGAGGAAATTTGGAATCGCTGTGATTATAGTCAGAGGCAAAAACAAGCCTCTCGTCACCCACAAAATTAGCGACAAAAGGAAGAGTGCGTTCATCCGGTTCAAAGGCGTAATAAACTTGATCGCTCTTCATGTATTCACTCGGAGGTTTCGGGAGCCAGGGAACCGTCGGTCGGAGATATTCGTAATGCTCGTCCAGTCTTTCCATCCAATAGGGAACCCAGCCAGCGCCGGCCTCCAGGAACACTAGCTTCAAGCGTGGAAATTTTTCCAGAATTCCACTCACGACCAGACAAAGGACACCAATCATCTGTTCAAAAGGGTGGGCCATCGCATGGGTAAAGAAAGGGTGGTCGAATCTTTCTATCCCCGCAGAGGTTCCGTCGCCGGCGCCAACATGGATGCAGATAGGGACATTGAGCCGTTCTGCTTCGGCGAAGAAAGGGTAATGATCTGGATCGTCGAGATTTTTGCCCGAAGAGGAATGTGTAGGGGTTGCGACAGCAACAAAGCCGAGTTCCTGAGCGCAGCGACGTAGTTCCTTTACCGCTTCCGGTGGGTCCTGGATCGGAACGAGTGCAACTCCCTTAAGCCTTCGCGGGTTTGCCTTGCAATAATTGGCTAACCAATTGTTGTAGACTCGAGCCATAGCGCAGGCAAAATCCTTATCTTCAAAGAATGGCAGGCTTAAGAAGGGAACCGTGCCAAAGAGTACTGCGGTATCAATGCCTTCAAGGTCCATATCCCTGAGGCGCTGGATTGGATCGACCATTCCGGTAGTTTGCTGCGGAATTCGGCTGCGAGGGGCGCCTACAAATCCACATCCCTTACCCATAGGTTTGGGACAGAGTTTGCCCTCCACCATCAAAAAGTCTAGGCCGCGATTGTCCTTCACTATCCGCGGGGCGCGAGATCGATAGGGGGATGGAAGGAGATCTTTCCAGGGGATATCCTTTTCTTGGACGTGTCCATCGGCATCAATGATCCGCATGGTTTGCTCCCTTCGCCGATTGCTCAGGCTTCACCTTAAAACCCGCACTCGTGAGATGTCAAGGCGAATGATAGGGCGGAATGTAGAAAAACGGCGGGCTACTTCATGGTAAATTTCCGCACGAGTTTTTTGCCGTAGTAGCGAACAGTTTGTAAGGATAAAGAGCGCCGCTTCAGAAGATCAAGGCGGATTACCTTCCATTGAATGCTC
>JAHFAO010000160.1:0-4608 GCA_023250515.1 Deltaproteobacteria bacterium | reverse complement strand
AACGGCGGGCTACTTCATGGTAAATTTCCGCACGAGTTTTTTGCCGTAGTAGCGAACAGTTTGTAAGGATAAAGAGCGCCGCTTCAGAAGATCAAGGCGGATTACCTTCCATTGAATGCTCTTCAACGTCGCCCTGCGCTCCTCCGCGTCCTCTATGTACTGCAGCAAGTCCTCAAGGGTATGGATCTCTTTGAGCAGTTCGGCCTCGGGGGGCAAGATGTGAGCGTTCTTCAGGATATGGTAGGCGACCCGTAGCTCTTCGGGAACCGAGCTTAGGTCTTCCAACTCTAACGGCTTCCCTTTGCCGGGCAGGTTGTCAAGGGCCCCGGCTTTCTGCGCTTCACGAATTCTTTCCTCCGCGATTCTCTGAAAGCAACTCAATTCAGACTCCAGTCATAACCTAGAATTCAGTAGTCTACTTTGACTTTTGCCTTGATCGACCCTTCATCGCTTAACCTCTTGACCCCTTTGTCCCTTCATCCTTTCCTCTGGTGGTTTTACATGGCGGAAGAGAAAGTAAAATGTGAAATCGTGAGTCAGTTGCAGGCTCGCGCCAATGAGCACAGGAACATTGAGAGAAAGGCTTTGCATAATGTAGGCCGAGAGGGTTGGGCTGACACCGAAAGGCACTACACGCGCAAGGTGTGTGACCCCTGCGGCCGAACCTCTCTCCTCTGATTTCACCATCGCCATTGTAAAGGATTCACGCAGCGGATTATCCATGTATGCCAGGAAAGAGCGGACGATCATCAAGCTGGCGGCAACGAAGAATGTTGGGGCAAAGGGGAGAATAAGATAGAGAAACGAGGCCGCGGCGTGAGAAAAGACCATGGTCCTCACGACCCCAATGCGGCTGGCGATGATAGGGGCGAGCAAGAAGGAGATGGCGGCAAGAAAGTAGGAGAGGAAAAACATGACCCCTAATGCTTTTAACTCCACACCATAGCGGAGGAAAAACCAATAGGAGAGGAGTGGGCCAAGCATGCCAGCGCCCATATTGTCGACAATGGCAAGGAGCGACAATTTGGTGACAAAGGAGCTGGACTGCTTGGAGAGAATTCGCTTTGTTGCAGAAGGACGGTGTTCCTCATGGATCGCCTGGTAAATAAAGATAAGGGCAAAACTGCAGAGTATGGTCAGGGCAAATAACGGTTTGTACGAATCGATCGGATCCCAAGCCCGCCTCTGCTGGAGATACTCCGGCAGGCCGCTCACCAGCGCGCCAAGGGATCCCAGAACCGACCCCACAAAGGACATGGTTGAAAAGATCCTGTTTCTCTCCTCGGCGGCGCATTTTTCAGCCAGGAGCGCCTGCTCCACCGGATTGAAAGAGCCACCCCCTTGTCCTCCTCCTGCTGAGCCGCCGGCCCCCACATTGACCATGACAACTGATAACAAAATCCATAGCAGGTGGGTGGAAAAGAGATATATGGAGGTCGAAAGGATTGTTAGCACCGCCAAGAGGATGAGGATTTTTTTCCGCCCATAGCGGTCCGAAAGAAAGCCCCATACGGCGCTAAAGAGCGCTCCGCTGAAGTAGGCGACGGAATGGATAATCCCAATCATGAGCGTTGAATAACCGATCCTGTTCAAATAGATGGCAAAGACAACATTCATGTAGGAGAAAGCGAAGGCCCTGAGTCCGCGTGAGAAAAGGAGGAGCTTAACATCCCGATGTAGGTGGTTAAGCATTATACTTTTCGCGTTCCAGGTCGAGCTCTGTCTTGAGGCCGATGGCGTGCAGCGCTTGGTTCGCTTCTTCCAAAGACGAGCTTTGGCTTACTGCACGGGCCGGTTCTGAAAGGGCATCAAAGACAATGGAAGGCGAAAGGAAAAATGTAAGAGTTGTAAGCGGAGTGAGTCTCACACTCCTTTGGTCCTGGCGAATTTTCTTCTCGCCCCAAGCCCCTCGCGCGCATTCCACCGGGATAGCACTGGCCTCGGTTTGAACCTGTTGAATCACTTCCTCAAGCTCGGCTACCACCTTTGCCGTCAAGGCCCAGGCGCCGAGTAGCCCGCCGGCTCTGGCTACTTTGTTAAGTGCCGCCTCGATCTCGTCAACTGTCATCTCCCCATCGCTGCCATAGCCAAAGACACCCCACAGCGTGGGCTGCCCACGCCGTTCAAATTCGGCGTAAGCCGCCAGCATTATCGAGTCCGCCAAGGGGCTGCGCAGCCCGTGCTCTCCTCCTTGGGCCAGAGAATCCCCGCCTACATCAACGCCGACGAGGAAATCAGCCTTGAACTCTTTTAGGGCGACCTCTAACCCATCCATTACACCCTTCACTCCGCCATTGATATCCACGAGGAGAACTTCACGGCCAAGAATTTTAGCCATTTTCGACTCGGCAAAGGGAATGCCGGTCTCTGTTCGACTCTTGGGATTTGCGAGCCACGCATAGCGATGCAGGGGGCGTACTTCCTGGACTTCATTGAGCGAACGGGGACCGGGGAGAGGGTCGATGATCGAGCGTTCCCATGAGAGGCCCCCAAGGGTGAACTCAAGCCCACAGAACTCGAGGAACCGAGCAGTCGCTAGGGCGCCGACCACGTCCCCGCCCCCGCCTACCCCAATCACTAGGGCGCGGGAAGAAGAGCGGATCATCTCTTCCAACGAAACTGAAGGGGGCGTCATTTAGGGTCTCTTCTGCTTGGCTATTGACCGCAGAGGGTTCTATGACCTCGCCTTATAGGCACTGTACCGAGGAGCACCCCTTGAGTCGTTCATAGGCCCGAAGGCCCACGGCCACGTCCATGATGCCGATGCCTTGAAGTTTATAGAGAGTGATCTGTTTTTCGTTTGTCCTGCCCAGCACTTTTCCTAGAAGGAGATCTGAAATCTCGCGCACGCGGTCCCATGAGATGACATCATTTCTTACGGCACGAAAGATATCGCTCTCGTTGACACACACAGTTTCCTTTGAGGTGATGAAAAGCAGGTCGCATCGCTGTATCGTGGTGTCGTCGATCTCCTGGCGGGTTCGGGCTTTGTCGCCGTTAGCCATAGAGGTAACGTGCATGCCTTCCTGAAGGGTGCTTCCATTGAAGACCGGTCTCTGTGAGTTGGTAGCCACGATCACGATATCTGACTCTTCTAGTGCTTCTTCAGGACCCTTCACGGGATGAACCTTGATCTTTAGCTCTCGGCTCATCTTGTCGGCAAACGAAAGGCGATGCTCCGGTGTGGGACTAAAAACCTTTGCGCTGGTAATAGCTCTTACGGCACAGACCGCTCTGAGTTGAGTTTCGGCGTGGGCAGCGCTTCCCAGGACAGCTACCCGGCTCGCGTCTTTTCGTGCCAGGTACTTCGCCCCTAATCCTCCGGCCGCCCCAGTCCTTAACTGATTGATAGAGCAGTCCTGAAATAGGATCAAAGGTTCCCCGGTCTCAATGCTGTAAAGAATAACGGTCTCATGATGAATGCGCCGGTCAAGATCGGTTTGGAGGTAAGCCCCCATGGCTTCTTTAAATGAGCCAGGGAGGAGACCAAAGATCATTCGGTTCGGATGGTGGATCCTCCTTCGCGGCAGATCAAACCCGCGTCCCAAAGCCATCTCTGTAAGCGAGTCCTCCACAGCCTCGATGATCTCCTCCATGGACAAAATCGTGTCAATGGAGGTCTTTCTGAGAAATAACATCTCACCCCGATCCGAAATTTTGACCCTGGCCAAGGCTTCCCCATAGAGCCTTGGGGGAAGTCTTCTTTAGAGACCCAGACACCACCTTGTAGTCTCTATCATTCGCTTCTCCATCTTCTTTCGGATCGGGGCTCATTCGAAGGCAAAGGAGGCTTTCTTCGCCCAGTCGCTCTTAGGGTGCTCATCCATAAGGCGCTTCCAGATGGCCCGGCGTTGATCGGCCGTGCCGCCGCTCATCCGGTTCTTGCAGACGCCCAAGAAGTAAAGCGCCTCAGGAACTGTCTCGCTTGCGCCATACCGGTCCACGATGGTTTGAAAGTATCCTGCCGCCGCAGAAAAGTCTTTTTCTTCAAAGGTCGCGCGCCCCAGGGCTAAGTTCATGTGGGCCAGAAAATCGTCTGGCGGAAGATAGCCGGTCTCGCGGTAATGCTCTGTGCCGTCAGCGTCCAATACCACGAAGGTGGGCGTCCAGGGCACTCGGTACTTTTCCGTCAGTTCCGGGTGATCGTCGGTATGAATCCTTACGGGAACGAAGTGGTCACTGATGAAGAGGCTTACCTTATCTTGTGGATACGTCACGGCATCCATCTTGCGGCAGCCCCCTCATTGCGGGGCATGGCTGAAATCTAAGAGGACATGTTTTCGGCTCGCCTTGGCCTCCTTTAAAGAAGCCTGTATCTGCGCCTTCCATTCGATTTCCTTTGCCATTAGGTTCTCCTTTCTGTTTCCTTCTTAGTTCGGAACTTACCGCAGTCAGACAGGCCCAGTCAACCCGATGCGATCATTCTGGATCAAGTTACTGGATCTCCCCCATACAGACGATAAAGTCAGATCGGTTCCTTAAATGGAAGGTTGATAACTAACGGAAGTTAAAATAGAATTTTAGTTGGGCCGACGGAACGATCACAATGAATAAAATAGTTCAAATAAGCATGAAAGCTGTCCTGCTAGGCACACTTGTGGATATTGG
>JAHFAO010000296.1 GCA_023250515.1 Deltaproteobacteria bacterium | reverse complement strand
CCACGTCTATGGCCGAACATTGTTAACCGTACGGCCAATCGTCAAACGTAGACTCGACTCTTTTTTTCCATTTTCTCTCTTCCCCACTTCATCCCTTATCCTTCAGCCTTTTGCCTTGTTTATTTTCTCCTTCCCCGCCGCCGAACGGAAGATGGTGGAGGCGAGATGGCGTCACCTCCTGGAGGATCTAGGAGCGAAGCGCCGCCTCTCGTCGACTACAGCCCACTAGTGTAGTGTCCCAAAAGTCCCTTGACTCATCGTTCGTGGTGAGCTTGTCGAACCACGAATGAAAGGTGTTAAAAACGCTCAGCCCTTCGACAAGCCTGTCCTGAGCCGAGCAGCCGTTTCCTTCGATAAACTCAGGACGAACGGCTGGGATGTCGAAGGGCTCAAGGCGAACGGAATTGTAAAGAAGCGTTAGGGACACTACACTAGTTAGGCGTCTTCATCGTCAGCGGCGGGCACGTACCTACCTTGGTAAAAACCTGCTGGAGGCACGTCCGCTTCATCTGGCTGTCACCAACCTGTGCTCGACCATCAAGCAGCGGTCCTGCACTACCTTGATGCCTGCTCTGGCTAGCTTCTCCGCTACCTCCTGGTTTCGTATGCCAGACTGAAACCAGACCGCCTTCGGCCTCTTCGCCAGCATATCTTCTACGTGCCCGTGGATGTCCTGAGATCGGCGGAAGACATCAACCAGATCAACCTCTTCAGGGATGTCAATCAGCCGACGATAGACCCGCCTGCCAAGGATCTCTGTTACATCAGGGTAGTAGACCGGCACGGGAATCACCTGGAACCCTGCTGAGTCAAGGTACTTGGCGACATAGAAGGCGGGCTTAGAGGCCTGGCCTTCTGTCTTGATGCCGAGGACAGCAATGCGCCTGGTTTGCAAGATCAAGTCGCGGATCTGTGTGGGGCTGTCGATAAGATTCTCTTGCCAGTCCATCCTGCTATAGTAGCAACAGTTGTGCGAAGAATCGATCAGGTAGTCAAACTTAGGCTCGGGGTCGCCTCTCGGGTCTTGAATTCAGAACATGACGCCCTAACCTTTCACGTTTTCGTAATTCCGAAAACAAGGAAATATTCCGATCTTTCCTAGGAGGAGGAGGCATCAGGGGTTCGACTGAATCAGTAGAGGAATTGAGGGGGAAGCGGCACGTGCGCGCGCCCGGCGCATCCTGTCGGGACACGAGTGATGCCAGGAACACAGGGAATCCACATTGACAAGAGTCACCACGACAGACGTGCCGTTCGACAAGAGCGCAGTAAGACTTGTCGTACTTGTCGGTATTGAACTCCGGAACTGGCAAAGGGACTCTCCTTTCATTTACTTGTAGATTCCAATTCTTTCGCCACTTCTAAGGCTAAGGTGGAATCGGCTAAGTCCTCGTTCAGAGCGGCGTGAGACCGGGCAAGAACGCTCTGAGAATCGCCTCTTTTCGCTTCAGCGTCTCTTCAAACTCGGATCGACCGATGCAACTTAGATCAGTTCGGCTTATTATCTCATAGATCCTGTCCGCCTCTTCCCTCCTAGGCTCCGGCATCGGCGGTCTCATAAAGGGATGGGCAATTAACCCTCGAATCCAAGTTGCAAGTTTGTACCTGATGTGCAGTCTTGAATAGTCGGCGTAGATGTACTCAAGTACCGGCATCACTTGCGTGTTCCAGATTTGTTTTGCACGAGCAATATCCCCCTCTTCCCATGCCATGGAGTGTTGAACTAGGCTCTCCATGTTAAAGTTGTAGGATCCCTGTACGGCGCCGTCAAGAAGATCGCAGACTAGGGCGGTGTGATAGCAGAAATGGAGGGCGTTCAGGATTCCCACGTGTCTCGGCAGAGATCTAATGTATCTAGCGATTCTGAAATGGGCGGCCGCATGACCATAAATCATCTTCCAGCCGACAACGCTCGGGACTTGCTCAAGGACCATCTTCACCGTCTCAATCGGAAGAGCACCTCCCCATTCCATCGTCCGCGGATGGCTCGGGTGGACTATCAGAGGTAATTGCGTGGCCTCGGCGATAGCCCTGACATGATTGGTCCATATCTCAGGATTTTTGGAGCCGTCTATGGCCGTGGTCACCTCCATGGTCCCTGCAGGTGGCATGACAAAGATGCCGTCCACGCCGAGCGCTTTCGCCTCGAGAGCAGACGCGATCACTTCATCCCTTCTCACGCCGTAGCAGCCGGCGAAGATAGGCATATCAGCCGGCCGCTCTTCTAAGATCACCTTGATGAGTCGTTTTCTCTCTTCCGGCGTCAGGTAGAAAATCTCTCCCGCCTCGGGATTGACGATGAGGGCTCCCCTGGTGCGCCGGAAATCCTCTGCAGCGGTGAAGTACCTGACCAGCCTCCTGTAGCCCTCTTCGTCCACCTCCAGACTGTCCGGTTTGTACGGAGTGACCAGGGCGCAATAGTAGCGATCAAAATGGTCGGTATCGAATTTAGGGATGCTCATCGTCCTCACACCTCCTTAGATTTTGCCCCTTCCCATTTTAGATTTTCGATTATTGCCGGATCGAGATCCAAACTGTTTCATCCGTATTTTTTTCCTCAATCCAAAATCCAAAATCGGCAATCTAAAATCATTTAATGACCTTATCCGTGCGCGTCGGTATCCCGTCTCCTCCTAGCACGTCTTGCAGCATATCATAAGTCTTTAAGGCTGCCTCGCGGTCTGTTTTTGCGACTTTCATGACGAGATCGATGGTTTTCTCTTTCGATTTGATCATCACTGCTTGGCTTGCTGCACGGACTTGATCACCGCTTTGACTT
>JAHFAO010000295.1 GCA_023250515.1 Deltaproteobacteria bacterium | reverse complement strand
GTTCTAAAGATAAGGAGGCTCGCTTATGGAAAGGAGAGAGGAAGAATTCATCATCTCTCTTTTGGATAAGGATCCGGAGCTTAAGAAATATTATGAAGAGCATCAAGAGTTGGAAAAGAAACTCCTAGATTATCAGCATAAATTTCATCTCACCCCGCTAGAGGAATTAGAGAAAAAAAATCTTCAGAAGCTCAAGCTCGCAGGAAAAGATAAGATCATGGAGATCCTAGGAAGGTATCGGCAGGCAGGAATCCAAAGGGAGACGGAATGAAGAGAACCGGAGCAGAGATATTTGTCGAGTCTCTCAAGCAGGAAGGCATTAAAGTCATCTTTGGAATCCCGGGAGGAGTGGTTCTGAAGATCTTCGATGTCCTCCATCAGCAAAAGGACGTTGAGCTTGTCCTGACCCGTCATGAACAGGGAGCCGCCCATATGGCTGAAGGGTACGCCAAGGCCACCGGAAAAGCGGGCGTCGTGTTGGTGACATCCGGTCCCGGGATGACAAACATCGTTACTGGATTGGCAGATGCCTTCATGGACTCCGTGCCCCTTGTGGCCTTTACTGGCCAGGTCTCCACTGCTCTGATCGGCAACGACGCCTTTCAGGAGGCCGATAATATTGGGATCAGCCGGCCCTGTACCAAGCACAATGTCCTGGTGAAAGATGTCAATGACCTCGCCCGGACCATCAAGGAGGCTTTCTATATTGCCACGAGCGGGAGGCCTGGGCCGGTGCTAGTCGATATCCCCAAAGATGTCAGCACGAACAAAGCCGACTTCAAATATCCAGACAAAATTAGCCTACGCGGCTACAACCCGACGTATGAGGGGAACAAGCACCAGATCAAGCAGGCAGCCGAGGAGATCATGAAGGCCAAGAAACCGGTGATCTACGTTGGCGGCGGCGCCCTCTTCTCCGACGCGGCCGACGAGATCCTAGAGTTGGCTGAAATCAGCCAAATCCCGGTGACCATGACCCTCATGGGTCTAGGTAGTTTTCCCGGTACCCATCCCCTTTCTATGGGAATGTTGGGGATGCACGGGGGCTACTGGAGCAACATGGCCATGCACCATGCTGATCTGCTGATCGCCGTCGGGGCTCGCTTTGATGACAGGGTAACCGGAAAGCTCTCTGATTTCTGTCCTGACGCACGGGTTATTCACATCGACATTGATCCCACCTCTATTAAGAAGAACGTCCACACCCACATCCCCATAGTCGGGGACGTCAAAACCGTGTTGCGTCAACTGAATGTGCTTTTGCGGTCGATGGATGGAAACCAGAGCGATTTGAAGGAGCAGCGCCGACCGTGGCGGAAACAGATTGAAGAGTGGAAGCGAACCCATCCGCTACTCTACCACCAGGATGACAAAGTAGTTAAGCCGCAGTACGTAATCGAGAGACTGTTCGAGATCACAAAAAATGAAGGGATCGTGGTTACAGACGTGGGCCAGCACCAGATGTGGGCTGCCCAGTATTTCAAAGGAACTAAGCCGAGAACCTTCCTCACTTCCGGAGGGCTGGGAACGATGGGGTTTGGCTTCCCGGCGGCGCTCGGGGCGCAGAAGGCCTACCCCGAGAAGCTAGTCATGTGCATCACCAGCGAGGGGAGCTTTCAGATGAATCTCCAGGAACTCGCCACGGCTGCCGAGTACAAACTTCCAGTTAAGATCGTTCTCATCAATAACCAATTCCACGGGATGGTTCGGCAGTGGCAGGATCTATTTTATGAGGGCCGGTACGCTGCCAGCTATCTGGGCAAGATACCCGATTTTGTCAAGCTGGCCGAAGCATACGGAATTCGCGGTCTTAGAGCCGTTAAGCCAGCGGAGGTGGAGCCTGTGATCCGCGAGGGTTTGAAGCATAAGGGCCCGGTGCTGATGGATTTCCATGTGGACCCGTACGAGAATTGCTACCCTATGATCCCCGCCGGTGGGGCGCATCACGAGATGCTCCTGGAAGACCCACCCGAGCTTAGAAAGGCGCAAAAGAGTGGGGCAACAAAGAAGAAGTCTGAGGAGGAAGGGGAAGGCGTTCTTCCTGCCTAATGCTTGCCTGTTATTCGTATACTCGTTAATCGCGTAAATTGGAACTCATCCTACTTTAGCTAAACGAGTAGCGAATAACGATCAAATGGAACGCATCATATCAGTCCTAGTAGAGAATAAAGTCGGGGTCTTGGCCAGAGTTGCAGGGCTGTTTAGCGCCCGGGGCTATAATATCGAAAGCCTCTCCGTCGCGCCCACCCTAGATCCAACGACCTCCATGATCACGATCGTGACGGCCGGAGACGATCGGGTCATTGAACAGATCATGAAGCAGCTCAATAAGGTCGTTGAGGTGCTTAAGGTTGTGGACCTTACCGAGACGAGCTATCTTGATCGGGAAACTGCCCTGATTAAAGTTCATACCAGGCCAGAACATCGAGATGAAGCGATACGGATCGTGGATGTCTTTCGAGCTAAGATCGTTGATTCCTCGCCGAGTACTTATACAATTGAGGTGACAGGTGACGTGGACAAGGTCGAGGCGCTGATCAACTTACTAAAACCACTTGGCATCAAGGAGCTTATCCGCACCGGCCGAATCGCCATTGCCCGTGAGGCTGCGAAAGCACCAGCCCGGCGCGAGCCCCAGGCAGCCAAAGCTTAGTGTGGTCAAAACTTCATTTCGCCTTAAAAAATATAGACTTTCCGAACCGTGCCTCGGGCTAGAGCGGCAAAGTCTTCGCACCTCTGATTATTCCTAGACCCTGCGAGGAGCTTTCATGGCTCGGGCGAAAAAAGAA
>JAHFAO010000029.1:13447-24269 GCA_023250515.1 Deltaproteobacteria bacterium | reverse complement strand
CCAGCTCGGTGAGACATTGATGGTTGTGCCCTCTGACCTGACCCTTGGTCATCTTTGTGAGCGCATTCAGGAGGCCCTGACGGGCCGAGGGATCTCGGTCGGGCAGGCTCTGAAGAACCTGGAAAGGGTACGTCAGCGACGCTTCCACAGCCTTTATGGGAAGGGGTAACCCTTCCTCCATTCCCAGGGTTTTCCTGGACTCCGGGGTGCTCCTGGAAGGACTTCTCGCTCCATGGAGCGCCTCTCGCGCGTTGCTGATCCTCTCCCGACGCAAGGTGTTTAAACTCATCCTTGCGGAGTACGTCCAGGGAGAAGTGGAAGATAATCTCCTCGAACTCCTTGCTCCAAATCCTCGGTTAGCCAACGAGACCATAAACGCTTATAGCACGTTGTTGCGGCTCCTTAAGCCAGAGTTCATTCCCCTTCCGACCAAGCAGGAAATCGATCGGCATCGCCATTTGATCCGTCACCAAACTGATGTCCCCGTACTCGTCTCTGCCTTGAAAGCGGCTCCTGACTGGTTTCTCACCACGAATACACGCCACTTCACAAAACAAGTGGCCCTCCGCACCCAACTCAAGATCGTTACTCCTCAAGAGTTTATGACAAGCATTAGAGTCCTGGGTTAAGTTGTCCACACTCTTTCCGACTGTTGCCAGAGTGAGAGCCCCCAAAATGCCGTGTAATCTAAAATCGGCAATCAAAATTATTTTGCCTAGACGCCTCACGCCTTACGTTTCACACCTCACCTAATGACTTTATCCGCCCGCACCAGCACGTTAGGCGGAATCGTGACGCCGATCTGCTTGGCGGCCTTCAAATTGATGATGAACTCGAACTTCATCGGCTGCTCCACGGGCAGGTCCGCAGGCTTGGTACCTTTGAGAATCTTGTCGACGTAAGTGGCGGCGCGGCGGAAGTTATCGGAAATGTCCGGTCCATAGGACATCAGACCGCCAGCCACGACCCATTCCCTGCTGCCAACCACGCTCGGAAGGTGCTTCTGGGTGGCGAACTCAACGATTTGTTGTCGGTGCATATTGATGAGAGAATCCCCCAGGACGAGGAGCGCATCAGGGCGCGCCTTGGCCATGAGGGCGAACGCGCCCGCGAGGTCCTGCGGGCCCCGCACTGCCTGAGAGTGGAGCAGGAGTCCCAACGCGCGTGCCGCAGCCTGCGTCTCTTTCCACGCCGACGCGTTGGCGGGATTCGCCGGATTCCAGAGGACCGCCACACGGGTCATTCCTGGAACGACCTCTTTCAGCAGCTCCAGCCGTTTCCCACTGAGCTCCGGGGCAAGGGTGCTCAGCCCCGTGATGTTGCCGCCTGGCCGCGCCAGGCTCGCCACTAACCCCGCTCCCACGGGATCGATCGCCGTCAGAATGACGATCGGAATCGTCTTGGTCGCGTTCTTGGCGGCGATCGCTGCGGGCGTCGTGGGCACGATGATGATATCGACCCTGAGCCGGACCATCTCGGCGGCGAACTCCGGGAAGCGCTCCGCTTTGCCTTCCGAGAACCGGCGCGCGAAGACGATGTTCCGCCCTTCGATATACCCTCGCTCCCGCAGCCCGTCCAGGAGCGCATCCCACCGGTGGGCGGGTGGGGGATCCGTCCCCAGATAGCCGATCCGGTAGACCTTGCCCGGCGGCTGCGCCTCGGCCATTCCCGCATACCCCACGAGCAATACGAGAAGCCCCAGCCATTTTAGATTTTGGATAATTTTAGATTTTAGATTGGTTTCGGATTGAAAACCTAAGATGGAGATCTTCGCTTGTGCTTCACTCATAATTCTCTCCAAATCGAAAATCGGCAATGGTTCGACTACGCTCACCACTGATCTAAAATCGTTTCATATCCCAACTCGGCTCTGGAAACAACGGAGAGTCTCAATTTCACGCTGCCGACCGTGGTGACAAAAATGCCGTGAGTCAATTGTCTTCCTTTCGAGACCTTCGTGTCCTTCGTGGTTAAAATCCTCTCACCACGAAGAGCTTAGCGCGGCTACGCCGCAACCAAAAAAGAGAAAAAGCAGCTTTCACCATGAAGGACACGAAGAACACGAAGTTTAGATCATTCGTCATGCGCGCGTGACAGTTTATCGGGGTCCTTCTTTCCCCCATCTTCCTTGGCGGCCTTCGCGTCGTTCGGCTGATCTCACAGTCGAAGCCTCTGCGCGAGTCATAGTTTTCCGATTTGCGTAAGCCAGAATTTGGTCGAAAATTTCAAATATCTTTAGCTAGATTTTGGATTAAAACCGTAACCCAGCGGGAGGGAATTTCCTCAGCTACGATGGCGAAACTGATGGGAGAAAACGCGGCCAGACTCTACAATTTAGAGCCAGCAAAGGGAAACCAAATTTTGTAGCAATGAGATGTCGGCCTTTTAAGCCTCTTGAAAAACACTTTGGCCACCCTTCGAGAACCTCAGGGTAACCGGCGTGTGCAAAACTGCGTTCAACAACCGTTCGTGCTGAGGTGCTCGAAGCACGAATAAGACCTTTTCAACAGGCTGCTTAATCTTGCCGCTCTTCGCGGTAAAACCCCAAGGCATCCATCAGCGGCTTATCCGTCATGACAAAGAGTAAGGCCTCCTGATCGGTGAGATTCTCATGGCGGTGGAAGCGCCAAAGCGGCACAACAAAGGAATCGCCGGTCTCCCACTCGAAGCGCTCATCGCCTATAATCGTCGCGCCCTTTCCTCTGAAAACGTGGTAGACGGCCGAGCTTGTATGACGATGCGACTTGGTTCTCTCACCAGGCCGAAACATTTGGACTCCACAGGATAACGTAGGGAGAGTCGGTCCACCAGTCAAAGGATTCACATAGTGGAGCAGAATTCCGTCATAGGGGTCACCGGGTCTCTCTCCGACACTTTTCAAAACTCTTTCAGTATCCTTCCACTTATAGCAATAGCCTGGTGGTTGAATCGAATCCGTCCGGACCCAGTTGGGACGGATCGGACTGAACTCGTGGAGAGCGCTCCCTTCTGGTCTAAATATGGGCTGTTTTTTCTCCTTGTGGGGCTCGTGGAAGCCGACCTGTAGCATCCTAACCAAAGGCGCATCCAAACCATCCAACCAAAGCATCGTTTGATCAGAATCATTAATATGGTCATGCCAGGTCCAATTTGGGGTGGTTACAAAATCTCCTTCCTCAATTTCGAAAGACTCACCTTCGACAACTACATGCGCGCCTCTTCCTTTAATCACAAACCGGATGGCCCCGTTGGTATGCCGGTGGGCAACCGCGTGCTCTCCTGGCTTGAGCATTTGCAGATTCAACACGAAGGTGTGTGCCACGGATGTCTTTAAGGAGGGATTACATAGTCGAATGACCCTTCTAGAAGAGAGCTCCAGGCCAATAACCTCCCCGGCCTTATTAATGGCGTCGTGAACGTCGCTCCACTTCCACAGGTATGGTTCGTACGATGAAAGCGGCTCGCTATAGACTTCGCCTTGATAAGCTTCCCAGAATCCTCTCAGATTTTTTTTCCTCAGCTCCTCGTTAAATTCCTTTAACTCTTCCATGGCATTTTCCTTTCCTCTCTCTTCTATTATCTCTTTGCTCTCTCCTTTAACGCCTGGTCTAAGAGAGTGTAATCCATACCGGTTTTCGCCTGGACTGGAATGGGGATCTGCTGGTTTGCATAGGCCACGTCAAAAGCCTCTTGTAAGTCCTTGAGGCTCAGCTTTCCGTCAGTTGCTAGGCTCGATATCCAAACTTTATAGGAATCTTCCGCAGCCTTAGGGTTGAGCCTCCACTTTTGTTGTACGTAATGGACCACCCATGTTTTTTCTTTCTCGCTAAATTCTACGGAGTCCAGCATCGCTCTTAGCACGAGCTTGACTTGGCCGGGATCTTTTTTAAGCTTCGCCTCTTGCACTCCCAAGCCGCCCGAAGGAAATTGGATTGCGAGTTCATCGGCTGAGGCCAATTCCTTGAATCCTTTTTGTATCATGGTCAGGTTATTAGGAAGCGAGAGGAGGGCGCTATGCACCGACCCCTGGCTTAGGGCGAGAACGCTGTTGGAGACCGACTCTGTCTGTATGTAGGTTATCAAATCGGGGTTTATTCCCTTTCTTTTAAACAGTAATCTGGCGACGAGGTGCTGTAGGGTTCCGAATCTATCCACGGCGAGTTTTTTTCCGGCGAGATCCTCCATTCTATGGATGTCTGGGCTCGAGACGACATAGAAGAGCGGCTTTCTCACCGTTACCATGATCCCTTTGAGCGGTAACCCCCTTGCCGCCGCAACTAATGGGCTCGTGATGCCGGTGAGATAATCGATCTCGCCCGCCACTAATGCAGACGTCTGAACCACGCCGGCCATCTGGATTAACTCGACATCGAGGCCATGTTTTTTAAAAATCCCCGCATCCTTGGCGACAAAAAAACTTAGAAAGGTAAGGCTCAGCGCGGGGTAGCCCATTCGAACCTTCCTTATCTCCTGGGCAAACCCCTGGCCCAAAAAAATATTCAGAAAGATCAGAAGAAGAACGCTCGCGCTGACGGCCCGAGCGCCGCGCTTAGGACCGATATCTATCCTCTCGCCCCTAGCAAGGTTCATGCGGGAGCTAATATAAGAAGGATGTGAAGGCAATGTCAAACGTTTAATGACTTTTGAAAAACTCTCCGTTCACCCTTCGACACGCTCAGGGCGAACGGCTTGGACTGTCGTAGATTTGCATACTTAACCGCTCACCCTGAGGCTCTCGAAGGGTGACTCAAGTGTTTTCAACGGCCTGAAAACTACCCAGGTTCACCCTCTGATGCTGAACTGACCACCCAGGAAACGAGCAACCAAAGCTGACACGACAACTAGTAGAACGATGATCGCCGCGACCACCGTTGCCCGCTCTAGCTCCGCTCCCGCGCTGAAGTCCAGCATCAATAGAGAAAGGGTCCTGGTTCGACCTGTGGCGAGAAGAACGACGGTACTAATGTTTCGGGCTGCCGAGATGAATTCCAACAGTCCTACTATAATCAGGCAGGGAAACAGCAATGGCAGTAAGATGCGGCGATAAGTCTCAAACCAGGAAGCCCCAGATACCCTGGAGGCCTCCTCCAACTCATCTCCCAATTGCATGAGGAAGCTTTTGATAACCTGCACGCCCAGCGGCATCCCGCTGATAGTGATCGCTATAACCAAGGCGTACATCGTGCCGTAAAGAGGTACCGTCTTGTGGATCAAAAGGAATGTCCAGAGGAGTGCCATGCCGAGGAGAATCCCCGGTATGGACCAGGGCAACCAGGAGATAAAATCGAGCAAGCTTCGGGCCGCGAAGCGCGACTTTACGATAATGTAGGCAATAAAGGAGCTAAGAAAAATAGCCACGATGGCAGCAGAGAATGCCAACACAAGAGTATTTTTCAGAGAAAGCAAAAAAATGGGATCTTTCAGAACCTGCCTCCAGTTCTCCAGCGTCCAAGGGTCCTGAATGTTAAAGAAGCCGAACAGCTTCATAAAGGTTCCGAGGAAAAGAAAAACCGTGGGCACTACCGTGTTGCTCATGGCAAGCAAAAGCACCAAGAAGAAGGCCGGGTACTTCCACCGGCCGAGCGAAAGGGGCCTGGTACTAAAACCTTTGCCGGTTACCGTGGTGAAGACCCGCCGCCCCAGGTAAAGTCGTTGCGCAGCCACCAATAATAAGAGGATCAGGAGAAAAAAACTTCCCAAGGCAGTAGCGGGAGGAAACTGAGGAGGCTCATGGGTGACAAAATTGTGGATTTTTGTGGAGAAGACATGGAGACCTATGGGGACTCCTAGAATGAGCTCGATTTCAAACGCCTCAAGCGACCGGATCAGACCCAAAATGATGGCGACCAGTATAGCCGGCATCATGACCGGCACAATGACCCGCTGTAGGGTCCGTAAAGGGCCTGCTCCCGCTACTAGGGACGATTCTTCCAGCGCTGCATCCAGATTGCGAAACGCGGGGGTCAGTAACATCACCTTGATGGCAATACCTGTGGTCGCCAGGTGAACCCAGATGATGCCCCAATAGGAGTAGATGTCAAAGGGAGGATGATGGACAAAGGGCAGATTGAGAAACAACTGATTCAACAATCCGTACTTTGGGTCTAGAAGTAGAATCCATCCCAGGGTTGCCGGAAGCGCTGGGAGGAAGAAGGAAAGCCAGAAAAAGAATTCCAGCGCTCCCTTCATGGGCAGATTAGTGCGGGCAAGAAGCCAGGCAATGAAGATCCCAACGAACGTAGCAATCAACTGTCGGGTAATGGCCAGCGAGAAGCTATTGTAAATCGCCTGAAGAATCCCCGGAGAAGTAAGGGCTTGCCGCCACCCTTCAAGACTGTAGGCGACGGCCCCGCCAGGCCTACCCATTTGGAAACTGTTAAGAAGCAGTAAAAAGAGGGGGGTGATCACTAGAAGGACAAGAAACGCCAAGAACAGAGTCAAAAGAAGGCTCTTCGCATCCAGGTGGAGATAAAAACCCCGGCTCCGATTTGCCATTTCCTCTGCTGGGTTCATACTTTTGTCCAATCATTGCGGCGGTGGACGACAGAACCAGGGAGGGCTAAACCCATCCCCGGCTCCAAGACTCTCCTCTCAACACCTTTCTCTTGTAATAGCGCCATTCAGCCTCGTACCTGACGAAGGTATCGCCTCTCCCCATTCCGGCCCGGAGCTTTCTCCAGGTTTCATCCAATTGCGTCAGAAACTCATTGTCCACTCCCTGGAACCCCAGGGCTTGGGCAATGGCTTGCATCTTCGCGGTCCGCTCCAGGTAAAGGGCGTTAAAGCAAGCCTCCTGCACAGTGGCTCCTACCGTGACGATCCCATGACCCCGGATAACGACGGCAATGGCCTGACCCAGGGTTTGGGCCAATTCTCTTCCTTCGGCGTCGTCGATAATATAGATGGGCTTGGGAAACGTCGGAACGCCGCCGGCAAACTGCTTCGATTGTAGATGCATCGTCCCGATCGACTTATTAGCCATGCTCAGCGCAATACACATCGGGGCGTGGCAATGGGCAACGGCGTTGACATCGGGCCTGGCTTTAAAGACCTCTGTATAGATGGCTGCTTCCGTGGGAATGCGGCCTACTCCGGAGATCTTCTTGAGCGAGTAGTCAAAGTAGACAACCCAGTCTTCTATCTCTTCCTCCTCCGGGGGCCGAAATAACTTCACAGCGATCCCGCCCTGACCTGGGAGACGGACTCCTACATGACCCCATATGTCGCCGATCTCCCATTCGAGAATCTTTGAGGCAATCTTAAGGTCGTCTTCGAATCTCTCATCCATTGCAACTCCCCTCGTTGAAAATAGTTATTTTAGCAGCTTTCGCGCCGACCCAAGCGCCGGACGTCTAAACGCAAGTCCAAAGAACAGCAGGTGCAGGGCGATTCCAGCCGCCTTCACTAGCATGGGTCTCTCCTTCTCACGTTACTGTAAGAGCTTCCGAGCAATCTCCAGAGACGGGCGCCTGAATTTCTCAATAGCATCTTCCAGATGGTTCTGGTACTTGTAATAAACTTCCAAGTTAAAGAAGTCCTTGGCCGCTTGGATCCCGAACTCCTGCAGCCATTTAGTCTCTACGTCGAGACGCCTCGTGGCCTGACCCATAGCCTTGCCAAAGACTTCCTGCCCCTCCTTGCTCAGAAGCCAATTGATAAAGACTTTGGTGGCGTTCGGATGGGGAGGATTCTTTACAATAGCTGCGCATCCACTGCCATTACTGAAGTAGGTCCCCTCCTTGGGTGTAGGGAGTGGCTTAACCGGCAGAGACGCGCTGATAAAGGGCTGAAGGGTGTAATAAGAAATGCCGATGGTTAAAGCAAGTTTTCCTTTTGCTAGAGCCTCCGCAAGCTGCCTCTGGTTGGCGCTTAGGAAAAGATCCTGGCGCGAGAGCTTCTTGAGATAGTCCTCCCCCTTGATCATCCAGAAAAAAGTCCATGTGGCGTGACCGGCCCCTGGGCTACGCGGGTCCAGGACACCAAGCTTGCCTTTCCACTTCGGGTTGAGAAGGTCATCGTAGGACCGGACCTCTCCGGGCTTTAGAAGATCCGTATTGTGCCATAAGTTCTCACTCGTATAGGCCTGGAACGAATAGACATGACGTTTCGCCGTTTTATTATCTCCCCAGATGTGTCCACCCCACCAGTTCTTCGGCTCCTTCACCTCTGGCAAGATCATGTAAGGCTCGAATGGCTCGGCGATTCCTGGCTCGATCAAACCATAGAGCAGGGTGTCCGTGCCGCCGATGGAGAGATCAAAATTCCGGATCCCTGCCTTGTACTCATCCGCAATCTTCCTTACGTTTTGCGGTCCCCTCCCTGGGAAGAGGTCGAGTTCGATTCCTTCGTATCGAGCTTTGAATCTCTTCTCCAACTCCTTCCTTAACTCCGCGCTGGCCGGGATCCCTGCCACGACCTTTCCTTCCTTCTTGGCCGCAGTCGTAACCCGCTCCCACTCCGCTTGCCACGGAGACTGGGCAGCGACCTGAACACTCCATAGAACGGAAAGGGAAACAACAGCGGTTAAAGCTAAAGAGGGTCGTAGCATAAAAACTCCCTGCCGCCTCTCAAGCCAATGGAGCTGTTTTTGTAAGGTGTTTGAAGTATTGGCTCCAGTGTCCTGAGGGAACAACCTCGGCTATGGAATCAATATGCGGAAAGCTATTCTTCGCCGGGTCTGTGACGAGATGGGGGGGCTCCACTCCTTCTTGAAAAGCCTTGACCGTGGCCAGCAGGTATTTGCGCAGTGCTATGACTGCTTTGTCGCTGACTCCCAAGTGCTCCTTAGACCTATCATAGATCGGTCCCATACTCTCGGTGACACAGGAATCATGATTGAGGTAGTCTTCTATCCCAGTGAAATTTGCCGCCTTTTGCATTTCCCTATCCTGGAGATAGTGATTCCGGCTATTCCGGATTTTCCTGTAGTCAGGGCCGATCTGCCTTCGCCTGTGAACCTCCTCCTCTCGTACCGGCCTGCTTCTCTTAAAACCGAGATCGTATCTCCAGCTATGGGTATCATCGATAGGAACATACATGTGGATTTCAAAGCCGTCGATCTCCCTCGTGGTAGCACCGGCAGGGACACAGCCCGCCACAGGCAGAACAAAACTGGAGACGCGCACATAGTTCTTATCGGGACCCGCTCCCCTGATAGCCACCAGCCTGAGGCCGAAATCCGTTTCTTCAATTTCGTATGCCGGCGCCGTATCTTGCATATAGAGCGCTCGATGGCCTTGCGCCTTGAATGTCCGGTGCAGGAAAGAGAGATGGGATGAGTCGCACTCACCCTCTAGGCCCTGGAGATAGTTACACTCCTGAAAACACTTGGTCACATAAGTCTGACTCGGAGGAACCTGAGTCCACTCGTAGTTGGGAAAGAGCGGCATCCTGTCCTCAGGCCCCAGGTAGGCAAAGACAATCCCGGCTACTTCTCTAGTCGGATAGGCAGGTTGCCGGATTTTTTTTTTGAAATCGCTTTCGAGAGGCTCGGCTGGCGTGTCCAGGACGTTCCCCTCGACATCGTATTTCCAGCCGTGATAGATGCATCTCAAACCGCATTCCTCGTTGCGCCCGTAATAGAGAGAGGTACCTCGATGGGCGCAATGCTCGTCTAAAAGCCCTATGCATCCCTTGCTGTCGCGAAAGGCCACGAGCTCTTCGCCCAACATCCTAACTTGCACAGGCGGGCAGTCGGGCTCTGGGATCTCCTCTGACAACAGCGCAGGGATCCAATAGCGCCTCAACAACTGGCCCATGGGGGTATCGAGGCCAGTCCTTGTCAGTAGCTCATTCTGTTCCTTGGGTAGCATTGCTGATCCTTAGCGCTTGGCGCATAGCGCATAGCGAGTCAAGTTTCCAGGGTGCTGGCGGCGAATACATCCCTGTGCGACAACTCTGAACGAATCATTCCCTGCTCAAGATTATATTTGATAAAGGTGTCGATCGTGCTCCTGTTTGCCTTGATCCCGTACTTCCACGGATCGCCCCAATCCTTCATCTGCTGCACCAAACGCTCCCTAAGATAGACCACCGAGAAGCCCGCTCGATCGTTTAAGATATCCTGATAAGCCAACTGCTTCGCCTCTTCAAAGGCCTTGTACAGCTTTCCGGCCAATTCCGGATGTTCTTGGTCCAGCTTCCTACTCATCACAATCTGATGCACAGGAGCGTAGATCCCAGTCTCGCGATACAACCGCATATCCTCGTCCATGTAGTTCGGAAAGAGGCGCTTTACCTTCGGGCTTTGCTCCAGCGTTTCAAAAGCCTTGCCATCGGAAATATCGGTGATGATGGCATCCACCTCACCGTCTAATAGACGATTGACCGGGCTCTTTTTCGAATCCTCGCCGGCCTCGACCCGAGGGCTCGACTTGTGGAGAGGAAATACTCTACGGCTGTTCGAGGTCACCCAGCAGAGTTTCGAGATGTCCACCTTGTAAAGGTCCTTGAGGAGACCCTGAGTCCAGATGGTGATGGCGGTCGGATAGGAGCCGGTGCCGATCCGCTTACCCTCCAGATCTTTAGGCGAATTGACCCCCGCGTCCCTGTGACAGAAAATGTAGGTGTAAAGAGGTTTCCTTTTCGCAAAGACCGGCAGTCCCACGATCTGCCAGCCTGCTTCGATGGCGGGGAGCACGTAGCCCATGTTCAGGTCCCAAAGGCCGAAGTTTCCCTCACGCAACTCCGCGATGTCCTCGAAAACCATCGAGTTGGTGCGGACAGTATCGAGCTTGACGCCGTCGATCTCTACCCTTCCTTCAAGCAAGGGCATCGTGTGGTCATAACGCATCAGGGGAAATTGAACTTCCAACGGATTAGCAGTGATCATCTCTCTACCGGA
>JAHFAO010000029.1:3560-13347 GCA_023250515.1 Deltaproteobacteria bacterium | reverse complement strand
CAGTATCGAGCTTGACGCCGTCGATCTCTACCCTTCCTTCAAGCAAGGGCATCGTGTGGTCATAACGCATCAGGGGAAATTGAACTTCCAACGGATTAGCAGTGATCATCTCTCTACCGGAGTCTCTCTACCGGATCTGCTGTGTCAGGGATCAAAATGGAGCGCGTGACTTCGCTTACAGCGCTCACCCCGGTCATGATCAAGACCCTTTTAATCTCTTCTCTGAGGATCTGGATCACGCGCTCCACCCCTTGGGCCCCTGCCGCTCCCACACCCCAGCAGACCGGCCGGCCGACAAGGACCGCCTTCGCGCCGAGGGCTAGCGCCTTCACAATATCTCCCCCGCTTCTAATCCCGCTGTCGAGCAGCACCGGGACTCTAGCTCCCACTGCCTCGACCACCTCAGGCAAAGCCTCGACGGCAGCACGATTAAAATCGAGTATCCTACCACCATGGTTGGACACCACCAAGGCATCGGCCCCCGCATCCACAGCAATTCGCCCATCCTCGGCGCCCATAATCCCTTTCACTACCACTGGAAGGGAAACCTCATGCTTCAGCCACTCAATATCCTTCGGAGAGGATGGATGCCCCCTCCTTGGCTTTCCATCCTTAGTAGAGAGAGGCACCTGGTCCACGATTTTGACTGGCTCAATCGTGTCCATAGTTAGCCCCACGGCAGCATATCCCAGCTCTTCGGCAAGCCTGGCGCAGCGCAACACATCCTCTTTCCCCCTGCTTAAATAGCCCATAAAGACCAGCGGAGCGGAAGTCGCCTCTTTCCACTCGCGCACACCCGATTTGGCTGCATGGCTCGCAAAGACCATCGTTCCCGCGCGGCCGGCCCCTTCCGCCACTTGCGCCTCGGCCCTCTCCCCTATCAAGCTAAAGCTACCGATGGGGGCAACCAGAGATGGGGTTGAAAGCTTTCGGCCAAACAGTTCCAGTGTGGTATCGGGGTTAGTGATGTCATGGAAGATTCTCTGGCGGAAAAGAAACCTGCGAAAGGCCTTTTGGTTCCTGCGCATCGTTGTGCCGCTCTCAGCCGACCCCATAACGTGCTCCCACGCCTCGGGGGACATTCTTAGCCGAGAGACCTCGCGGATCTCCCTCAGGCCCATCTGATCTATTGGCTTCTCTTTCATGGAGATCAATTCGGAGAAGAAATCTCCCACCAGTTTCTATCCGGATCGCTGAGCAAAAACGAAAAGGCCGGTCCGCTTGACTGGAGATCGCGCAACTCGGTCATCCCAAGCCCTTTACCAGACTCGGCAAGCCAACGGTGCGCCTCAGCCACGGCCTCTTTGGACTCCAAACTAATCGTAAAACGGAAGTTGGGAGAAAAAGTTTTCCATTCTTTGCGGACAGCACAGACCACGTAACATTTCGTCTTGGGATGCTTTATATAAACCACGTGGTCATTGGCTTGATGGACCTCCAAACCCAAGACCTTAGTGTAGAAGTCCCAGGAAACCTTCAACTCGCCACAGGCGAGCGTCCCATGAGTAAACCCCTGGGGGACATAGCCTCGACCTGGAAAGTGCTCCGGAGGAAGGGGGGCCTCCCAGTGCGGCGCCCGAACTCCACCTCGCCGGCTCCATTCTCTCTCCTTGCGCAGCACGTCTGCATAACACTCAATCTCCCAGCCGTTCGTTCCCGGCTCCAAGAAGTAAACGGAATAGGAACCGTGGTTGTAGTAGGGCTTGCCAATCTGTTTGAGACCATACTCCTCTTTGTGGGCAGTCAGGTATTCATAGGCTGCATCCACTTCCTCCCTCGTCATAACGCGCACCCCCCAGTGGTTGTGCATTTGCTTCACCGACGCCTCCGGCCCGGCTTCATGAACGATCAATAGCCAGTCGGTATTCGGATGCTTCAAAGTAACTTCGCCCGGATGCTCCGCCACCTTCTCGAAGGCAAGGAGGTCCGTCATGACCGGAACGGTCTCTTTCAAATAGCGACACTCCATATGTGTATTGGCCAAAGCTATGGGCTGAAGCATTTCTATCCTCCTTTTTTATTCACGGAATTCAGAGGCTCAAAAAGCCCACAAGGCGGACTTTACAGCGGTCGCATGACGGAGTCAATAATAGCATCACCTTGACCCCAATGGCTTACACCTGAAGATATCGCGATCAGATATCAAAAGGTCAAAGAAATGGCCAAGCAATCTGGGAGAGATGGGGATGCTATTCACCTGGGAATAGAGGTCTACGTGAGCATAGATGAAGAATCCTCAAAGGCAAAGAAAAACGCGATCGGAACCTTCAGCGCAAGCCGCGGCACCTATGAAAGGGATATGACGTTAGAGGAGCTAGAGAAGGTAAGTCTCATCGGCTCGCCGGGGGAGATCAGAGATAAAGTCCAAGCCTATATCGGCGCGGGCGTTTCGCACTTTGAGATCAAGTTTATTTATCCTACGATCGACCGAATGCTGGAGATGATGAGCCTTTTTTCAGAGGAGGTCCTGCAAAAGTTTTCCCGCATCACATCTCTTTAGGGACAACCGAACAATCCATTGACAGCATTCTTGCAGGGAGGTAGAAACACTATCGCCTGTTCTGACAGGCCATAAACACGATCTTAACTGGAGGCTAGAGCCATGAAAGAAGCAGTGAGAAGGCTCAATGTTGAGTACGGATTTAACTTAAGCGACGAGGAGATTGATCTTATTGCTAAGCAAGCCGAGGAGGCCAATCGTTTGTTCCAGCCACTCTTTGAAGTCGATCTCACAGGCATAGCGCCGCTCATAAAGATTGATAAAAGGGTTAAAAGGGCTAAAAGGGCAAAAACGGCAAAGAAGGTGAGAAAATGAAGGCGTTAGATCTTGAGGAACTAACTATAGTGTTCCAAGTGGCGCATGCCTACGAGAAGGCTGCTGAATGGTATAAAAGAAACCCACAAATATAGGGTATCCGTGGGACTGGCTCATTAATGTCAAAACGAAGTTATGTGGAATAGGGGCGGAGGAAATAGAGATGGTCAATGAAAAGGATAAAGAAAAGGTTCTCAATCACATTACTCGGGATGAGGTTGCCGAACTCACCAAACAGTTAGTAGATATTTCAAGTCCAACCGGGTCAGAGAGAGAGATCGGCGAGTTTATTCTGGATTGGTATTCCCGTCACGGTCTTAAGCCAATTCGTCAGGAAATCGATCCAAATCGAGTCAATGCTGTGGGTGTTTTGGAAGGAAGCGGGAATGGCATATCTCTGATGATTAATGGGCACATGGACACGAGCTTCACCGGGACCGAGGAGGATCGAATGTTTTGCCGGTCTTTGGAACCGGCAAGCGAGCTCAGAGGTGCCATCCGGGACGGTAAGGTCTTCGGTCTCGGGGCATCTAATATGAAGTCTGGACTTGCCGCATTTATGGTAGCGGGAAAGGCAGTGCGGGAAAGCGGGCTGTCGCTGAAAGGAGATTTGATCCTGGCTGCAGTCGCGGGGGAAATCTCTCGTACACCAATAGGTCCTTATCAATCCGGGTCGTATAGGGGAGAGGGAACCGGCACGCGCCACCTTTTAACGCACGGTGTGCAATCGGATTACGCAATAGTCGCGGACAGATCTGGGCTCTCTATTGTCTGGGCACAAAATGGCGTTGCACAGTTCAGAATCAATACCTTCGGTAATCCCCACGCCGCTTGGGGAATGACACGAGAACAAGAGCCTCCGGAAGAGCAAAGCGCTATCTTACAGATGGTCCGCGTGATCCAGGCAGTCGACGCCTGGGCGACCGAATTCGAAAAGAATCACGTCTATTCGTCGGCACAGGGGCAGGTCATTCCCAAAGTTAACATCGGTTCCATCCAGGGGGGCGCTCCCTATCGCCCCAACTATTATCCGGGCGTTTGTTCGCTCTACGTAGACGTGCGAACGCCGCCGGAGTTAAGGCCCGTCCAGGTCCAGCGCGAGTTAAAGCAAATGCTTTCAAAGACAGGAATCGAGTATGATCTCGAGATGTACGCTTCGTTGATGGGTTATGAGGCCAAGGGGATTGAACCTGTTGTCAACGTGCTCGACCAAACTTATCAGACTCTTTTTGGACAGAAGCCCGCGCCTGCTAACACCTTTCGCGCCAGCATCTGGACCGACACCAATATCTATAATGAGATGGGAATACCTGCTTGCAAGTTCGGTTTAGGCGGTAAGAAATGGGCCATTCGATCGGAACAGATCGAAATCGAGGAGATCTTTCGTGGGGCCCAGGTCTACGCTCTCGCCGCAGTAGAGATCTGTAACTGGGAGAAAGCGTCACCCTGAGTTCTCTCAAACACTAAGCCCATAAGACGGATACGATCATTGGTCCGGCTGATCAGCGGCCCGGCGTGACCTGTGTGATCTCTCGGAATCTGTCAAGCAGCCTCGGCTCCACCGTGTAAAGATCTGCTACGGTCTTTGCTATTGTCGGTCCATCAATGGGACTGATTACCAATTTGGCCTTTTTCGCCTCTGCCAAAAAATCAGAGTCTTTCATGGTTTCCATAAATCCCTTCTGAAGGATAAGCAAACGTTCCTTCGCCATTCCTGGCGGCACGGAGTACGCGATTGCAGAGGGACCGTAAGCCTGGGCAGCAAACCTCAGCAGGTCCTGCCCCTCTTTGGTTTTGACATGTTGGATAGCAACCGGCACAGCCTGTAGATCTGGATGGGGAGCGAGCGTTGTCTGTATCACAGGGCGTACGAATCCCGAGTCAATCGCCTTCGCCCAGGTCGCCTTGATGGAATCCCATCCCCAGCAAGCTCCGTCAATTTCCCCAGACTCAGCTGACAACCGAATGTCGGAGGTGCCTTTAAACCCCTCAATAACACTTATTGGAAGCCCAAGGGTCGCCCTCAATAGATGGGGAAAGGCTGACGTGGCATTACCCGGTCCAAGACTACCAAGCTTGCTGGGCCGTTTGGAAGTGGACCACTCCTCTAAAGTTTTTATTCCGCTTTTCTCAGTAAGAACACAAGCGTGCCTCTCTGGAGCGGGCGTTCCCATCCAGTTGAACTTCCTCCCGTCAAACATGACACCTTGATCTCCCAGTACATGCTTAAAGATCATCGAACCCGAGAAAAGTCCAACGGTCAAGCCGTCGGGCTCAGCCTTGTTATACATGTGGTTGGCAGCTATCAAAGTCCCGGCGCCGGGCATGTTCTGAACAATGGTACTAGGATTTCCAGGAATGTATTTCCCAAAATGGCGTGCAATCATGCGGCTGTAGGCGTCAAACCCTCCCCCAGGAGCGGTGCCGACGATGAAAACGATCGTCTTTCCCTTATAGAATTCTTGTCCAAATGCTGGGGCCGTGGCAACGAAAGCAAGGCCCAATCCGATTACAAACTTAAACAGGTGCGAAAATGCCATATACATAGTTACCTCCTTATCTCATCCGCGTGATCGAGCGGCCAAAGCTTCCTCTACCATGTCTGAATCCAGTAGCGCTCCGCATGATGGGCAGTAAAGTTTCTCTAGCAAATAGTGACCTGCCAAGTCACTCATAAGAGGTCCCGCTTTAGTCGGTTGAAAGGTCCTGCTCTTGCATCTCTTTTTCCAATCTTCTCCCAGTTGACAGAGCACATTTGAGCACCTGCTACATCGAATCCACTTTCCTGCGGAATCGCTGACGACCTCTAAGTTCTCACGAAATGGATGGCTCATTCTGCTCCCTTAAGCTCGTTCTCCCTGATAATTTTCCTAAGCTCTTGAGTTGCCGCAAGGTCCACCTTCCCACTCTCTCCATCAACGACGACACCGTAAATATTCCGCGCAACCTCTTCTGATACAATGCCATTGTTAACATCGTTCCAAACCAATTGAGGATCCCTCTCCAGCGGATCTCCATATCCTCCTCCGCTCGCAACTCTCATATACAGAACATCATGCTTTTTAAGCTCGAAATTACAATAAGGAAGAAATCTTGATTGACCACCAAGTCCCGAGATGTTGACAGGAGATTGATTCATTTCTATCAATTCATTGACTTTGGTTTTTTCAATTAAAACCATGAGGCTCGGCGCTGCTGGGTAACCACCAAACATCCCGTGCCCTGAATTTCTTAGCCCCGCCACGCCATACGCGACACCTCTGATCTTTCCCTCAGGGGCATCATGCGACATATGAGCTGACTCCACCCCTGCTCCGCCCCGAAACCTTCCAGCACCCGCGCTATCTATAGCATGGCGGCGAAACAGGTATAGGATCGGGTAGTGAAGCTCCATCCACTCAACATTTGGGACACTCATATAGCTTCCCCCGGAATTTACCCCATCCTTGTTAATCCCGGCACCATTCCCATCGAGGGCCCCGTGGGCCATATTAATAAACGCACAATAGCGCCCGTATTGATTCACGCCTGAATGTCTGCAGTTCCTGTGGCTCGCATTCGGCGCCACGATTTCCCTTTTCCACTTTTCGCTCGTAGCTAGCATCTGCATCAAAACTGAACTTGCAAGAAAACCTACTCCGAAGCCGGATGACGTAGTACTCATAGAGATAGGACCTGGATATTGGACATTCACTATCGTCCCTTCCGGAGCGATAACCCTCATGGGTCGCAACACCCCTTGATTCTTGGGAAGATCATAAGCTAGGGAGTAAAGGACTGCTCCAAAACAAAAGCCAAAGGTCCCATGAAAGGGGAGGTTGATTCCCTTCCTTACTTGCTTGTCGGTTCCACTGAAATCGAAAACAAGATGGTCCTCCTCTTTTCTCAACGTCAAAGTCAGTTTGCAAAGCCCATCCGCTTCGATGGTCAACGTTTCACTCCAGACCCCATCGGGAATCTCTCTAATCCTATTTCGTAAGATGGTCTCAGTATAATGAATCATTTCCATTGAGACAGCGTTCACCAATTCGGGTCCGTACTGCTGATACATGGATTGCATCCTAGATTTGGCCACATTGTTAGCAGCAATCTCGCACTTAAGGTCAAGCCCAACTGCCTCTGGCTGGCGCGTCATGTGCGTAATGGTATCGAAAACGTCTCTTCTAAGCCTACCACGCTCCACCAGCTTGATTCCCGGGATCCTTATTCCCTCCTGGAAAATCTCAGTAGCCTCTGGCGAGTCGCCCCCAGGAGTCATGGCGCCAACGTCGCTCACATGTACAAAGGTTGCGCTCCATCCAACGAGCTCATTCTGATAATGGATCGGGGAGATCACATACACGTCAGGGTTGTGGATTGCAGCCAGATAGGGATCGTTCAGCAAAAATACATCATCGGGGTAGATTTCATCCTTTCCAAACCGCTCGAGGATCCGTTTGACCGCGAATCCCGCGCAAACCACATGGTGCCCGTAGGTCTCCCCAGCGGCCATAATTTCTCCATCAGGCCGGTAGAGGGAGGCATTATAGTCATGCTGCTGCGTCGTAGTGACAGTTCCTCCCGTGCGCTCCAAGACTATCCCCATTTCCCTCGTAATCTGGTGAAGCCTATGAGATAACACCTCAAAAGTGATCGGGTCGACATTTCTGATCAGCATGTAGTTATGAATCCTGCAGATAGATCCTAACGTTTAGAAATTCGTCAACAGCGGCGCGGTCCTTAGGGTTAACCACAATGGTCGTTATCGGAGTCTCTATGACTGCTGGCCCAAAAATCTCGCTGCCTGGAGCAAGGCGGCCATAATCGTAGATCTTCGTTACAACGAAGTCCTTATTCTCCTCAAAATAGACCTCCCTTTCACCCTTGAGACCAAGATCTGGACTTTTCTTTTCGGCCTGATACTTCCTTAAATTCGGCTTTTTTAATTCACCCGCAGCTACAACTCGAAACACCATAATTTCCTTACCAGCCTCACGATACCCTGCGCCCTGCCCATAAGTCTGTTCGTAGAGTTCATCAAAGCGCGCGTAGGCCTCTTCCATTTCATTCTCCGAAACTTCCGATACCCCAGGCTTTAACGGAACGTTAAGCTCATGGACCTGATAGCGGTAGCGCATATCCAGGCTCCTTATGATTTCTATATCTTCCTCCTTAAATCCGGCCGAGCGAAGATTACTGGCAGCCTTATTGACGAGATAAGAGAAATTTTCATTGATGCGTCTTATGTCGGCTGGAACGACCAGATGGTCAGACTTTCCGTATGCATAAACCACATCCGAGCTCACCAGGCCAGTTGCGCCATGGACCGAAGCAGTCAAGGGAACCACGACCTCCTTAATGCTAAGCTCCGACGCATATCTTGATGCATGGACAGGTGCAGCCCCACCGAAAGCAAAAAGAGTAAATTCCCTCGGGTCATATCCCCTCTCCACAGTCGCTTTCCTGATAAGGTCGCTCATGTGCGAATTGATGATCCGAGCAATGCCGCTTGCTGCCCGTGTTACGCTCATTCCCATAGGTCTGGCGATTTTCTCGTCAAGCATCCTAAGGGCGTTCTCTTTATCGAGTCTCATTTTCCCGCCTAAAAAGCAACTTTCATTGAGATATCCCAATATAAGATCTGCATCCGATACGGTGACCTCTGTACCCCCAAGGCCATAACAAACAGGGCCTGGATTGGCCCCGGCACCCTGAGGCCCAACTTTGAGGAGTCCTGTTTCTGGATCGACCCAGGCGATGCTTCCACCTCCTGCACCGATCGATTCAACCCAAATTTTTGTTAAGAAAATCTGGTAGCGGGAGATAATTGGTTTGTAATCCTTTTCGATCATCCCGTCCCGAATAACACTGACCTTAAAGGTTGTCCCTCCCATATCAGTAGCAAGAATATTAGGAATACCTATCCGCGCGCCTATGAACTGGCTACCAACGACTCCAGAGGCTGGACCAGACTCGATAGTGCCAATAGCATTTTTGCATGTGTCATCTATACCTAAAACGCCTCCGTATGACTGCATCACCAAAGGCTCATGCCTTAAGCCTCTTTCCCTGAGAACTGTCTTCAGACTCTGCAAGTATGTTGCTATTTTGGGGCCAATGTAAGCATTGAAGGCTGTTGTGGCGGTCCGTTCATATTCGCCCAAGAAAGGCGCGACTTCACTTGAAAGGCTTAAATAGACGGACGGATGCTTTTCTCTTACCATCTTTGCTACCGTTTGCTCATGGGAGTCATTGGATAGCGCCCAGAGAAGACATATGCCAATCGATTCGACTCCTTTGCCGATGAGATTCTGAATGGCCTTTTCAGCCTCCTTAGCGTCAAGGCTGATCAGGACGGAACCCTTATAATCGATCCGCTCGGTGACTTCTTCGATCAGCGTTTTCGGCACGATAGGGTCAGGTTTGCTCTGCCCTGCTGCGTGGAAAGCTTCTGTTTCAGTAAGACCTTCCGTGGTTCTACCTCGCATCAGAAGAAGCGTGTCCCCAAATCCCTTTGTAGTAATGAGACCGGCCTTTGGCCCCGAACGAGTAACGAGGGTATTGTCAGCGACCGTGCATGCGTGGAAGAAAAGCCTTGTGGATGCGAGCAGCTCGCTCTCGCTATGCAGCCCCAGATTTTTGGCCGCATCCCGCACCGCATCTATAGCACCCATGGAAAAATCTTCGGGTGTAGAGAGGGCTTTTCCCAATGTTACGGTTCCTTCATCGTCCAGCGTGACACAGTCAGTAAATGTCCCGCCAATATCGACCCCAACGATGTATTCCATAGGTGAACCTTTTAGTCGCGGCCATAGTTACTGAAATTATCTTCCCATTGCAAGGGTATGTGGCATTTATAGTTTTGCCCGACGGCAAAAGGCGAGAGGAAAAAGCGAAGTATAATCGGTTAACCGGTTTTCGTTTCCTGGAGGAGATGGCCATAGCCGGGAATGGATTGAGTCAAACTCATGGCTCTTAGCGCCTCCCAGACCC
>JAHFAO010000029.1:0-3460 GCA_023250515.1 Deltaproteobacteria bacterium | reverse complement strand
ACATCTACCAAAGTGTCCTCGCTGAGATTAGGCGAAATCAAACCTATAAGTTTCATCTCACTAACCCCCTTTTCTAACCGGAATGTCAAAAATGTCCTCCCGTTCGCCCTAAGCGTGTCGAAGGGTGAACGGAAAGCTTTTCACCAGGCTGACTAAAACATAAAGCTACCGCAGTTAACATTCAGAACCTGTCCGGTGATATAAGAGGCAGCATCGCTGGCGAGAAAGAGGATCGGACCTACTTGGTCTTCAGGCTGCAGGGCGTGGCCAAGCGGGTTATTTCTGAGCCGTGCTTGAAGCTCCTCCTCGGTTCGGTGTCCGCGGGGCAGCGTCGTGTCCGTGAGGCCGGGACAGATGGCATTGACAGCGTCGATGACCCGATCCCAATCTTCTCTCCACCACAGAAGATTGGAGATAGATGCCGGCATCATTCACCAGGATGTCCACACGGCCGAAGCGGCTCAAAGTCTGCTCAGCGAGATTTCCTACCGATGCTTCCTTGGAGACATCAACCTGCTTGAAGCGAAAAGTTTCCATGTTTATTGCTCCTTCCCTAACAACCCTTGGCGTCCACTGCGGCGCCCTTCTGACGGCACTTCTGCCAGCCGAAGCGGGACTCTATTCCAGTTCGAGCGTATAATGTTTAAAAAGGTCGTTACTCTTATAGCCGAGGGATTCGTAGAGCGACTGCGCTATCAAATTCGTTCTGGCCGTTTCAAGGGCGAGCCGTTTTGCGCCAGTTGCAACCGCGTGTTCGCGGGCCCTCTCCATCAAAACCCGTCCCAATCCCGTCCGTCGTGCCTGGGGATCCACGAAAAGGTCGTTCAGCACCCAAATGCGGCGTGCGGCCACAGACGAAAAAGACGGGTAGAGTTGAACGAAACCCAAGCCGTGCTCAGCGCCGCGAACGTCCGACGTGGCGACGAATATGACCGACTCGCCTTTCTGGAGCCGCTCTTCGATAAAACGCCGGGCCAGAGAAGGATCGGCAGAGCGCCCATAGAACTGCCGATAGGCATCGAAAAGAGACGCAACGAGATCGACATCTCTTTCACTCGGGACCGCTCTGCGTATCGTCGCTGGGTTCACGTGCTCTCCTTTCGGGCCATCCTTCTCGCTACTTCACGCTTCCGCGCGGTACGCACGCGGCAATGATGTCGTAGGTCCTCTCCGCTCTCACAACACCGCTCCTTGTCTCCTCGCACGCAAAAATAATTGTCCCGCACCTGATTTGCTGATAGCTGACTCATCGCCTAAGGCTTTTTTCTTGTTGATCGCGGACGTGAGATCGTTTATATCCAAAATCGGCAATCCAAAATCTAAAATGGGACAGGCCGCCCGCCCCGTCCTTTGTGGGGGTCGGGGGCTAGGCGGCCTTTATCAGCTCAGGCGGCACCTTGAGTATCCGCGCCAACCTTTTGAGCAACAGCGGATTTTTTCTGTGCCCCCTGAGCGTTTTGCTGAGAGTCCACTCCTGGACGCCCAGTTTTTTTGCTAGCCCGCGCTGGGAGTCAATCCCTGCGTGAGAAGCAAAAGCTAAGTCGTCTTGAATCGCCCATACATGGCAAGCACCCTGCCGACGGGAGGCGATGATACGAAGGATTCATACTCATGTCAAGAAAAAAAATGAATATTTCATCAAAGGGTGAAAGAATAAGGAAAATTAGAGAGTTGGCTTCTCTTACCCAAAAGGAGTTTGGGAGGAGAGTGGGCTGCAGCCAAGATAATGTATCGAAAATTGAGACTGGCGAATCTAACCCATCAAAGCCGCTGGAGCTAAACATCTGCCGTGAGTTCGGCGTCAGTGAAATATGGTTGAGGGACGGGACCGGCCCTATATATAAAGAAGAGGTTCGGGAGCGCCCAGTCGACTACGGCTTCGATGTTCCGCCCGGGATCCCAGAAGATATCCCCGTGCTGGGTGGTGGCCGTGGAGAATTTAGTGAAGACGGCTACCCGGTCGGTCACGGCTACGGGCGCGTGCGAAGGCCGTATGATGTGCGCGATCCGCGCGCTTTTGCGGTGGAGGTGAAGGGTGATAGCATGTCGCCGCGATATGAAGAGGGAGACATTGTGGTCTGCTCTCCGGCGAAGGGATACCGATCGGGAGACTATTGTGTCGTGATCACCGAAGAGGGGGCATCGCTAGTGAAAAGGGTCCATGAGCGAGGTAACCATTTTATACTCTCGAGCATCGCGCCAGGCTACGATCCCATCCTGCTCAAAAAAAGTGAAGTCCGGGCTATCCACAAAATCGTCTGGAAAAAGGAAAGGTAGACTGTGGACGAGTATACTACCCACTTGTACCTCTTTTATTTTGTGATCTCTGCTGGGCTGCTTGGTTTGATGCCCGCGTTTGTTGCAGACAAAAACGGGCGGAGCTTCATCCTTTGGTGGCTCTTTGGAGCGCTGCTTTTCATAGACGGACGTATCGCGTCGGGCCGGAGAGGTGCTCCCAGGCCGGCTAAGAGCAGATGGGCCTTTTTTCAACAGGCTGACTAAAACATGAAGCTGCCGCAATTGACATTCAGAACCTGTCCGGTGATATAAGAGGCAGCGTCGCTGGCGAGAAAGAGGATCGGACCTACTTGGTCCTCGGGCTGCAGGGCGTGGCCAAGCGGGTTATTTCTGAGTCGTGCTTGAAGCTCCTCCTCGGTTCGGTGTCCGCGGGGCAACGTCGTGTCCGTGAGGCCGGGACATATGGCATTGACAGTGATGTGGTCCGGCGCTAGTTCCCGGGCCAACGCCTTCACAAAGCCGATGATCCCCGCCTTTGAGGCTGCATAGTGCGCTCCACCTTTCGCCCCATAGTGAGCGATGCCCGAGGCGACGCTGATGATCCGACCGCTCTTCTGCGCGCGCATCAATGGAACCACCGCCCGAGAGCAGAGGAAATTTCCTCCCAAGTTAACGTCGATGACTCGATCCCAATCTTCCTCTTTCATCTCCACCACAGAAGACTGGAGATAAATGCCAGCATCGTTCACCAGGATATCTGCACGGCCGAAGCGGCCTAAGGTTTGCTCAGCGAGATTTCTTACCGATGCTTCCTTGGAGACATCAACCTCCACGAAATGCGCCTCGACGCCCAAGGCATGGAGCTCCTCGGCAACTGCCTTCGCCTTTAGCCCCTGAAGGTCGGCCACCACAACCTTAGCCCCTTCCCGTCCTATCCCCAAAGCAATGGCGCGTCCAATTCCCTGGGCAGCTCCAGTCACAATCGCCACTTTATCCTTTAGTCTCATAATTTCTCCATTAGTTTCAGGTTTCGAGTTAAACTGGAACCAGACCTTCTGACGACAGGTCCTTGTTTTCCCCTCATCCTATCCTTCTCCCGCAAGAGACTGTGTCGCAACTCCGTTCATGGTTCGACGGGCTCACCACGAACGGAGTTGAGTCATAGTAAAACAACTACTTAGCCGTTCGTCCTGAGCGAGTCGAAGGGCGAACGGCGAATTAC
>JAHFAO010000294.1 GCA_023250515.1 Deltaproteobacteria bacterium | reverse complement strand
TGGGTTCGTAAGACCGCATCGCTGGTCCAGGCTGGGCCTGGATCGCTGGGGGCGTATCGCACCGTCCGTATGGATCAGGCGAAAGCGCGCTGGTTGACCGGGGTACCGGACAACAAGAAGGCGGATCTCATCCCGCCCGGCTGGTTCGAGGCTTGGGCGGAAGCGACGTTTGCGACTGATTCGGTCGGTGCGCGGCAGAATCCGCCGGTCCTTCGTGCACCCAACGGCGTGCTGTTCGATGGGGAACGCTACTGGAATAAGGGTGTAATTCCCTGGAAGCCCGAGGACATTCGCGTTCCGGTGCTTCTCATCAAGGCGGAATGGGACCAGGATACGCCCGCCTACATGGCGCAGGAACTGTTTCCCAAGCTGGTGAATGCGCCATTCAAGCGTTACATCGAGTTGGGAGAGGGCACGCATACGATCATGATAGAAAAAAACCGTATGAACCTCTTCCGCGAGGTGCAACTCTTTCTCGACGACAAACATCAGCCGGCGAAGTGACCAAGGCATCGAGTTGCCCGTTTCCATAGTCGGTTTTGCGACTGATCGCCGACCGGGTGAGCGAATGTGCATGCCACCGAACCCCTATGAGGCCCCCGGTTGTCAAGGGCACAAACCTCCGTTGACGAAAAAAACTTCGCCTCAGCAACGACGCCGCTCCCGAGAGTAATTCCGCTCTGACTTGGTTTCCAAATTTCAGGTGCTGGGCCAAAGGCCCTGCACCAAACACCTATCGAGGTTCAATAGCCATCGGCTCCCCTTCGGGGTAGCTTGGATGACGACAGCCAAGGAAATCAGAGTTCCCTGGCGACCTAGAAATACATCGGTTCCCTTTTTCCGTCCCAATCAAAAAAGTGGGCTCAGCACCCTGAGATGCTGTCCAGTTAGACTCCGGGCTCGGGTAAGGGGCAGAGCCGCTACCCCGATCAGCGACATCGGGATATTAAGGGAGCAGGACGGCCATCCAATCAACCGCCGGGGGCTGCCTGGGGATGATCCTAGGACCAGATCGGGGTGGTCGATGCCACAAAGAGTGGACTGGTCTTGTTGAGGCTTTCCCATTTTGGCTCCAGTTAGGCGTCGGGCTTGGCCGTCCTCTCCCATCTCAAGAACTGAAAAACTTATTCATGTCAAAAGCCTTCTCTGTTCTCAGCATGTAATAGACAGCCCGCCCCAGCCTCTGGGCAAGGATGGACAGAGCCTTGGCCTTGCCGTGCTTGGAGGTCAGTTTGTCCAAGTAACGTTTAGCTTGGGGATTCTGCCTTAGAAAGAGGACCGAGGCCTCCGAGAAGGCCCACTTAAGATGCACATTGCCGATTTTGGCCCCCGAGAAGCCGTAGTGTTTGCCAGCCGACTCTTTGGAACATTTCACCAGCCGGCAATAGGAAACAAAATCCTGGACGGTGGGAAAACGCTCGATGTCATGGATCTCGTAGAGGATGACTAGGGCCAGGATCTTGCCGATGCCGTTGACTGAGCGCAGCCGGTAGTAGGCATGGACATCATGGATCTTAGCGGTCTTGGTGATGTAGAGCTCCACCTCGGTGAGCAGCTTGTCGTAGTGATCGATCAGGGCCAGGTCCATCTCCATGGACTTACGCACGCTTTCATCCGGGAAGTGTTCGGCTACCCCTTCGCGGTTCTTTTTGTAGGCGATCTTTTTTTGGAACTGGGGCAGGCAGTATTGGCTGTTGGTGTTCTGGATGTGGGAGAGCAGCTCGGAGCGCTTGTGCATGAGGTGCATGCGGCGGCGCAGCAGGTCCCGAGTGGATCTCATCCCGGCCGGATAGACGTAGGCCATGGGGATCATGCCACCACGGAGCAGCACAGCGATCTTGTGGGCGTCGATCTTGTCATTCTTCGCTTTGCCGCCGTGGATGGCTTTCATGTAGAGGGCGTGTCCCAGAACGAAGGGGATGTTCTCCTTGGCGCAGAGGTCAGCGAGCCAGTACCAGGTGAAGATGCACTCCACGGCCACCGCGACATCTTCCCGGTAAGGGGCAATCGCCTTGAGAAACGATTCTGGGCTACAGGGCATGTTTCTGTGCAACAGGATCTCGCCCTGTGGGTCCAGGATACAGAGGTACATCGATCTGGCATGCAGATCGATTCCGCAGTAGTATAGGTGCTGTTTGGTATAGAATCTCATATGAGGTCTCCTCCTTTAAAGTGGTTTGGCTAAACACAAGCATACCAAAAAGGTATGCGTAGGAGGGGGCCTCAATGAGTATCAATAACACACAGGTGATAAGGTGGTCGAGAACGGTAGAAGAGGTAAACCGTGCTCTCCTGTTTGCTTTGTCTGATTTGCTCTGGAGAGTGGAGACATGTTTGGACCTCAACTTGTTGTCCTCCAATCTCCGGGTGCTTCTCTTCAATTAAAGCCCAATAGCTAGCCGTCGTCCGAACTGAAAAACCAAGCGGTGTGGAAACCTCAAAAAGGTACGATGCTGCTTCGGGCACCCAGTCTCTCCTTTTCGGTGACTATCACTATAGCCCATCTTATGGCCCTTTTCATCTGCCCATTGCAAGCCGTCTGTCGAATCGTCCGCCCTGCGTAATCTGTGAAAATAACGGCCAAGCCGTCTCCATTTAGTAAAACTTAAAACTCACAATCAAAAACTGATTTCTAGATCGTTCACTTTCCCCCTTCACGTATTCAAGCCGAACCCCGAATGCTCTTCAGCAGAAAGAGCTAGAAAAGGAGATCGAGAGGCTTTGCCAGAATGTTTAGATTGAAAGGTAGACCCGGGTTCCCCCTGAATCAGGACCCTCAATGAAACCTCAGCCCTTCTTACC
>JAHFAO010000293.1 GCA_023250515.1 Deltaproteobacteria bacterium | reverse complement strand
CGACTATACGGGAGTTGACATAAGAAGACCAGCAAACAAGATGCGTTTAATTGAGGGTTAGCCGGCCCAATTTGGCAAATGGGGTCTTCGTCGGGAAATTCCCAGTTCAACAGCCCCCGGTTGGACCTGTCCACAGGGTTCCCCATGTTATAACGGCGATGTGGCGGGTCTCGGGCGATCGGATCTCGCAGGAAAGATCTACGAAAGGCGACTTATCGTTAGATGTCCGCGAAACATCATCGACCCCTGTGCAATCTGGTGGTTGCAAGGTAGGAAGCTCATCGAAAACCCCCTTGCCCGAATGGTGGGCCTTGCAATAAGCTAGGTCCGCATTTATTCGCAGCAGCCTAAAGAATTCCACCAGCGGGGGAAAGATTGTGGCTGTTTCCGAAGGCAGCTGGCTCAACCACTATGAGGTGCTGGGCCATCTCGGCACAGGCGGCACGGGTGGGTCTACAAGGCTAAGGAGAGCCGCCTAGGCCGCAATGGGGGCCTCAAGACCGGTAAGAGAACCCAGGAGGTGCTTCCATGAAGAGTTCTTATTCAGGGCTCGCTCAGTCGCCCTTGCTTCTGTGTGTATTACTCTCGTTTGGATCTCTTGCTTATGGCCAGGACAAGCCTTTTAACCTGGTGGAAGCGACCATTGCGGATATTCAAAAAGCAATCACGACAAAACAGGTTACTGCTACAGACATAGTTCGCATGTACCTGGAGCGCATCAAGGCATACAACGGGGTATGTGTGAATCAACCGGAAGGGATCCTTGGGCCTGTCTCGACAATTCCACATGCAGGTCAAATCAATGCATTAATGACTTTGAACCTAAGGCCCGAGCACAGAGCGGCATGGGGCTTTGACGAACGTAAGGCGCGCAGCATGACGGACCGTGCGGATAACGACCCTGCCATGCCGGACGCGCTGGAAGTTGCCGCTGCGCTCGATGAAGAGTTTGCCAGGACAGGACGATTAGCGGGCCCGCTGCATGGTGTCGTGTTTGCTGTTAAGGACCAGTATGACACCTTCGATATGCGCACCACGCTTGGCATGGATGCCTTTTTTGCAAATGACCGGCCGCCGGATGATGCCCATGTCGTAAAGAGGCTCAGAGATGCAGGAGCTATTATTTTGGCGAAAGCGAACCTGGGAGAAGGCGGCTCCCAAAGATCCAGGAGCTCTTTTGGCGGGACATTATGTAACCCCTACGACACTACCCGATCCCCCGGCAGTTCAAGTGGCGGCTCCGGCTCGTCCGTGGCAGCGAATTTGGTCACGTGCGCTATTGCGGAGGAGACCGGTGGATCGATCCTTCACCCCGCCAGAAATGCCAGCGCTGTCGGGATCGCACCGACACAAGAACTAGTGAGTCAGGACGGTATGTTTGGGGAGGCGTTTAATCACCGAACCGGGACCATATGTCGCACAGTAGCGGACGCCGCCCGAGTGATTGATGTCATCGCCGGATATGACCCCAGGGATGAGAGGACTGTCTTCAGCATCGGCCGTACCCCGCAAGAGCCCTATCGTAACTTTGTAGTCTCTGAAGAAGATGTCAGCAAGGAGCCCCTGAAAGGTATGCGGATCGGAGTGGTCCGCGAGTTCATGGACAAAGACCTTTTCAAGGAGGCTTCGTTCCAGAGCATCGATATTGTAAACAGAGCCATTGACGATCTGCGCCGCCTCGGCGCGACCATCGTTGATCCGGGAGAGCATGGCGCCCTGTTCCAGGGATGTGTCGATCAGTATGTTCCGCTCTATCGCAACCAGCTATTCATCAAGCAGTTCCCGGAGCAATTCCCGCCGGGAGAAGACGCCATCCAACGCTTGCTGGATATGTACTTCGATCCATCGCTGGTCCCGCATTCGGCAGGTGGAGCTCCGAGTATCAGGAACCTGGGGCCGAAGTTCATCCTCGGAGAAAATAAATACTTCCTGAACCGTTATCTCCGCGAGCGCGGCGATGCGAATATCCGAAGCATCACGGATTTGATTAACAAGGCGAATTTCTTTACGGATATTCGTCCAGGCACCGATTTCACGAGTTTCAAAGTACAGCTCGAGGGCATTAACGCCGCCACGACACTGGATCTGGCCGCCCTTTTCCAGGACAGGCTTGCCTATAAGACCGTCTTCCTGCAATGCATGGCGATGCTCGACCTGCACGCTGTGACCTATTCGTCCAGTATCCATGTCGCCCATGTGCTTGGGAATCCTTCAGAGCCTTCAGCGTACGACAGTCCGGACCACCATAGCATCTGGGGAGTAATCGGGAGAGATGGCGGGTTTCCCACGATGAACGTCCCAGCGGGATTTACGTCCCATGTGTTTGACCGTGGTGCAGACGGGAAACTGGTGGGACCTGTTCCTGCAAGGCTGCCAGTGTCCATTACTTTCGCCGGCCCGCATTTTGGTGAGCCAACACTCATCAAGATAGCTTCTGCCTATGAAGCAGCAACGAAACACCGCAGACCACCACCTGACTTTGGACCTCTTCCGTGAGGTTCAAACATTTGCAGTAGCAACCCGCTCCACCGAGACGCTTCCGATCTTCCCGAATGAATCCTGAGGAGTCATGGGAATCAATCGTAGCAAAACACTTGCACCGACCGGTCGTTGCTGTTGCCTGTAACGCATCCCAGATTGCAAAAACCTGCCTCCGTGACACGGCAGCGGCGGTATACTATCGGCTCTGGCGGATGGCGTGGGAAATCCATGGCAGCCATGACACTAAGGGTAGGACGCGTTGGGGTCGCTAGGAGCTCGTCTCGCTGATCGGCAAGCGCGGGATGGGGAAACGGTATCGCGT
>JAHFAO010000292.1 GCA_023250515.1 Deltaproteobacteria bacterium | reverse complement strand
AGAGACGCGACCCTCTCTCTTACCAGAGAATATCACGTATGATTCCGCTGAAAAACCCCCTATTCATGAAAATTTCGGACATCAAAAATGATTAACCACGCGGAGAAGATCGATCGTGGGGCATTTGTGAGCGAAAAATATTTTCATCATTTCTTGAAAAACCCCCTTACGATTTTTTTCTTTTCTTAGGCCCTGGCCGTTGGCGGATGAGCCAGAGTTTATAGCGGGTGTCCACCTTCCACTCCACGATCTCCCCGGGTTGGATGTCAATGGCAGCGGCCAGAGGCAGCGGCAGGTTCACATAGCACTGGGAGACGGCTTTTTTGCGGCGGATGGCTTGAACCTTGGTCGGGTAGTTCATGTTTTTATTCTAGTTAATTAAATAGACGTTGACAAGCGGCCATCTCGCCTTTATTCTCTTTCCATGAGCCTAAAACCCATCGATTCACAGAGAAGCTTTTATCATACCGATTATCTTTGTGGGGATCTTTTTGGCCCGGCCAACCGCTACCGGCTGTTTCGGGAGAAGATCTGGCCCAAGCTTCTAGAGCTTGGACCGAAGCTTAGCTCGCTTTACTGCGAGGATAACGGCCGACCGGCCGTCGATCCGGTGAGGCTGGCGGGGGTAACGCTACTACAGTTTATGGAGAAGGTAGCGGACCGGGCGGCCACCGAGCACGTAGTCTATCATCTGGGTTGGAAGTACGCCTTGGATTTGGAGCTTACCTATGAGGGCTTTCATCCCACGGTGCTGGTCTATTTTCGCGACCGGCTGGAGGAGAAAAAGGCCGAGCGGGTGATCTTTGACGGGGTGGTGGAGTTACTCATCGAGCTGGGGTTAGTGAAGCGAAAAGGCAAGCAGCGGCTCGATAGCACGCATATTTTGGGGTACGTCAAAGAGATGAGCCGTTTGGAGTGCGCGATGGAGACGCTGCGCTTGGCGTTGGAGGATTTGGAACAAGAAGTTGGGGGGAGCAAGCGGCCAGAGTTTTGGGAAAGACTATGGGTGTTGTATGTGCAGAGCCAGCTGGATTGGCGGCTAGGTAAGACTGAGCGTGACCGTCGTTACCGCCAGTGTGGCCAAGATATGGGGGAGCTGCTGAAGTGGATGGACACCCATCAAGCGAAGCTCGGGGAACTGGAGGCGGTGAAACTATTGCGCCGGGTCTTTGAGGAACAGTTTGAGGTAGTGGAGGGAAAGCTTCAGCCCACGCTTAAGCGGCCTTCTCGCGCGGTGTGCAATCCGCATGATCCCGATGCCCATTATGCGGAGAAGAGGAAAAAGCAGTGGGTGGGCTACAAGGTGCATGTGGTGGAGAGTGTCGAACCCAGCGAGCCAGCCAAGAGAAAAGGGGAACCCGCCGAGCATTTTATTACTGAGATGCTAACCACCGAGGCGGCCCAAGACGAGATGGCGGGATTGGCTGAGGCGCTTAAAAGAGAGCAGGAGCACCATGAGATAGAACCCCAGGCGATGTATGCGGATGCGGGCTATGTGACGGAGAACACATTATCGCAAGCTGAACAAAACGGGATGGAGCTATTAGGGCCGACGCGTCCTGATCCTCATAAGGGGCCGTACAATGCCGATGCTTTTCATGTCGATATCGAGAAGCGCCAGGCCGTTTGTCCTCAGGGAAACGTAAGCACGCAGTGCAGCCGCATTCGGGACAGCTACATGGGAACGGAGTACTACCGCATTGAGTGGGCGAGCCAATGTGACTCCTGTCCTGTACAAAAACAATGTACTCGTTCCAAGAGTGGACGGAGAATTTTAGTCGTCGGGCTACGCCACGATCTGGTCGAGAAGCGGCGAGAAGAGATGCGTAAGACGGAATTCTCGAAAAGCATGCATCCGCGAAACGGCATTGAGGGGACACACAGTGAGTTGGTGCGCGGGCACGGGCTTAGACGCACGAAATATCGGGGGCTGAGCCGCGTCGGTTTATCGCATTATTTCATGGGGGCGGCCTGCAATGTGAAACGATATCTAAATCTGCTGGCTTTCCAGATGAGAACAGCCGCTCTGAGCCCTGCTTGAGGGTGATGAGCGAGCCACTTCTCTTGGCGGTGGCGCCGTAGCAGGTCAAATTTCTTGATCAGCAACATTGCGTTCGTAGCAGCACCATTTCCTAACGCCGATCACAAATTAAATGCGGGGTTCTTCAGCAGAATCAGTAAACTGGTCTGTCCCCCATGAGCACAGTGCAGGCGCCGCACTGGCCACCGTCGCAGCCCTGTTTGGTGCCGGTAAGGCCAAGCTTTTCGCGCAGGATATAGAGAAGGCTCCAGCGGTTGTCTACATCGAGGGTGTGCTTTGTCGCATTGATCTGGAGGCTGATGCGGGAAGTCTTGGCCCCGGGAAGATCGATCCTGGCTTCGGCCTCGGACCGGACCAAGAGAGCTGAGGATAGGGTTGCTGCGCCGACGGCCCCGCCTTTTAGAAAGTCACGCCGGGAAATGGTCAACGGACTCTTTGCATCATCCATTGTTCTTCCCTCCCTTTTGTGTAACGGATTTTGGCGCTATCTTACTACCGTAAGGAGTATTGTCAAAGGATTTATCATCTCATTCTGCGGCCGGTCTAATCAGCCAATTTTCCGCTTTTGTTTGTGGTTTTATCATGGAAATATTAACTGCGGGTGGTGTAAGATAAAAACGATGCGCACCGTCTATGTAGCCGGAGTAGGAATGACCAAGTTTGGGAAGAGTTCCCAAACCCTCGCCGAGCTTTTTTGCGATGCCGCCTCCCGTGCTCTCGAAACTTCACCGATTCAGGACGTAGAGTCTCTATACATTGGCGTCATGAACC
>JAHFAO010000159.1 GCA_023250515.1 Deltaproteobacteria bacterium | reverse complement strand
CTGCGGGCGTATCCTTGGGTCGGCGAGGGATGGGAGCCAAACAGTTCATGGACGACGCTCGACACTACAAAGCCAGGGATGACCGTTCGGTTCGGGTCGCTTAGGATGACTTGATGCTCCACCAGTTCTTCACAGGTAAGGATGACTTTCTTGGCTGCCAAAGCTGCTTCGCTTGTCACTCCCAGGTTGCCCCACACATGAGCATTTCCCTCTGCATCGGCCCGCTGTACATGAAGAATGGCTACATCTGGGGCGATTGCGCGCACTGCTAAGAGCTGTTCGTCGGTAAATGGACAATGGACAGTACGAAAATGTTCTTGCCGTCCGAAGTCACTCCCGAGTACCGTCTTAGTCGGGAGAAAGGGCACTCCCATCGCCGCGGCCTTAAGAGCGAGGCCGATTGTGAAGTTCGAGTGATCCTCAACTTCCAGCGGGTTGGGGATACCTTCTTCCATGGCCCGCCGGAAATTATGACCCAATCCCGCTGCCACATTTCCGACCCACGCAGCGATGACCTTCTTTACACAGCCAGCCCCGATGAGCTGATCAAACTGCATGTCCGATATCGGCGCGATCAAGGTTAGCTCCTTCTTTCTTTGTCGGATCAACTCATATCCGGCAGCAAAGGGAATCAGGGATTCCAGCCCACAGCCCATGACCACAGACATACCGTCCTTAACCTCTTGGAAAATCGCCTCTTGGAGGCTCCGCACCTTATTCATTGTTTTCCTCTCTACCTGTTCACAGCCCATTCTTCAAGTACACGCCATTCGTATTTCCTGTCGCGTAGACTTCTTCCCTTGTTCCGTCTTTTGTTGACCGAGGGACAGCCGGATGGTAGTTAGAGACGAGAGAAGATCCCAGGTAGGGCAAAACGAGAGTGACTAAAGACGTAGGGAGGCAAGATGCTGCTGATCAACAATGACCAGGTTAAGGAGCTCCTCTCTATCGATCAGTGTATCGATGCCATTGAGGAGGGACTGAAGGAATATTATCGTGGCGATGCGACCTGCCGTCCGAGAATCGACGTTTGGGCGCCGTGCGGCCAGGCAGAGGGTTATTATCAATGGGGGACGATGGAGGGTACAAATCGCAGATATAGCGTCTTTGCAATCCGGATGAAATCAGACATCGCTTATTGGGTAAAAGGCGGAGAGGGGGGCTGGACGCAAGAGAAATACTGCCAGGCGCCGGGAAAATTTTGTGGTCTTATCATGCTCTTTAGCTTAGGGAATGCTGAGCCTTTGGCTATGATCAATGATGGGTATCTCCAACACATGCGGGTTGGGGCGACCGCAGGGTTGGGAGCCAAGTATCTGGCTCGGAAAGACGCTGCTCAAGTGGGGATGATCGGTTCCGGAGGAATGGCGAGGACGCATGCGCTTGCCTTTGCCGCTGTGAGACCAATAAAACGAATCAAGGTCTACAGTCCCAACGAGATTCACCGTGAGGACTACGCCAGGGAAATGAGCGCGGTGCTTGGCATTGAGACTATACCTGTGGAGAGAGCGCGCCAAGCAGCCCAAGGTTCGGAGATAGTCTCTTGCTGCACTGACTCCGTCGTCCCGGTTATAAAAGGCGAATGGTTGGAGGAAGGGAGCTTTCTCACAACGGTCAAGGGAGGAGTTGAAATAGATGCGAGAACTTTGGAAAGGGTGAACCTCTTTATGACCTTTTCGCCAAACGTCGCCACATCCAGAACACACATCGAAGCGGAGAACCCAGCCCAGAGAATCTCCGGCCGCCACAAAGCCTATGTGGCAGGGCGGCCTGAAGATATCTCCCGCATCCCAAAGGTTGAAAGAATGAAGCCAGTTGACTCCAGTAAAGTTTTCAGTTTTAGGGACCTCCTTGCCGGGACGGCGAAAGGAAGAGAGGACAATCGACAAATCCTCTCCCTAGGAGGCGGCCAAGGGATTCAAGGCATCCAGTTTGCCTCCGTTGGCGGGCTCACCTATCATCTGGCGAAAGAAAAAAGTCTAGGCCGGGGGCTTCCAACTGAATGGTTTTTACAGACGATTAGAAATTAGACATGTTTGTATCGAAAGGACTGAAAAGAGAAGGAGGAGATATGGGCAGATTCCATAAAAGCATGTGGGTAATCGGTTTCATCCTTGCCTTCGTCCTGGTTTTACCCGGAACCAGCAAAGCCCAGAGGATGGTGGTTGGCTGGTCGGCGGTCAGCGCGCTCAACGCCCCCTTCTGGGTTATTAAGGAGGCAGGCTTCTTTAGGCAGGAAGGATTAGACGCCGATCTCATTTTTATTGCCACATCCTCGACCATGGCGCAGTCCATGCTGGCGGGGGAAGTAGCTATCTCCAGCGCCAACAGTCAGGTAGTCGCGGATGTCGGCCTTCAAGGCGGCGACCTTGTAGCTATGGGAGCAGTGATCAATGTGGTGGCCTTCTATATTATGGCCGCCCCGGACGTTAAAACCATAGAGGATCTCAAAGGGAAGCCAGTGGGCGTGAGTCGCTTCGGAGCTTCGACGGATTTCGCGATGCGTAAGCTCCTTACCAAATACGGGCTCGAACCAGTGAGGGACGTTCCGATCATACAAATCGGCGGGATGCCTGAGATAGCAGCCGCTTTGTCGAAGAGATCGATCTATGCAGCGCCCATGTCGTTTCCTATGGCCTATATAGCTCAGCAGGCCGGGATCAAGATCTTGTTCAACCTAGCTAAGGAAGATATTCCATTTGTGCATGTGGGGATTACCACGTCGCGCAGGTTTATGAAGGAGCGGAGGGCGCAGGCGAAGGCGTTCTTGCGCGCTTACGGTAGGGCTGTCCATTTCATGCATACTCGGAAGGAAGAGACTAAGGCGATTTTTGCCCGCTATACTAAGATCAAAGATCCGGGGATGCTTGATGGGAGCTTGCAATACGCTTACGACTTTGTAGAAAAGATTCCTCTGGTCAAGCCTCAGGCCTTCCAGGTGACTCTGGACGAGATCGCCAAGAAGAACCCAAAGGCAAAGCTGACGAAGGCCGAGCAGTTCTACGACAACGGCCTGGTGCAGGAGCTTATCGACGAGGGTTTTTTTAGAAACCTCTGGAAATAAGGGGCCTGTAAAATTTTATAGGGATCAGCGAGGAAACCGTCATGAAGAGATTTTGGGCTGGGTTAGGAGCTTTCCTTATCCTTGCTAGTAGCGGGTTTCCGTATGCCGCAGAAAGATTCCGTGTGGCGAGCGGCGGGTTCGGTACCGCCATCCATGCCGCGCTATGGGCGGCTAACGATCAAAGGATCTTTCAGAAGCACGGCCTCGATGTGGAGTACATCGCCATAGACAGCGGCACTTTGAGTATGCAAATGTTACTTGCCAACGAGCTCCAGGCTCTTTTTACTACCGGGGCCTTGGCTGTGACGGCGAATCTGCAAGGCGGCGATCTCGCCATTTTTGCTGGGGGAATGAATTTTTTTCCTTTTAAGTTTATCACGCGCCCCGATATTAAAACGGCCGAGGATCTCAAAGGGAAAACAGTAGCGATAAGCCGTTTTGGCTCGGCCTCGGACTATGCTGTTCAGGCAGCCTTGGAAAAGCTCGGCGTGAATCCAAAGCAGGTCGTCGTCATCCAGTTAGGAGGGAATCCAAGCCGACTCGCTGCATTAACTGGAGGATCAGCTCAAGCAAGCGTATTTAGTGAGCCCTTTGCGACTGTGGCAGTTAAAAAATTTGGCATGAGACCTCTCGTGGACTTAGCCGAGCTTGGTTTAGCCTTCCCGCAAAATTGCTTCATGGTCAAAAGGGGCTACCTTGAGGCAAACCGTACGAAGATCGTAAACCTTATGAAGGCGGTGATTGAGGGGCTTTACATGCTGAAGAGAGACAAGGGATTGGCCCTTAAACTAATAAAAAAATATACCCGTGTGGACGAAGAAGATGCAGCGATAGGCTATGAATACTATCTAGCCCAGCACGGCGAGGGGATCTTGATTCTGCCGGATAAGAAGGGACTTGAGTTTGTTATCGCCGAAGTAGCGAAGAATAACCCTAAAGCAAAAGGACAGACAACAGAGACACTTAAGCTTCTTGAGCCGAGCATCCTTGAAGAGATCAAAAGGAGCGGCTTTGTAGGGAAGGTAAAGCAATGACTCTTATTCTCAGCAACGATGACGTCAAGAGCGTTCTAACGATGGAGATCACAATGAAGGCCCTGGAAGAGGCCTACCAGCAGATCGCCAGGCGTGAGGCTGTATGTAGGCCCCGCGTCGACATCCAGATCCCGACGAACGATCCGCAAAAAATGTATCAGTGGGGCACTATGGAGGGAGGATCGATATCTGGTTACTTCGCCATAAGGATGAAGTCTGATGTGGTTTATGAACAGGAATATGAAGGCGCGAGGACCCAGGAGAAATACTGTGTGCGTCCGGGAAAGTTCTGCGGATTGATTCTTTTGATTAACATCCACAACGGCGAGCCGCTGGCGCTGATCAACGACGGCTATCTCCAGCACATGAGAGTCGGAGCGGACTCAGGCATAGGCGTCAAGTACATGGCGCGGGAGGACGCTCGAGTTGTCGGCATGATCGGCTCAGGCGGAATGGCAAGGTCGCACGCTGACTCTTTTCTATTGGCAAGGAAGATAAAGAAAATACAGGTCTATAGCCCGACCAAAGCCCACAGAGAAGAATATGCTAAAGAGATCAAGGAACGTCTTGGCATCGAGGTTGTGCCCTTGGACAACCCGCAGGATGTATATAAAGGAGCTGATATCATTGCCGGCTGTACCGACTCGGCCATTCCCATCGTCATCGGCAAATGGCTGGAAGAGGGAACGCATATCACCTGTGTCGGCGGGAAACCCGACGAAGAGACGCTAAAAAGGATCGAAGTTTCGCTTAGACTTGGGAACGCTCCGGCACCTTGGGGGCTGCCGGAATTCAGTCTTCCTGATGAGTACATTACTTATGCAGCTATGCCCGATGAAAATGCCGCTTTCAAAATGAAGCGGAAAGGAAAAAGAGCCCACGGGGTCATTGCAGAAGATAGAGCTGTTTTCTTAGCCGATCTGTTAAGCCGAAGGAAGAAGGGGCGCACCTCACCGAAGCAGATCACCTACTCCGAGAGGGGTAATGTGCAAGGCGCACAATTCTTCGCCGTCGCCGGTAAGGTGTATGAGTTGGCCAGAGAAAAGAGGTTAGGTAGAGAAATTCCTACGGATTGGTTGCTACAGGATATCAGGGATTAGAACAGACAAGACAGGGGACAGAGACAGAGATGATTCAACCGATATTGATTCGACCTAGTGAAGTCAGAGGCGTCGTGAGCATGGCGGAGGCAATCGAGGCTGTGAGAATGGGCTTTCGTGAATGGGGGCAGAACTCCCAGATCAACGCTCCACGGCGGCGAATTCATATTCCCACGGGAGTTCGTGTCAGCGTCCATCAGGGCGGCGTGCCCGGCGCGGGTGTCACGGGACTCATGACTCACTGCGAGTGGGTAAAACCCTTGAGTGACCATCAGGAATATCCCAGGCTGAATCATCCCGTGATTGTCCTTTACGATAGTGCGGAAGGAGAACTCAAAGGGATCATCATCGGTGAGATCACCTGTAGCGAGCTTCCCGAGAATGTTGCGGTTACCGGGCTGCGCACGGCGGCGACGAGCGCAGTCGGGACGGATATCCTCGCCCGAAAAGATGCGGAGCGAGTCGGCATTCTTGGCTCGGCCGGGCAGGCTCGAAACCATCTTGTTGCGTTAGCCAAGATACGGAAGATCAAGGAGATCAAAGTTTATAGCCGGACCGCGGAGAAATGCAGGAAGTTTGCCGACGAAATGGGTCCGCTTCTCGGGATTAACATCAAGCCCGTATCGTCATCCCAGGAGGCGGTGCGCGGCGTGGATGTCGTCCTCACGGCCACGAATTCAAGCGTGCCGGTTTTTGACGGCAACTGGCTTGAGCCCGGAGTGCACGTAACCTCTATTGTGGGGAGCAACGTGGGATTGGTGCAGGGAGGCTTCACAAAGGCCAAGCGGCGGGAGATCGATGACGCGTCGCTCAAACGGAGCGATGTGATCGGTATCGCTTCCGTGCAGCAGGCGATCCAAGATCAGCAGGGAGATATCTTTGACCCGGTGGAAAAGGGGATTATTCGCTGGGACCACGTAATTGAGATCGGGGAGATCCTGGCGGGAAAGAAGCAGGGAAGGACGCGTCCTGAACAAATCACCATCTTCAAGAATAACGCGGGCCAGGGAGTTGCGGACGTGGCTTTGGGCGGACTTGTTCTGAGGAAGGTTTTGGAAAAGGGTGGTGGTCAACGCCTGGCCCTATGATCAACCACACTTTGCTCAAAAAGTTAGATGAGTCGGGCTTTATTGATCAGCTCTAGAAGAAATAATAGGTTTTCCATAATCGGAGGTGAAAGGAATGGCTCGTTGCAAACGCCTGGAAGTTGGAGTCCTGTATGGCCTGATTCTCACCCTGCTTATACTGCTGGCTGCAGGGGAGTTTTCTAACGCAGCAAGGCCTGCCCCTAAACTAGATAAGGTTACGGCGGCCTATACTACTGTGGGCGGGATACTTACACCCATTTGGATCCCGTTAGAAAGGGGCATCTTTCAGAAATATGGGTTGGACGTGGACATGAAGTTTGTCTCCACCGGCCCGGTTGTGGTCAGTGCTTTGATAGCCGGCGAAATTGATGTCGCTGCCGCCGCCGGCGAAGCGATGGTTGGGGGTATCCTTGGGGGAGCCGAATTGACGATCGTCGGTTTCGGAGCCACAACAACACCCCTAAGCCTATTCGTGATCCCCACGATATCGCAGTTTGAGCAGTTGAGAGGAGGCAGCGTGGCAGTCTCAAGATTGACTTCGAGCGGCGCTTATATGCTTAAGGTTGGTCTCAGGAAACATGGACTGGAACCGATCAAGGACGTGGCCATTATCCAGGCAGGGGGTATACCCGAATCTCTTGCAGCCCTTCAAGCTGGAAAGGTTCAAGGGGCTATTCTATCACCACCAACGACCTACAAAGCTGAGGCAGCGGGCTTCAGGCGTCTGTGGAACAGCTTGGGTGTAGAATACCCATCTTTAGTCCTGGCTACCAGAAAATCATACCTGAGAGACTCAGAAGATGCGGCCCTGCGATTTTTACAGGCCATAGCAGAGGGAGTCTACATCTTTAAAACCGATAAGGAGGAAGCCCTCAAAGTGATGTCCAAGTATACTAAAGTTACGGACAGAAAGATTTTGGAAAATACGTACGCCGATAACAGAGAGGTCCATAGCCAAACTTTAGAGCCCACTACCAGCGGGATCAAAAATATTCTTGAAACCATGGCAGCTACAACTCCCAAGGCGGCTACGGCACGGCCTGAAGACTTTATTGATACCCGCCTTGTGAAGAAGCTGGAGGAGGGCGGCTTCTTCAGAAAACTGACCGGTCGCTAGAAGTGTAGATCATAATGATCCAGCTACGCTCACTAGCCAGGATTATTGATGGGCAAGCCGCTCCTTGGCTCCTGCGCGTGCGCTTGTTCGCGTAGCCCCCTCACCCTAACCCTCTCCCGCCAGGGGAGAGGGAACTCTTACTTCCTCTCCCTCGACGGGAGAGGAGTGAGGTGAGGGTGAAAAAATCGGTTTTGCTCTCACTCTTCAGGTTTACCCTCTGGGGCTTCGATCAACGGGGTCTTGTCATCGAGCCTAGGGATGAATAATTCAGGCTAGCCATCCCAAGGTATCTCATCGGAGGCATTTTGACCAGCAATCCTGCCTCCCACGAAACACTCCGTGATATTCCCGGCCTCCAGATATAGATGGCCGAAGATCGAGCTGACCTCGCCGGCGACGTAGAGCCGGGGGATCGGCTTACCCATGGAATCCAGAACTCGTTGGTTCGGGTCGTGCGCCGGTCCACCCTGGGTGTTGGAGACAATCGGCCAGGCCTCCATGGCGTAGAAAGGTGGATTCACGATGGGCACCATGGTTTTCGGCGGCCGGTTAAAGTCCACATCTTTTCCACTGGCGCACTGGCTGTTCCAACGCTCAACTGTGGATTTTAGAACCTGCGCGTTCACCTTGATCTTCGCGGCGAGCTCTTCGATGGTATTTCCCTTCAGG
>JAHFAO010000158.1 GCA_023250515.1 Deltaproteobacteria bacterium | reverse complement strand
GCCCTCAAGAGACGAAAGGAGGGTAAATCCGATGATGACTGGGGCCGGGACAGCGAAGAGGATTAGCTCCAGATTTTGGGAGGCAAAAGGGACAGCCTTTTTGCCCGGGCATGAGTTCATCGTCAACTACGACATCAAGTACCGCATGGGGAGAGAGGAAGAATTTGACGAGGAATGAACCACGCGGATATAACGGAGCTGCACTACATCACAGCGATCGGCAATCTGCCTTCGATACTACAGCACGGCATTCTCTCTCATGCTTTAGCCGAGCAGCTTGCTCATGACTCTGTGGCCATGCCTGAGATTCAAGAAAGACGCAGGAACAAGCAGATACCCGGTGCCCGACCTTTGCACGAGTATGCCAATCTCTACTTCGATGCCCACAACCCGATGCTGAGTAGATGCCGTGGCCGGAACAATGAGATTTGCGTTCTGCATATCGATCCGGCAGTGCTGGACCAAGAAGGTGTTATTGTGACGGATCGGAACGCAGCAAGCGGTTGGGTGGGTTTCTGGCCGGTGGCTGACGGGCTCAGTATTATTAGTCGGGAGCGGGTATTTGCCCGTTATTGGACGCATCCGGATGACCCATACGATGAAATGAGCCACAAGTCTGAAAAGTGTGCGGAGGTGTTGGTGCCTGATCGTGTGGACGTGCAGCTTATCGTTGGGGCGTATGTTGCGAACCAGGTGGCTCTGGTGGAGTTTCAGCGGATTCATTCTCAATTGCCCGTTCGCGTCCGCAGTGATATGTTCCTTTAGAGAGTGCGCGTGAAGATCCTTGTCGGCGATATTTTGCAATCCAAAGCTCAGACCCTGATCAACACGGTGAACTGTGTCGGGATCATGGGTAAGGGCATTGCCCTCGAATTCAAGAAACGCTTCCCGAAAATGTTTGAGGACTATGCCGAGCGATGCGAACGGCGCGAGGTCAAGCTTGGCGTGCCGTACCTTTACAAGACATTGCTACCGCCTCATATAATCAATTTCCCTACGAAGGATTACTGGAAATCCGTTTCCCGGCTTAGGGACATCGAGCGCGGGTTACAGTATTTGTTGAGCCACTACAAGGAGTGGGGCGTAACTTCTCTTGCTATCCCACCCCTCGGTTGCGGGAACGGACAGCTTGAATGGAAAGCCGTCGGGCCGTTGATCTACCGATATGCCAGTCAGATGGATATCCCTGTTGAGTTGTATGCTCCTTATGGGACGCCTGCGAGGGAATTGACCAGCGAGTTCTTGTCACAAACGTCGGCAGCCGCTTATCACACAAATGGCCGAACTGTGCAGTCGGCGATCAATCCAGCCTGGGTTGCGCTTGTGGAAATCCTCCGTCGAATAGAAGCACAGCCGTACCACTGGCCTACCGGACGAACGATTTTTCAAAAGATGGCCTACGTTGCTACTCGTCAGGGTCTCCCGACCGGCTTTGTCTACAAGAGGGGCAGTTTCGGTCCATTCAGCCGGGAGCTAAAAAATGCGGAGAGCAAGCTGATTAACAACAACATGCTTCAGGAGAAGCGTTTCGGCAAAATGTTCCTGGTCGAGAGCGGTCCCAACTTCGAGAGAGCTCGTAAGGATTTTCAGGCTTCGCTGGATAAATGGACACCGATTATTGAGAAAACCACCGATCTGTTCATGAGAGTGAACACCGATCAGGCGGAAGTCATCGCCACGGTCATGTTTGCCACGGATGCGTTGAAGGATGAAACCGGGTTTATTCCGACCGAGACTGAAGTGCTGAACGCGGTTCTCCAATGGAAGCAGAAGCGTCGGCCACCCTTGGATGAGGCGGTTGTGGCTTCGACTATTCGAAACCTGGGGATGCTTCGTTGGCTTGATGTTAAACCTGACGCAGCTCTCCCTGTTCCGGAAGAGGAATCCATTCCCGCCTAGACATTTATGAATGGGTAGACCGAAAACGGGTCGGGAGTGTTTCCTGATCCATATCCTCTTCCGCTGGAGACAATGGGGATCACCTGAGGAGCCGAAGAAATGGGTCGAGAAGCTTGTAAGCTCAAGAGATGGATTGCTTTGCTTCCTAAAAGGGTTTGTCCAAGAAGGCATGGCCTCTGGTGCCGAAGATTATACTGCAAGGGCTTGGGCGTCGATAAACGAAGTGAGGATTAGATTCAATTCTCCTTCAACCGAATCCTAACCCGGAATCACTCCCGCTAAGGGCTTTTTCACGTCTCATCTATCCGTCTCGTGTCCGTGTCCTGGTGTAGAGATATCCCAAGGGTCCCCAGAGAAGCTGACCTAAACACCTTGAAGGGAATGGGCCTTATAGGATAGCTTTGGCCGAACAGGTGACTTGAGGTTGTATGGAACACAAGAGATCCCATTTCCACGACTATTCCCACGCTGTGGAGTATGACCGGAGGGCCGAGCGATCGGAGATTCGCGCGCAGTTGGTGCCAAAGTTAGTCGAGGCGCTGGAATTGGCGGGTCGCGAGCGCGTGCTCGATCTCGCCACAGGCACTGGACGCTTCGCCCGTCCGGTGGCCGAGCGTCTCAAACACGGAAAGATCATCGGACTCGATGAGGCGCTGGCCATGCTCCGTGTAGCCCAGGAGCAAGATGGAAAAGATCCCATCCCCGGTTTTCTTTCCACCGCCGGGACTGCTGAAGCCTTCCCATTTCGTGCCGGGGCTTTCGACCGAGTGTTTACGGTTTTTGCCCTGCATCACTTCAGTCACCCCCCTCTTACCATGACCGAGGCCCATCGTGTTCTTAAGCCGAGAGGGAGGTTCGTCATTCTAGATCCGGTGGTGGCGACCGCAGAAGATGCTCTGGACGAGGCGATCCATGATCTGATCAATCAGATCCTGCGCAGGATGCATGGCAATGACTTTCACTACCACTCAGCCGAAGATATCCAAGATCTCCTAACCGGCGCAGGCTTCCACATCACCCGAGCCGACCTCCATGCCTTTTCCGTGGATCAAGACGGGATGGATGGAATTCCCACTGGCCGGCACTGGCTCGAGATTGCCGAGCAGATGGAAGGGGAATCTCCTGAGTTGAGAATGCGCTTTGAGGAAAGATATTTTCGCTATGAAAAAAAAGGGGAAAAGGTCCACGTCCAAGGGAGCTTCGGTTATGCCCTGGTTTGTGGGGAGAAGGAGTGAGAAGGGAGAAAACGTTCATGGAGAAAGCCGATTTTCGTACCTTTTACCGTGAGGCGCACAGCGTTACCTGTCTAAGTGAAAGAGAGAAAATGCTTCTCGGTCTCGCTGTGGCGATGACGCGCAACTGCGAACCTTGAACGGAAAGGCGCCTTGCGGACGCAAGGAAAGCAGGGATGACGGAAGAAGAGCTGGATGCCGCTGTGGACATCATTGCCGCCGTCAACGCCGGCATCATGGAGTCTCTGAATCAGAGGATAAAGCAACGTCAGAAGTGATAAGGAGGCAGGTCCCATGAAGCTAGCCAAAGCCTCAAATTTGATTCTATTCCTCGCTCTCATATTGTTTTGCTCTCCCGCCATTCTTGAAGCGCAGACTAGGCCGATCGTCATCATGGGAGGAACGCTGATCGACGGCACGGGAAGAGATCCTATCGAGAATGTCGTCATTGTGATCAAAGGGGCCAGAATAGAATCGGTAGGAAAGAAAGGAGAGCTTTCCATCCCGAAAGGTAGCCGGATCATCGACGCCAAAGGGAAGACCCTTCTCCCCGGTTTTATTGACGGCCACTGCCACCTGTCCGATTTCATGGGCGAGCTCTATCTCCATTTAGGGGTGACTACCTGCCCGGATATCACTCAGAACGATGATTATTGGACTATTGCCCAAAGGGATGGGACGGATATGGGTAAGATCCGAGGACCAAGGATCTGGTCCACAGGGAAGAGACTTGTAGGTCCTCCTCCTCCGTGGGCTCGAAGAGCGGAAGAAGGCTACCTGGTCAAAACCCCTGAAGAGGCAAGAAAGATCGTGAGAGAAAAGAAGGAGATGGGATTCGAAATCATTAAGCTCAATGAGTATGTCTCTCCCGAGGTTTTCAAGGCTGCCGCTGATGAGGCGAATCGCTTTGGTCTTCCCGTCACTTGCCACTGTCTGGACGTTTTTCTCGCTGCCGAAGCCGGACTTGCCGGAGTGGAGCATCACTGGGCCCCTGGTATGACCTCTATTTCGGATCCTAAGAAGAGATGGCAGATCCACGAGGATAGGATGTCCGGAAAGATCGATACCGCGGAGACTTCCTTCTATTACGAGGCTGACAATTTCGATAAAATTATCGAGGTCATGGTGGAAAAGAAGATCTCGTGGTCTCCCACCATCGCTACGTGGTTTCGTCCTCTCTCCCCAAGCTCCAAGATTTTTCAAGAAAGAGAGCTGTCTATTCTTAATCATCCTAGAGCCAAATATTTTCCACCCGCTTTAAAGATGGACGTGCAGATGTATCAGGACTACGAAACGTTTTCCCCAGACAAACGCAGGCGTGTAGAGGAGGGTTATAGGAAGATTGAGGATCTTATACGCCGTCTTGTTAAAGCAGGAGGGATACTCAGGGCAGGATCAGATCCTAACAACATTATCCCGGCTATAGGAGTTCATATCGAGATGAAGATGTTCGTGGAAGCCGGTCTTACCCCTATGCAGGCAATCCAGGCCGCCACCATCAATGTGGCACGAACCTTTCGCAAGGATAAGGACTTTGGAACCGTGGAGCCAGGCAAGGTGGCCGATCTTGTCATTGTCGAAGGGGATCCTTTAAAGGAGATCTGGGCAACCCAGAATGTGAAGAGGGTTATTCTGAACGGCAAGGAAGTGAACATCGACTTCCATCCCGGATATAAAAATCCGATCCCGCGAAACCGCCCTACTCAGCGAACCCCCGGCACTGTAGAAATTTCTCCCCGCTCCATCCCTCAAGGTTTCGGCCCGGCAACCTTGAAGGTGACGACAAGAGGGGGTTTCGAGCCGTTTCATAAGGTCACCCTCAACGGGAAAGAACTGGAGACGCGATTTGTGAGCGGGCGTGAGCTGGAGGCAACCATCCCGTCTGAGGCCATTCAGAAGCCGGGACTATATACAGTTGTCGTGGTGAATCCAGGCGACTTTGTTTCCAAATCATCGCCCGCCTATCTCATAATCCCATTTAAGAAATAGCAGGGAAGCGCCAAGGACCAAATAGAACGTCGATATGGCTCTTAACGGGCCTAGAGTGAGCTTTTCTACGCCTGAGGCGAAAGGAGTCTCTCATGGATATTCGCAGGTTAGCAGCCGCTCTCTTTTGTGCGACGGTTCTCCTTATTTCTGCTGACGCCGAAGCTCAAGGAAGGGCCCCGATCAAAGTTATCGCTCATCCCCCTGACAACGGGAGCAAGCTCCCCTTATACCTTGGTAAAGAGGCGGGGATATTTGAAAAGAATGGTATCCAGGTATCTTTTCATCACCCGGGCTCTAACGAGAAGCTCCTTGAAGCGATGAAAACCAAGGAGGCTGATATCTATGTCATCAGCGTCACGCATGCTATAAGCAACAAAGCCGCAGGTGCAGGTGACCTGGTGATCGTGGCCAATACCGGATACAACTACTTCAGGTTTCTGGCAGAACCTTCCATCGCCAAGGCTGAAGATTTAAAAGGCAAGAAGGTAGGCACGGGGGACCCCGGAAGCACCCCGGATCGTATAACCCGTCTTATTCTGACAAAGCTGGGATTGGATCCCGCGAAGGACGTGACCCTGGTCCCATTAGGCAGCGGTGGCCGGCGTCGAGTGGAGAGCCTGACTTCCGGACAGGTTTCTGCTGCCTCGGTTACCTCGGAAGGCATCTTTGAGTTGGAAAAAACGGGACAGGACAAGAAATTCCGTGTTCTTACGGATTATAAGAAATTGAATATCTATACGGGCGGCGGTGCCGATTATGCCGTCTCCCCTCTTTTCTTAAGGGAATCCAGAGATAGGGTAAAGGCGTTTCTTAGGTCCATTTGCGAAGCTGTTGCCTTGGCGAGGAAAGATAAGCGCAGGGCAATAGAGATCTTGGGTAAGACCATGCGGATAACGGATCCTGCCCTGCTTGAGTTTGTCCACCGCATTTATGTGGGAGAGGTGATCCCTGAGCGACCATATCCCAGGCTTGAATCGATGGAACTCGGGATCCAGATGACGCTCTCCAGGCTCGATGCCAAAGGAATAAAGGCCCAAGATCTTATGGATCTCAGCCTGATACAGGAATTGGAAAACGAGGGTCTCTTTAAGCAGTTATACCAATAAGGGTAGTCCCTTTTAGTTCGGGAGGGTAGAGCCATGGCCATAAAGATAAATTGCGAATGCCATTTTCTTCCCCATGACGCGTTTGACGTTGTCGAGCGAATTTTCTTCGTTGCCTTTGCATTTTTCTTTCTATCACTTTGCGGCGATGTGGCAGCGCAAACCAGGCCGATCGTCATCATGGGAGGAACCCTGATCGATGGGACCGGTCGCCCTCCCCTGACGGATGCGGCGATTGTGATCCATGAGGGGAGGATTCGGGAGGTCGGGAAGAGGAGCGAGATTTCTCTACCCCAGGGGGCTGAGGTGATAGAGGCAAAGGGAAAGACGATTCTACCTGGTTTGATTGACGGCCACTGCCACTACCGGGACTGGATGGGCGAGATATACCTCGCCTTTGGCGTCACCACCTGTCCGGATATCTCCAATAATCCTACTGAATGGATCCTTGCCCAGCGAGATGGAATCCGGAAGGGTACAATCCGTGGTCCGCGGTTATGGGCCACCGGGAACCACATAGATGGGCCGCCTCCTGAAGCGACTGGAACGCTGAGGCGGCAGCGGGGCAGCATCATCGTTCAGACTCCAGAGGAGGTCAGGAAGGCCGTGCGTGCCCAGGTAGAAAGGGGCGTGGACGGCATCAAGCTCATCGAGCGTCTCAGGCCCGAAGTTGCCAAGGCAGCGGCGGCGGAGGCCCACCGTCTGGGGCGTCCGGTGATCGGCCACTCCCTCGACATTTTTGCGGCCGCAGATGCCGGCTATCAATCAGTCGAACATTCCTGGTCCGTTCTTTATACCTCGATCCGAGATCCTAAGAAGAAAGCGGATTTGGACATGGCACGCATGAAAGGGGAGGTGAATACCGCAGAGGTCCACACCCACATGGAACCTGAAATGTTCGACCGTATTATCAAGGTCATGTTGGAAAAGAAGGTCCACTGGAGCCCCACCTGGGCAACCTGGTTTCGAGGACTTTCCCCGCGGGCCTCTGAGATGAAGAAACGGGAGATCGCCCTTCTGAAAGATCCCCGTCTCCGTTATCTCCCGACGTATATTCTTAGGGACACAGAGAAATTTTTCGCCATGTATGAAGGCGCCTCACCGGACAAGCGCGCTCAACTCATGGATGGCTACAGGAAAGTCCAGGATTTCGTGCGCGGGTTTGTGGCTGCAGGGGGGAAGCTCCATTCCGGATCCGATCCCAACAGCGTTTTGCCGGGATATGCAGTGCATGTAGAGTTGCAGCTCCTTATCGATGCCGGTCTGAACCTGCAGCAAGCGATTCAATCGGCAAGCCTGAATGTCGCGGAGGCATGGGGAAGAGAAAAGGACTATGGAAGTGTGGAAAAGGGCAAGGTGGCAGACCTCGTCATAGTCCGGGGAGATGCCTTAAAAAATATCTCGGCCACACAGGATGTGGAGATGGTTTTCATGGACGGCAAGACCACCGATATCTCTCTGAATCCTGATTACCGCAACCCTATTCCCCGGCCGATACCTGACCGTCCGGGGTAGATCGAAGCAGAGTGTTGAAAAACTCTCCGTTCACCCTTCGACCACGCTCAGCATGAACGGAAGAAGTGGTGAAATGATTGATAATTTTCCGTTCATGCTGAGCCCGTCGAAGCATGTAAATCACATTTTCAGGAGCTTGTAAGGCCATGGCATTTTCACTTATTTTGTGTCGCTGTCTCTATAGTTTCATCGCGCTCCTGTGTTTGGCTCAGGCGCAACTTAGCCGAACTTCCACGCTCGAAAATTATTTTTAGGCATTTTTGGCTTGTTGGCGGGACATAAGTCCTTGTTTTTCAAATAAAGGGTTTATGGGAACGGCAAAATAGTGACGAATGAT
>JAHFAO010000157.1 GCA_023250515.1 Deltaproteobacteria bacterium | reverse complement strand
CTCGGGTTGAAGGGTGAACCGTTGCATGTCTAAACGGTTGGAGGTGTTGAAGTGTCGGTCCCCCTGGCTCACTGCAAGGCCCGTAGCGTTTTCAACGAAGCCTCCGAATGTGACCCTCTCCTTAAGAAACTTTTCCAGATCCTCGCCTAGGATGGAGGCCGCCTGCGCGGGTGCTGTCAATAAGACAATCAGCAAGGACTCAAGTATAATCAGAAAAGATGCTCTCCATACTCGCTGCATGGTCCCCCTCCTAACTTCTAGTCTCTGTTCTTCCTCCGCGCTTTCGTGGTAATTCAACCTGACGACTATTTTTCAGAGCTTGCACCCCAGACTCTTTATACGTTAATAGTTTACATGTCAAGTAAATTGATCGCTGCTTTTCTCTCTGGGATTTTCTTGGCCGCGCCCTTCCTTTTCCCCGTGCTTTTTCCACTAACCTGGATAGTTTTTGTTCCCCTCTTTTGGTTGTTGCGACAGCCTGGGAGCCGTCGCCAGGTTTTTCTCTATGGCTGGTTCGCGGGCGTTGTCGCTAACATTTTTGGGTTCTATTGGCTCGACTACACGATCAGGGTCTTCGGCGGCTTCCCCTACGGAGCGAGCGAGCTGATATTTTTGGTTTTTTCCGCCTATGCGGCCCTGCCTCTAGCACTCTTCGCGCTGCTCGTCCGTCTATTCGGATTGGGCTCGTTCCATCTTCTCCCTGCGCTCTTTTGGGTTACCATCGAGTTTTGGTTCCCCTATCTTTTTCCCTGGCATCTGGCCAACAGTCAGTCTCAGTTTCTCTTTCTTATTCAGTCGGCCGATCTGGTGGGACCCTACGGCACCAGCTTTATTCTGGTGTGGGTCAATACAACTCTTTACGCTGCGATCTTCTCCCGTAGGGCAGGAACCAGGGCTCTCGTTCGCGTCGGGGCGGCCATGAGTGCGCTTTTGATCGCTACCCTCCTCTACGGCCATCTCAGGCTCAAGAGCGTTGATGCGGATATGCGGGCAGCCCGTACCCTTAGTGTGGCGGCGATTCAGGGGAGTATCGATATACGAGAAAAATGGAATCTCGCTTATTTAGAGCGCAACCTCAAATCTTACCAGGAGATTACAAAGAAGATTCAGGGTGTGAGTCTTGTGATCTGGCCCGAAACGGCAGTGGAGGCTTGGGTACCGGAAAATATCGCCCAGCTCCCCCGGGAGGTTCTTCCTGAGCTGCAGGCAGATACCTCTTTCATCTTCGGCGCCAGGAGCTTTCGTGGCAAACCCGCTACCCCTGGCGTTAAAGCCTTCAATAGCGCCTTTCTGGTCGATGCTGAGGGACGCGTGTTGAGCTATTATCACAAACAGGTCCTTCTCGCCTTTGGCGAATACATCCCCTTTGCCGCTGCTCTCTCTAAGCTTCCTGGTCTTCCCCCTATCGGCGATGGCTTTACGCCAGGCGATGGGCCGCTCACACTGGATCTCCCTGGAGGGGTTAAGGCGGCATCCCTTATTTGCTACGAGGATTTGATGCCGGCTTTGGCGCGCCGGTTTGTCGCCGAGAAGGGAGCGAACCTTCTCGTGAACCTTACCAACGATGCCTGGTTTGGCGATACGGTCGCGCCCTGGCAGCATGCCCGGCTCTCTCAGTGGCGGGCCATAGAGACGCGCCGGAGTTTGGTGCGGGTGACGAATACAGGTCTGACGACCGTAATCAATCCCAAAGGAGAAATTGGTCGAACCCTGCCGCCATTTTCCTCGGGGGTGTTGACAGCCAAGGTCGAAATTATGGAAGGTGAGAGCCTCTATGTCCGTTTCGGCGATTGGTTTGCGTGGTTGGTTACTCTCCTCTCTCTGGGAGTTCTGCTCTGGCAGTGGCACTCTTCTGCAAGAGAGAAAGTGTAACTAACTGTCTGTTGTCCTGAATTGAGACTCGCCTTAAGTCCTCCCCTTGTAAGCCTCGTAGGCGGCGATAAATTCAGGGTCTCTCTCTCGCAGCTTTTCGTGGTCGACCCTACCGCCCCTCATCATGTAATCGTAGGCGAAGGGGATCGGGTCAAGGCCCATCTTGTCTCTGAAGTTTTCGTACCAAATGAGGCTATGATGTGCAATCTCAAGAAGCTGACTGCCGACCGGCTTTCTGGCTTCCTCAAACTCTCTTAGAGCCATCGCAACGTCTCTATTCGCCGAGAAGGCTTGGTAGAGGGCAATGGCGTCTTCGAGCGCTGTTCTTGTGCCCGAGCCAATGGAAAAGTGAACCGTGCGCAGGGCATCACCAATCAACACGACGTTCTTATAGCTCCAGCGCTGGTTGTTCACCACAATGAAATTAATCCAGATGGACTTGTTCGAGAGCAACGGCTGGCCGCCCAGGTCGTCTTTGAAGAGCTCTTCGCAATACGACCGGCTCTCTTCATCGGACATCGAATCAAAACCTGCCTTAGCCCAGGTAGCCGCATTGCACTCCACTATGAATGTGCTGGTCTTCTTGCTGTGTCTGTAAGAGTGAGCGACAAAGACACCGTCTTGGTTTTCTCGGAAGGTCAACGTCAGCGCATCGAACGTCTGGTTCGTTCCGTACCAGACGTATTTGTTTGACCGCACGTCCAGCGACGGTTGAAAGTGCGCAGAGTATTCCTCCCGAATAAAGCTGTTCACACCGTCGGCCCCGACAATGAGGTCACAATCCGAGAAAGCCTCTAAATCAGTAACCGTCGTTTCAAATTGGATCTTGACGCCAAGGCGCTGGCAGTGTGCCTGTAAGATGCGCAAAAGCTGGATTCTGGCGATTCCAGAGAAGATGCTTCCCTCGATCGCAACCCTCTGCCCTCTATGGACGATCGCTTGCTTGTCCCAGATTTCAAGACTATCGGCGATGTCGACATACGAATCGTGGTCACTCTCTTCCAGGTAAGAGAGCGCCCGATCTGAAAAGACCACCCCCCATCCATACGTATTGTCGGCCGGATTTTGCTCGACGACCCTGATTTCATGGGCCGGTTTGTGTTTCTTCATTAGCAGGGCAAAATAGAGCCCTGCCGGTCCACCTCCGACAATACCGATTCTCACGAGCACCCCTCCTTATCAAGTTATGATGATGCCCGCAATGATAGGAGCTTCGAAATCCATGTTCCAACTTTTGCCTTTTTTCTTCGCTAATGACCAGCGTCGAATTTCCTGCTGCGTTGATTAGACCACTATGGATTTGCAACGAAGGATAACTGGAGATATCCTCGAAAAACTAGAGAGTCGCTGAAAGTGAGATCTTATGGACTGGAAAGAACCTGATATGTTTGAGCCCGCTGAGCACGGTAATAAACCCTTCTCCATTCGGGTTCCCGCCCTGGTGGTAAGCCGAGGGGCCAGAGATCAGATTAACTTTCTTACCGCCATGTGGTTTACGCCCACCGGCTTCGAGCCTTCGCGGATGGTTGTGGCTATTCTTAAGAGGACGCTTACCTACCAGTTTATGCTCGAGCGCGGCGAGTTTGTGATGGCCGCTCCGACCGATAAGATGATGGAGATAGTGGTTTTGGCCGGCGCCGTTTCCGGAAGGGATGTGGACAAGTGGAAGGCTGGCGGTCTCACTCCGGTCCAGGGCACTAAGGTCTCCGTCCCGTTGATCGGTGAGGCGATTGGAAACGTGGAGTACCGGGTGGTTCAGCAGATCCCCTTTGATGAGGAGATGGACCTTTTTGTGGGAGAGGTGTTAGCCACGCATGTGCGCAAGGGCGCTATGGAAGGTGAGCTTTATCGTGAGGATTCGAACCCGCTTCTCTACATGGGGACAAAGTACAACCATAACGGCAAGCCGTTGGGAAAGTTTTATGCCCACCTGGCTGGAATTGAGCGGACCAATTATGACTCTCCTCTGTTGAAAAAATACCTACCGGGGAAGAAATAGAAGACCTTGAAACTCGGAACCTAAAACTCGAAACTTTAGCCCTTTAATGCGCGGCAGCGCCGTGGGGGCAGTTCCAGGCGGATGGTTTCTCCACGTGCCACAGTGGCAGAGGGGTGAAGCTTGATACGCATCGTCTTTGGGCCGACGGCTACCTGACATTCCAGCGTGTCGCCCATGAAGGTAACCGCGTCTACCTTTCCTTGCAGGATGTTTTCATTCTGATTGAATGGCCCGGTGAATAGGTTCACATCTTCAGGGCGGATTACAATGACCACTGCTTCTCCTACAGTCACGCCATCGGGAAGCATGCACTTGAGGCTGCCGCTGGAGGTCTCTACTTCTCCTGGCTGCCCTACCTTCTTTACCTGCCCTTCCAGAAAATTAGTCAGGCCGATGAAATTGGCTACAAACCGTTCGCCTGGAAATTGGTAGATCTCGACGGGAGGAGCCTCCTGAACGATTCGGCCTTGGTCCATCACAGCGACCATGTCTGACATCGTGAGCGCCTCCAACTGGTCATGGGTAACGTAGAGAGTAGTGATGCCGAGACGCTTGACCAGCTCGCGCATCTCGAAACGGGTTTCCTCTCTGAGCTTTGCGTCCAAATTGCTGAGTGGTTCATCGAGGAGCAAGACCCGGGGTTCTTTTACCAGGGCGCGGGCCAGGGCAAGCCGCTGCTGTTGGCCGCCGCTGAGAAATGGCGCGGGGCGGTCCTCCAGACCGTCGAGTTGGACTAGAGAGAGGGCTTCGAGCACCTTTGACCGCATCTCTTGCCTGGAGAATCTGCGTTTCGTTTCCCTCAGCGGGAAGGCGACATTTTCGAATACATTCATGTGCGGCCAGATCGCATAGGATTGAAAGACCATACCGATGTCTCTCTGATAGGGCGGGACGGAGATCCTTCGGTGAGAGGAAAAGACGAGATCATCACCGATGAAAATTTCCCCTTCTTGGGGGATCTCCAGCCCGGCGACGGAGCGTAGCGTCGTCGTCTTACCGCAGCCGCTCGGGCCGAGCAGCGTGTAGAACTGTCCCTGTTGCACCTCCAGACTAATTCCGCGCACGGCACGGACCTCACCTCGATCCGTGCTATAACTCATCTGGAGGTTTCGGACGCGGATCACGACCCGACCACCTGAACGGCGTGTCTGCGAAAACCGGCGAGGCGGACCACAACCGTGAGAAGCAGGAGGGTGATCATCAATAAGGTTCCAATGGCAGCCACAGCTCCCACATAGCCTTCGTCCCACATGTTCCAAATAAGAATAGCCAGGACTTGGTTCTTTGGCCCCTCATAGAGGATCAAGGGCATGCCAGCGATGCGCACCGCATGGAGCACCACCCAGATCCAGAGCCCGACAAACGTGGGGAGCATGAGAGGAAAAAAGATCCGCCACATCGTGCGCCAAGGTGGGGCGCCACTGGCATAAGCCGCCTCTTCCAACTCCTTATGGATCTGCAGGATCGAGGCATTCATGGAACGGGTGCCGTAGGAGAGGAAATTGGCGGTGAAGCCTATGGAGATGGCCCAGATGGTCCCATAGATTGGGAGAAAATCTAACTTGAGAAAAACCCAAAAGAAGGCGATACCCATGACAATTCCCGGAATAGCATGGGGCACGAAGGCTAACTGATCGAGCAGTTTCCTCCCCCAGAAGTTGCTCCGGACAACCACCAGAGAAACAAAAAAAGAGAGCAGCGTGGTTGCGGTTGCCGTCGCCACCACCATGACCACTGTATTTGTCAGGGCCGTGCCCACCTCGCCGTATTGGGCGAGTAGACGATAGTTCTTGAGCGTCACCCCTTTTAGAGCATCCAAGGATGGGGTTTGAAGATAGGGGAGAAATGAGGTGTAGAGAAAAACTAGAAAGGGCAGGACGATTGAGAGAAAGAGAAAGAGCAAAACTATTCCAATAGCGGCATACCTCCATCTCCCCAAGTCCATTTCGCGCGGCCGATACCCTTTTCCCGTAATGATCGTGTATCTTTCCGCCCGACCGATCATCCGGGTGTAAAAATAGGTCGTCACTACCGCAATCACTAGGTAAACCATGGCCAGCGCATTCGCCTGACCATAAACCGGCAGGAAGGTGGCAGAGCGAACGATGGCGTAGATCTTGGTACTAAAGACATAGATGCCCGCTGGAAGGCCGAGGATGCCAGGGATCTCAAATACCTCAAGAGCAGTCATCCCCTGATAGATCATCACGGCGGCCAACCCAGGGGCGAGAAGGCGGAGCGTAATCTTTCGTGCGGTGGAGATGGGTTTAGCCCCGGAGACCGCTGCCGCCTCCTCCAGGGCGGGGTCCATGCTGCGCATGAGGGGGACGAGCATCAGAAAGGCTGTGGGCACGAGTCTTATGCCTTCAAGAAAGATCATGCCGCCAAGGGAGTAAATATTGATGGTGGGGGCTTCCGGGCCGAAAAACTCCTTAAGGATCTTGTTGATGAAGCCGATACGCGGGCTTAGGAGCAGGACCCATGCCATCGCCTGCAGCATCCCGGGCACAGCCAAGGTCATGGGTACGCCGGCATAGACCCAGATCTTCCCAGGCATGTTGGTGCGCTCCACCAGCCACGCCAAAGAGACTGCCAGGCTGATCCCCACAGCCACGCTCCCGGCCACATAGATTATAGTATTAGTGAAGAGTTCGTAGGTCCCAGGGTCACCATAGACCTTGAGGTAATTGACCACTCCCATGGTGGAGAGAGAAAAATCTGTAGGGAGACGGGCAGTGCTGAAGCTACCCAGGATGAGAAAAAAGAGAGGGGCAAGTACCAGAAAGAGGACGAGAAAGAATACCCCGTGCTGCCAGAAGTGGAATCGAGACGGGGCGCGCATCTTTCCTATCTTCCGCGCCGCCTTCCGCCGCTCCGGAGCCAGAGATCATCCCAAAACTCTAACAATTTCGGCTGGACCTCCAGCTCAATGGCCGGGTCTCTAAAACCAGCCTGTTTCCCCAAAATCTGATCGGCAAAAGGGAGAAATTCCTTGCGCCGTAAATCCTTATGGACCGGCGGGGCGAAGTCGGAGAGGTATTGGGCGATTTGACCTTCTTTGCTTAGAAACCAGTTGATAAAGAGACGGGCGGCATTGATATTCGGCGCGCCCTTCAGGATCCCCATCTCCGAAACCGCAGCCGGCACCGGCTCAGGACAGGTGTAGCTTACAGGGGCGCCGTCCAGAGTTTTCTGATAGACCCGGTATTCCGCAGCCGGGACATTAGCGTAAAATTCACCCGCAGCGGTTAGCTCTAACATGGCGTTCATCCCTTCTCTACGGAGCTGCGGTTTCACTTCGGTAAATAGTTTCGTGAGAAAGTCCTTGGCCCATTTCTCCCCCTTGACCTTCCATACAACCAGGGCCCAAAGCTGCGGCCGGTTCCCCAGAGCCAGATTGCCATTGCGCCATAGTGGATTGGTCAGCAGATCCTCCCACCTTTTCGGGAGAGCTTCTTTCTTCACCAGTTTGGTGTTGTAAGCCATGCACCAATAGCGCAGATGCATGCCGACCCAGAGCCCCTCGGGATCGAACGTTCCCTCCGGGTTGTTCTTCAGATTGGGAATGTTTCTCATATCCTCCAGGGCACCTTCCTCTTTGTACATGAAAAAGCTTCCCCCAAGGCCAGTGAGTATGTCAGTGACGAACCTTTTATTCTTAAAGGCCACCAAGGTCCTGATGGCGCGGTCCTCGTGGCTTGCGCGGGAGTATTCCATAGCGATGAACGGATAGCGCTCTTTGAAAGGCCGGAAGAGGACTTCAGCCTGGGGCGGATCTATGGTTGAGAAGAGACGCAGCTTGCCTTCTTTTTTAGCTCCGTCGATCCAGCCTTTTGGCACCTGGAGTTCTTTGTCAATGTCCGAGAGAATGGCAGGATCAAGCTTGAGTTTTTTGAGCATCTCCTCTGTGGACTTGGGTAGGGAAGCGGAGAAGGCAGGATGACCGAGGATGCTAAGAAACAAAACAAGGAAAGGTACAGCAACTGAGCCCAAGCGTTTTAAAATAAGCATTTTTTCTCCCTTCCTAGCGCCGCTTCGACCAAAGCCTATGCCCTTTATTTGTCCGCTGTCAAGGATAACCAGCGATGTGCCATTTAAGAATTAAAAGTGAACCGTTTTTAGCGGATTTAAAATTTAAAAGTGAACTCCTTTGAAAGCCATAATCGGGACCAAAAAGGGAGGTCCTGGTTATGGCCCAGTTGCATAA